>CAJUCE010000003.1 GCA_910584865.1 uncultured Acetatifactor sp.
CTTTCATATGATTCAAATAAAGCCATTTTTTCCTGTCCTCCTTATTTTTCTGGAAACTTCTCAATTCTCTTTGTCCTTTGGAATTGTCATAAGACATTTCCATGAGAAGCAGCGTATGACAGCTTTGCAGCCCTGTCTCACTCTTTTCTGGGATCGATAATCTTCACGGCGTCTGCAACGCGTCCGTACTGTCCCTTTGCCTTCTCATACGCAGTATTGGGATCATCACCCTTCTTGATGAAATCGGTCATCTTTCCAAGGCTTACGAACTCATAGCCAATAATCTGGTCATCCTTGTCCAGAGCGATGCCGGTTACATAGCCTTCTGCCATTTCCAGATAACGGGGACCCTTCTTCAAAGTACCGTACATGGTACCAACCTGGCTTCTAAGGCCCTTGCCCAGATCCTCAAGGCCGGCGCCGATAGGCAGCCCTTCCTCGGAAAATGCGCTCTGGGTACGTCCGTAGACAATCTGCAGGAACAGCTCTCTCATGGCAGTGTTGATGGCATCGCACACAAGGTCAGTGTTCAGAGCTTCCATAACAGTCAGGCCGGGAAGAATCTCAGAAGCCATGGCGGCGGAATGGGTCATGCCGGAGCAGCCGATGGTCTCAACCAGCGCTTCCTGAATGATGCCCTCCTTGACGTTCAGAGTCAGCTTACATGCGCCCTGCTGGGGAGCACACCAACCGACACCATGTGTGAGACCGGAAATGTCTTCCACCTTCTTTGCCTGCACCCACTTTGCTTCTTCGGGGATAGGCGCACAGCCATGGTGCACACCCTGAGCAACTGTGCACATTTCTTCAACTTCCTTTGAATAAATCATGTGAAATCTCCTTTCGATTATGTAGGTTATGATTCATAACAATAAAAAGTCTGCGAACACACACTTTTTACTGCATATCAATCCGAGAATTGACATATAATAATCTCTTTCCCTATTTTCTCATACTTATGGGAAAAAATCTAGTATTTTTTGTAAAAAATTATTCCGCCTGACCCAAATGTTACGTCAAAATGAAAAGGATTCGCAATCGTCTCTCCCCAAATCCCCCTGGCCATATGGTACATCGCTTTCGCATGGATCCGGTCATGCCAGAGAAAGCGCCGCAGAGCCTTTTTCAAGGACCAGGGTTCACCATAGGGATGCTCGTATACTTTATTGTCCAGATAGCCGGATACCCCTTCCAACTGCCGGAACGCAGCCAGACGATTGTCGTAAATGTCCTGAAGATTCCTGATATCCACTAGCCCGTCTAAATAGGAGCTGGTCACCTGATTGGTATGAATGTACATTTCTCTGGCAGTCCGGGGCACATGGCCATAAAAACATTGTCTCACGGGAAGGGACGTCCTGTCAGGTTCCGGAATGGAATCGTACAGCATCCGGAAATCCCGGGCAGACTTGAAGGCCAAATCCCTCATTTTCCGGTATTCTTCCTCTGACAAGGGAGTCTTCTCGCTGTCAAAGATAATCTCCGAATCTGCCTGGTGGATGTCCAGGCTGCTCTTCTCTTCCTGTACCACCTGGATGTCCGCCGTCATTCCTTCCGGTACAGCGCCAGTAGCCCACAGCAGATACCGCTTCACCTCGTCAGGCAGTTTATCCAACGCTTCCTCTCTGGTCCTCCCCCTGGTGAAAGCGCCGGGCAGGTTCTCAGCATAGATCAGATATCCCATTTCATTATGCTCTACAGCCGCGCGGATCCGCATCCCTTTACCCCTCCCTTTTTCCGGTAATCTCCGTGGCTTTCTTGTAGATGCTGTCCGCAGGTAACACGCCCCTGACCATGGATGTGGGATAGATATTGGTATTGGGGCCCACCACCGTTCCGGGATTCAGGACACTGTTGCAGCCCACTTCCACGTTATCGCCGAGCATGGCTCCCATTTTCTTTAATCCCGTCTCGATGGAAATTCCTTCTCCCTTTACCACTACCAGGGTCTTGTCACTTTTTACATTGGATGTAATAGAGCCGGCTCCCATGTGGGATTTATAGCCCAGAATGCTGTCCCCCACATAGTTGTAATGAGGCACCTGCACTTTGTTGAACAGGATGACGTTTTTCAGCTCCGTGGAATTGCCTACCACGGCTCCTTTTCCCACGATGGCATTTCCGCGCACAAACGCACAATGGCGGATTTCCGCATCCTCGTCTACGATAAGAGGCCCGTTCAGGCAGGCCGTGGGGGCTACTTTGGCGCTTTTGGCAATCCAGATATGCTCTCCCCGCTCCTCATAAATTTCTTTCGGAAGGCTCTCGCCCAGGCTGATGATAAAATCATGGATTTTCGGAAGCGCTTCCCATGGATAGGCCAGTCCCTCCAACAGTCCGGCGGCGATTGTCTCCTTTAAATCATATAATTCGGAAATGGTGATTTTTGTGCTCAATTTGAATCAGTCCTCCTGTTTATGCGACACATAGAATCCATTTACAGTTACTAAACTCCTCTTGATTTCAAATATCTGTCTTCATCTTCTCTTGCTTCAGTAAATGCTTTTTCCAGATCTATCTTATAATAATCAGCCAGTCTCATTATCTGTGCAATTACATCCGCCATCTCATTGCCTAAACGCTCGTCGACATTGGGGTCTTCCCCTTCTAAAGCGTAATACCTTTCTTTAATCATAACCTGTTTTGCCAATTCACCAACCTGCTTTGCCAGTTCAATCATAGCGCCTTCGGCTTTCCATTCCTGCAGTTCGATCTTATTAAATCTATTGACAATTTCTTTGTACCTGTCCTGCATTTCTGCGAAAGTTCTGCCCACAGCGAATACCCCCATAAACTCGAATTTTATATATCATCCTTGTAAGCGCAGTCATTTACCCATTTCTGTTCAGCTTGTGGCAGCGTTCATTCGCGATACATTACATTTCCACTCTTCTTAGGAATTGTGAAGAATTAAATTTGCACATTCAGGAACAAAACACCAGCATATATGTACCTTCCTGTGCGGGATCCGGCATATTTATTTCGGAACACTTCCTTACTTGCCGCCGTTTTGCCGCTGTATCTGCTTTCTGCCGGCGGATTCCGCAGATTTATAGTTTGCTGCCGCAGCCTGGAACTGGGCGTACAGCGCGCTCTGGTTGCGAAGCTGTTTCACATACTGGGTCCTGCGCCCCACGAATCCGTTCAGCTTGTCCATGTATTCCTTTGAAGTGATATTTCCCTCTGCCACCTGTGTCAGCCCCTTCTCCCAACTGGCTGTCAGGGCCGGGTCCAGAAGCGCTTTGATGGAACTACCTACCACGTCGTAAATCATTTCCCCCATCAGGGTGGGAGTCAAGACCTGGGTTTTTTTATTGAGGGCCAGATATTCAATGTTCACCAGTTTCTTCAGAATCTCCGCCCTTGTGGCACTGGTGCCGATGCCGCTTCCCTTGATCTGGGCCCGCAGTTCATCGTCTTCAATAAACTGGCCTGCATTCTCCATGGTAAGAATGATGCTTCCTGAAGTGTAGCGTTTGGGGGGCGAGGTTTCCCCTTCTTTGATTTCATAGGAGTCAACTGAAAGTTTAGAGCCCTTCTTCAGGGAATCCAGAAGCTTCAGGAAGGCATCGTCACCCCTGATTTCGGTCTCCTCCCCGTCGCCGCCCTGGGCGGTTTTTTCGCCCGTTCCGGAAGCGTTCCCTGCGACATTATCTTCCGGCTTCTGCATGGCTCCTGTTTTAAATGCTGTTTCCGCCATGCCCTGCACCGCAGTTTCTGTTTCGGTATTTCCCCGGCTTCCATGGAATGTCTCTCTTCCATTTCCTGCGCCCGAAACCATGCCTTCCACTGTTAACGCTGTCTTGTCGGCATTTTCATTTCCGGTTCTTGTCCTGTTATCGGCTTCTGCCCCGGTATATCCGCTTCCGCCGGACGGCAGCCCTGGATTTCCGGCTCCGGCTGTCCCTGTCCTTCCCGGGGCACTCTCCGCAGCCTGGCTGTCCTTCCTGGCCATCACTTTCAGGTACCCTTCCTCAGCAAGCACCTTAAAGTTAGCGAAAAACCGTTCCTCCTTCACCCGGATGCACAGCGCGTATTTCCGGTATACCGCAGGCGGATAGAAGATGCTTAAGAACCTGCGGACTATCACCTCATACACTCTGGCGGACAGAGGCGGCAGATTCTTCAGGTTGTTCAGTCCCTGGCCTGTGGGAATGATGGCATAGTGGTCCGTGATCTGCTTATCGTTGACATACCGGGTTTTTGCAATCCCTTTGTGGCTGCCCTTCTGCAGAATTTCAGCGGCAAAGACAGCGGCAGGGGAAAAGCCCTGGAGTCCGCCGATATTTTTATGTATTTCCTTTGCCACGGCAGTGGACAGAACTCTGGCGTCCGTCCTGGGGTAGGTAACCATCTTTTTTTCGTATAGCTCCTGGACGATACGCAGGGTCTCATCCGGACTGATCTTGAACATTTTGGAGCAGTCGTTCTGCAGTTCCGCCAGATTGTACAGAAGGGGCGGATTCTTGTTCTCCTTTTTCCGGGAAATGTTCTCCAGGACGATGTCACCCACCGGTTCCTGCTCCAGATAGGCCACCAGCTTCTCCGCATCCTCCTTCTCCTTGAAACCGTTCTCCTTATAGAGCTTCGGGGAGGCAAACCAGGAAGAACCCTCCACCGCTTTCCACTCCCCAATAAATCTCCTGTCCTGCAGACGGAAAGTCCCGAGCACCCTGTAGAAAGGGGTCTTGACGAAAGAGCGTATCTCTCTCTCCCGGTTTACGATGATCCCCAGGACGCAGGTCATGACCCGGCCTACGGAAATCACCGCCTTATCGCGTTTTAAATAATCCTTTACCACATTTCCGTATTTCAGGGTGAGCACACGGGAAAAGTTGATGCCCATGAGATAGTCTTCTTTGGCACGCAGGTAGGCGGCATCGCTTAAGTTGTCGTATTCCTGTAAATCTTTTGCCTCACGGATTCCCCGGAGAATCTCCTCTTCCGTCTGGGAGTCAATCCACACTCGCCTGCGTTCCTTGCCCTTGACGCCGGACATCTGCTCCACCAGGCGGTATATGTACTCCCCCTCCCGTCCGGAGTCCGTGCATACATAGATGGTGGCCACATCGGGACGCTTCATCAGGGAGCTCACAATAGTATATTGCTTTTTGGAGCTTTCGATGACTTCATATTTATATTCTTCCGGAAGGAAGGGAATGGTGTCAAAACTCCATCTCCGAAGCCGCTCGTCGTAGGCATCAGGATAACTCATGGTGACCAGATGGCCCACACACCAGGTGACAATCACATCCGCCGATTCCAGGTAACCGTCCCTGGAGGTGGTATTCACTTTTAATGCATTTGCAAATTCCCGCGCCACACTGGGCTTTTCCGCGATAAATAATTTCTTTCCCACACTTAACGTCCTTACTTCTATAACCGCCTGCGGCGGCCTGATATTCTCTCCTGCCAGGAATCCTCCCTACAGGAATACAGCTTATTTTTTATCAATATAACCGTGAGCCTTCAGCAGCTCTGCACACAGCACAGCGCCGCCTGCCGCTCCCCTGACCGTATTATGGGAAAGTCCCACAAATTTATAGTCATATACAGTATCTTCACGGAGCCGGCCCACGCTGATGCCCATGCCGTTCTCAAAATCCACATCCAACGTAACCTGGGGGCGGTTGTCGTCCTCCAGGTACTGGATAAACTGCTTCGGCGCACTGGGCAGTTGCAGGCGCTGGGGCTCACCGCTGAATTCCCGCAGCTTCTGTATCAACTGTTCTTTGGCAGGCTTTTTGTTGAATTTTACGAATACAGCCGCCGTATGACCGTTCAGTACAGGAACACGGATGCACTGACAGGTAATCACAGGTCCTTCTGCCGGTACAATAGCCCCATCCTTCACTTTTCCCCAGATACGCAGCGGCTCCTTCTCGCTTTTCTCTTCCTCTCCGCCGATATAGGGAATTATATTACCAACCATCTCAGGCCAGTCCTGAAATGTTTTTCCGGCTCCCGAAATCGCCTGATAGGTAGTGGCAACTACTTCCACCGGTTCAAACTCCATCCATGCAGTGAGCACCGGCGCATAACTCTGAATAGAGCAATTGGGCTTCACTGCCACGAAGCCTCTCCTGGTACCCAGGCGCTTTCTCTGTGCTTCGATTATCTCCATATGCTCAGGATTGATCTCCGGCACCATCATGGGGACATCCGGTGTCCATCTATGGGCACTGTTATTGGAGACCACGGGGGTTTCTGTCCGGGCATATGCCTCCTCGATCTTCTTGATCTCTTCCTTGGACATGTCGACGGCGCTGAATACAAAATCAACCTGTGCCGCCACCTTCTCCACTTCGTTTACATTCATAACCACGATCTTCTTTACGGCCTCCGGCATGGGGGTATCCATCTTCCATCTGCCGCCTGCCGCTTCCTCGTATATTTCGCCTGCCGAACGGGGGCTGGCGGCTATGGTGGTCACCTCAAACCATGGATGATTTTCCAGCAGAGAGATGAAACGCTGTCCTACCATACCTGTTCCGCCCAAGATGCCTACCTTTAGTTTATCGCTCATTCTATTTTCCTCCTCTATTCTCATTGAAACGATCTATTGTATTCCTCTCATGCAAATCTATTTTAAAGAGTCTTATCACTACTTCCTTCATGAATGCTTTGCTTCCATCAAATAATCTGACTCCATAAGATAAGCCCTGCACTGCTCTATCATCGCTTTCATGGCCGCAATCCCCGGAGCGCCCAATGTCAGCCGTTTCTCCACACATGTTTTCAGAGACACAGCTTCATAGATATCCGCTCCAAAGTAATCACTAATGTTCTGCAGCTCTTCCAGCGACAACTTCTCTATGGACGTATTTTTCTCCACGCAATACAGGACAAGTCTGCCCACAATCCCATGTGCATCCCGAAAAGGAACGCCTTTTCCCACCAGATAATCCGCCGCATCAGTAGCATTGGTAAATCCATTCATGGCACTGGCAGCCATATGTTCCTTTTTAAACCGCATGGTTCGCAGCATTCCCGTGAATAAGGTCAGACAGTTCCGTACAGTATCCATAGCGTCAAAGGCAAGTTCCTTATCCTCCTGCATATCCTTATTGTAGGCCAGAGGAATCCCCTTCATAACCGTGAGCAATGATACCAATGCACCATAAACACGCCCTGTCTTACCCCGCACCAATTCCGCAATATCGGGATTTTTCTTCTGCGGCATGATGCTGCTTCCGGTCGAATAAGCGTCATCGATCTCCACAAACTGGTACTCATTGGAATTCCAGTTGATGATTTCCTCACTGAAACGGCTCAGATGCATCATCACGGTGGACAGTGCTGCAAGGAACTCGATCAGATAATCGCGATCCGACACCGAGTCCATACTGTTTCTGGTAGGTCCGGTAAATCCCAACAGAAATGCCGTGTATTCCCTATCCAAATCATAGGTAGTTCCCGCCAGTGCCCCCGCTCCCAAAGGGCAATAGTTCATACGCCTGTAAATATCGGCCATCCGCTCTCTGTCGCGACGAAACATTTCAAAATAAGCGCCATAATGATGCGCAAGTGTAGTGGGCTGCGCCTTTTGCAGATGGGTAAAACCCGGCATATAGGTATCCAGATTCTCCTCCATAACCGTCAAAATCACAGTGAGCAGCTCCTTCAGCAATGTATCCGTCTCTCTTACCTGCTTTCTGGTGTAAAGACGCATATCCAGTGCCACCTGATCATTGCGGCTTCTCCCCGTGTGCAGTTTTTTGCCCACATCTTTTGTCCGTTCAATCAGCCTGGCTTCCACAAAGCTGTGAATATCTTCACAGACATCATCAATCACAAGCCTGCCGGTCAATACGTCGTCTCGAATTTCCGCAAGTCCCTGAAGAATGGAGTCTCGTTCTTCCTCCGTGAGAATTCCCTGTTTCGCCAACATTGTCACATGTGCGATACTGCCCTCTATGTCTTCCTTAAAAAGACGTTTGTCAAAACGGATGGAAGCATTAAATTCATAAGCCGTTTTGTCTGTCTCCCCCACAAAACGCCCGCCCCAAAGCTGTGCCATAATCTCCTCCCATTCCAGATATTTTTCGGCCGCGGCTATAAATTTTCCCGTTCCTTCAGAAATTGGCCGCAACGCTTTACACAAGATATTACCATAAAATATTTCATAGTGCAAGCAGATACCCTATTTACGAATTATCACGAACCCCTTTACGTTTCCTGTCATACATTATGATAAAAAGAAAAAGGTTGAAAGTCCGGAAAACCGAACGGAAAGGCATATATGCAAAATATTCTGGAATTAAAGAATATAGGTTACTCCTACCACAGCCTGCACGGTGAGACAAAGGCTCTTAAGGACATCTCCTTTGGAGTCCGGGAAGGCGAGTTTATCGCTATCGTGGGTCCAAGCGGCTGTGGAAAATCTACGCTCCTCTCCATCATTGCAGGCCTGCTGGATCCGGAAGAAGGCACCATCGTAGTAAACAACCCGGACGGCTCGCTGCATTATCCTAAAATAGGGTATATGCTCCAAAGAGACCATTTATTCGAATGGCGCACGGTTTATCGCAATGTAACTTTGGGTCTGGAATTAAATCACACCATGACAAAAGAGCATCTGGAAACGGTTGAACGTCTTCTTACAGATTATGGGCTGGACAAATTCCGCGATAAACGTCCCAGCGAACTGTCCGGAGGAATGAAACAGCGCGCAGCCCTGATCCGTACACTGGCCCTGGAACCACAGCTGCTTTTGTTGGATGAACCATTCAGCGCATTGGATTACCAGACCAGGCTCTTCGTATCAGCGGATATCTGCCGCCTGATCCGGGCCGCAGGTAAGACGATGATCATCATCACACATGATCTTTCAGAGGCCATCAGCCTGGCTGACAGAATCATCGTCTTGTCAGGCCGTCCCGCGGTAGTCAAAAAAGAAGTAACCGTTGCACTTACGCTGGCGGACGATTCGCCGCTGGCGGCCAGAAATGCTCCCGAATTTCAACAGTATTTCAATCTGCTATGGGAGGAACTGACTCATGAAAGCAATCCGCAAAATTGATGAAACCGTATTTCCCAATGAGGAAAAAACCCGCAAAAAGAAAGGCTTTCAAAGAAAAAAGGAAGCAGCAGAGCTGACAAAGCAGGAAGAATTTGTAAAAAAGCACCGGCGGCATCACCATGAGATTGCATCCTGGAGGACGATTCTTTTTGTCCTTTTTTTGGTACTATGGGAAATCAGCGCCGACTTTAAATGGATCGACAGCTTTTTCTTCTCCAGTCCCAGCCGGGTTGCACGCTGCTTTGCCGAACAACTGCAGAATAATTCCATGCTGTCTCATATCGGAGTCACTTTATTCGAGACACTTTTCAGCTTCCTGCTGGTGTTGCTTTTTAGCCTGCTGGTTTCTACTTTGCTTTGGTATTCTCCGAAACTCTCGGAAATACTGGAACCCTATCTGGTGGTATTGAACAGCTTACCGAAATCGGCGCTGGCTCCGCTTTTTATTGTCTGGCTGGGCACCGGCTCCCGAACCATCATAGTGGCAGGAATGTCCGTGGCTATTTTCGGTTCCATTATCAGCTTCTACACCGGTTTCCAGCAGGTGGATCCGGAAAAAATCACGCTGATTTACACATTGGGCGGAAGCAGACGGGATGCCTTCTCAAAGGTTGTCCTCCCAGGCTCCATCCCAATTCTGCTCAGTACGGCAAAGGTAAATATCGGGCTCGCCCTGGTGGGAGTCATTATCGGAGAATTTCTTGCCGCAAGACGGGGACTGGGATATCTGATCATCTACGGCTCCCAGGTATTCCAGCTGGATATGGTGATCACAAGCATTATTGTGCTTTGTATCATTGCACTGGGATTCTATAAATCCATCCAGATCATCGAACATCAGATCAAAATACGTTTCAAAATGTAATAACTCCGAAAACCGGCCTAAGTGCCGGTAATGCCGCACCCATGGCTCTTGATGCCAGGGTGCGGGAACTGCTTACGACTTCCTGCCATAGCCGGCGATCACTGCTACAGCCAGCATCACCAACATACAAATAGAATAATAATTTACAAAAGGGATCGATGCCGGGGCCACCGCAAATCCTTCCCCAAATTGAGCAGATTGCTGGGCCGGAATTACACAGTGTACTGTCCAGGGCGCAAGAAAACAGAATACGCAGCCTGTACAATCCAGCAGATTTGCGCGCCGATACCGGTTTACCCCCGCTTTTTCTCCAAGCTCATTTACCAGATCTCCAAGTGCAACGATTGCCACGGAAATAACACCTGTCACCATGCTGAGTATACCGGTTGACAATACAATAGCCGCCTCTGTACTGCGCTCATTCTTTGCAAAACGCGACAAAAATACCCCCACATCCTCAAAAAGACCGCTGCATTCTACCACACCCAGAAGAGCAAACACCGCAATCAGCATCGCAACTGTACCTGCCGTTCCCGTTATAGCCTCTATAATTGCACCTGACACGGAAAATCCGCCGGGAAATGAGATAAGGCTGTCCATTGTATAAATACCAAAAAGCAATCCGGCTGCGATTCCTGCTAAAATTCCCCATGACAGTGCCGTAATCAGATGCTTTTTCATCAGACACAGTACAATAATAACCACCGGCACCACCAGCATAGCCAGACTGACCGGATTTGCCGTACCATCGGCGGCTGAGGTTACTGCGCTTTTGTCCGTGGTTCCGGAAAACAGCAAAAACAAAATCAGCGCTCCCGCTGCCGCCGGCAGACTGTAACGCATTCTGGTCTTTACCACAGTACCCAATTCTGCATGCTGCGTTGCAGAGGATGCAATGGTCGTATCTGAAATAGGTCCCAGATTGTCACCAAACGCCGCCCCTGACACAATGGCTCCGATCATAAATTCCGGCGCTGCTCCCGCCATCACGCCTACCGGGAATAAAATCGGAATCACGACAAAATAGGTCCCCACCGAAGTTCCCGTTGCAAATGCCAGCAGGCAAGTGATAAGAAATGTCGCTGCCACAAAGAGCTTTCCGGTAAAGCCTGCCTCCACCACAAATACCGCGATTGTCTGTACTGCCCCGCTTGCTGAAATCAGCTTACCCGAGATCGCAGCCAGTATCACCGCCATCACGATTACGCCGAACATAGGTTTACTTAATCCATATACAAGCGCCTCTCCGTATGCCTTTTCATCTTTCACAAACAGAATACCTGTCACCAACGCTGCAAAAAAAGCCAGCACGTATCCGTTCACATTGGACTGGCTGAATGCCGCCCACAAAATCATCGCCGCGGCAACAATAAGCGGCGCCAATTTTCCGGCTTTCCCGAAACGAAATTCTATCTTTTTTACTTTTTGATCCATCTTTACACTCCTTGATCGTTTTTATCGGATACCTTTATTTTCCAAAAGTATAGCACAACTTGGATAAATATTCAAGTTTTTTCGAACATACATTCTACACGTCTACTTTCCTCAAATTTTGCAGAAAAAGCTAAAAAGTTAAAATAAATAATTTTTTTAAAATAATAGTTGAAAAAATTTACAAAACCTTGTATAATAATATTTAGTTGCTCAGGGGATATACAGGATATTTTATTTTTACAAATTTTTCAGTATATAATTTGCTTCTGTGGCTCAGTTGGTAGAGCGATTGATTCGTAATCAATAGATCACGGGTTCGAGTCCCGTCAGAAGCTTGCATTGAAGTGTAGCGGAAACCCATAAAATGTGGGTTTCCGTTATTTTTATATTATAAAAGCCTGTCGCCAGATGGACATGAAATCAGCAACGTGCCTAAACACTATATCTGATAGAATAGCTTTCATACGTTCTCTAAGGTTATTTTATACCCTAGCACTATCTTTTAATAGTGATATAAAAAGACTGAATAAGTCACGCATTCCCTGTTGATATACAAGACGTTTTGCAATAGCTGTTGCAGTATTATTTGCAACGGAATTGGAAAACGGCTCATTCCAGTCTCAGAATCGACTTCGTTCCAGTAAAACAGCATTCCCCCTGATACAATTCTGCCTCATAGAGATAAGCAAGAATTTCCATAATACGGGCATCCAGCTTATGATAAACTCTTATTATCTCCCATGGCAGACCGGAAACATACTCTCTTGGCCCCTCCGGCAGGGCGGCCAGTGCCGCTTCATATTTCCCCGGCTCCCCTGTCATCAAACCGAAATCAAGTGAAGCATAGGCATCCTTTTCTCCGTTTTCCGCAGTCCATTTTCCCAATACCTGTAAAAACATTTCCGCCGTCCGCACGCCGCTATACGGCACTGGCTCCTTCCAGTCTACCGCATTCCCCTCTTCCTCATGCACAACCACCCGGCGAAAGGATGCTTTCCCGAAAGAATCGTATTCCTTTACATAGGCAGCCTTCTCCCTTCGAAGGCCGCTTCCCGGCCTTTCTTTCAGGAGAATTCCCCTGGCAAACAAGTGCTCCCACACTGTCTTTTGAATTCTAGCATATGGAGCCGGATAGTCTAATTGTTTTTCTATCTGTCTCACCGTATATCCCGAATCGGCCAAATGGCGAATGGCGCCTCCACAGGCCGCTTCAAACATAAAGTCGGATAATGCTTTCTGAAAATAACGGTTTTCTGCCATAAGCTGTCCCGCTTCCTCTCATATTCCTGCTATAAGCGTTTTTGCTGTTTATACTTGCGGCTGAAAGCATCTGCCGGTTAAAGCGGATTCTTCCATTGTCTTCTATTGTTAAAAATGAATGCGTCCACGAGCACCCGGCTTCTCAAAGGCGGCACGTCTTGCCGATTTCCCAGGCAGGATATAGGTTCTTCACGGTAAACTTTACAATGTTTTCTCCCTGGGTTCTATGCTTCGTCGCCTGGCTTACAGTCCAGATGCACGTCAAGCTGATTATATGCGATCTCAATTCCGTTTTCATCCAGTGTGAGCTTGCAGTTTTCCGTGACACGCCACTTTCCCTTCCAGAACTCCTCCTGCTTAAACCAGCATCTGACCCCTAACTGCACACTGGAATCTGCCAGTTCATTTACAAATACAATCATGTCCCGGTCTTTCAGAACCGCCTCATCCTCCGTCAGCACTCGGAGCAGGACTTCCTTTGCCTTCTTCAGATCCGCTTTGTAGGAAATTCCCACGGAAATGTCCATCCGGCGGGCTTCCTGGGTGGTGACATTGACCAAGCTGTTGTTGGCCAGATTGCCGTTGGGAAGGATGACGGTCTGGTTGTCCGGCGTCACCAGTTTCGTATAGAAAATCTGGATCTCCGTGACGGTTCCTTCCTTATCGGAATAGCCCTCTTTGATATAATCTCCAACCTTGAAGGGTTTCAGGGCCAGAATCAGCACGCCGCCCGCCAGGTTGGAGAGGCTTCCCTGAACCGCCAGTCCGATGGCCACGCCTGCTGACCCCAGTACAGCCACCACACTGGCCGCATCCAGTCCGAAAGAGGAAGCCAGAAAAGTCACAAGCAGCACATAAAGGGTGGCCTTGGTGAAGGAATCCGCAAACTGGATTACCCCCACCTCAGCATTTGCCCGGGTCATGGATTTTCTGATGATTTTCCGGATAAATTTTATCAGGTTTACACCGATGATAAAAAACACCACCGCAAGGAGAACGCGCAGTCCGAACTGGAAGGCCTTCTCCGGCAGCCGGTTGAGGAATTCCCTTATGACGCCCGGCTGCATTTTTTCCTCGATTTGTTCTATTGCTTTTTCCGCGGCTCCCTCTGCCGTCAGCCCGTATATTGTCACGTTCGTAGTCCTTTCTGCGCTTTTCCCGCCATCCGTGTCTTCCATGGTTTTACGCAGCTACGCAGCATGTTATGCCGTCCATGGGATTAGTCAAAATCCGTTCATGAAAGCCCCTTCATAAAATCCTATTCATGAAACAAATTCTAATGTTTATGCGTACCGTTTTCACATTTCATAGATTATCGCTCTATGCTGCCCCGTTTTTCTTACCGGAGCCTGCCTTCTTCCTGGCAGGAGTTTTCTTCTCCTGGCGCGGTGTTTCGGCAGCATTTTCATCCTGGTTCTCCGCCGTGGAGTTTTTGTCTTTAGGCCGGTTTTTGGGCGCGTTATTTTTGTCTTCAGCCTGGTCTTTTGCCGCAGCTTTTTTATCTTCAGCCCGGTTCTCTGTCACAGTCTTTTTGGTGGTACGAGTTTTTTCCGACACTGGCTTGTCATCCTTCAGCGCTTCCGCTGTCGCTTTATCCGTATCAGATGCCATATCTGTCCCTGCTGCGTCCCTGACAGCATCGGCCTTAGACTTCCTGGTTTTCTTTACCGTGTCAGCATCAGCTTTTGTGGCAGCCGCAGCGGCACTCACACTTTTTTCCGCCTTCTCCGCATCAGTTCCTGCCCTTTTTTCTGCCAAACTGTCTTCCTCGGCCCTGGCGGCGGCCTTTCCCCTCTTGCCGGCATCCTTCACGGCCTTTTTCGCCCTCTCTTCCGCGGCCCGTTCCTCTTTCTCCTTGGCAATTTCCGCTTCCGTATAAGGAATGAACTTCAGGATGCTCAGGGACAGGGGCGCCATCTTCACGGTGACGGAATAGGGCCTGTCGTCCCATTCCACCGGCTTGGCCCGCTTTACCCGGTTATTCACAATGCCGGCTCCGCCGTACTTTGCGCTGTCGGAATTGAAAATTTCCTTATATTTTCCCGCAAAAGGCGTCCCCGTGGTGATTTCCCGCTCCACTCCGGCGAAATTCGCCACCACCAGAAGCGCCTCATCCGCTTTCGTTCCCTTTCTCAGATAAGTCAGATAGCAGTCCTGGGCTGAAATATGGTTTACCCACTCAAACCCTTCCGGCACGTCGTCCTGCTCATACAGAGCGGGCAGTGTCCGGTAGAGATGGTTCAAATCCTTCATCAGCACGGAAATTCCCTTATGCTCCGGCACTTCCGCCAGGTTCCATTCTACGCTGCGGTCCTCGTTCCACTCGTCGAACTCGCCCAGATCCTGACCCATGAACAGGAGCTTTTTCCCCGGATGGGTCATCATGTATGCAAAGGTCAGCCTTAAGTTGGCGAATTTCTGCGCCCTGTCCCCGGGCATCTTGCCAATGAGGGATGCCTTGCCGTGCACAACCTCGTCATGGGAGAACACCAGGATAAATTTCTCGCTGTAGGCGTAGACCATGCTGAAGGTCAGCTCCCCGTGGCGGTGGCTCCTGAAATAGGGGTCATATTTGATATAATCCAGATAATCATTCATGAAGCCCATGTTCCACTTCAGGTCAAAGCCCAGTCCGTCGTCGTCCAGCTCTCCCGTAATCTTCGGGAAGGCAGTGCTCTCCTCCGCAATGGTCAGCACCCCGGGATTGCGCTTTTTCATAATGGAATTCAGATGCTTAATCAGCTCTATGGCCTCCAGGTTCTCCTTGCCGCCGTACATGTTGGCAACCCATTCGCCGTCCTTTTTACCGTAATCCAGATAAAGCATGCTCGCCACAGCGTCCATACGGATGCCGTCGGCATGATATTTTTCCACCCAGAACAGGGCATTTGCAATCAGGTAGTTGGACACCTGGGGCCTGCCGTAATTGTAGATCAATGTGCCCCAGTGAGGATGGCTCCCCTGCCTGGGATCTAGGTGCTCGTAAAGGCAGGTGCCGTCAAAGTTGGACAGTCCGTAGGTATCCCTGGGAAAATGGGCCGGAACCCAGTCCAGAATCACGCCGATGCCCGCCTTGTGAAGCTCGTTTACAAAATACATGAAATCCTCCGGAGAACCGTACCTGGCCGTGGGCGCATAATAGCCGATGACCTGGTAGCCCCAGGAACCGTCCAGGGGATGCTCCATCACTGGCATCAGCTCCACATGGGTATAGCCCATCTCCTTGATGTAGGGAATCAGCTTCGCAGCTATTTCACGGTAATTCGGATATGTTTCCTTGTTTTCCCGTATAATGGAGCCCAGGTACAGCTCGTAGATACTCATGGGCACATTTCCTGTCTGGAACGATTCCCTTCCCTTCAGAAATTTCTCATCCTCCCACCGGAACGAACCCAGGTCCGCAACCACGGAGGCGGTCTCCGGGCGCTTCTGGGCGGCATTTCCGTAAGGGTCTGCCTTCAGGTAAGTGAGGCCTCCCTTCAGCTTCAGCTCAAATTTGTAGATATCCCCCGGCTTTACATCCGGTATAAAAAGCTCAAAGATGCCGGAATCCCAGAGACGCCGCATCTGGTGAGCCCTTCCGTCCCAACTGTTGAAATCCCCCACCACACTGGCCCGCATCACATTGGGGGCCCACACCGCGAAATAAGTACCGGAAATCCCGTCGATAACCATGGGATGGGCTCCCAGTTTCTCATACACGGTATAGTGGATTCCATTCTTGAACTTCTCCGTGTCCTTCCGGGTGATCTGGGGTGCAAAACGGTAGGCCTCGCCCCTGGTATATTCTTTTCCGTCCCTTCCCCGGACCTGGTAATGGTAGGCCGGCAGACTGCTCTCTTTTCCGGACACAAAAGCCGCAAAGAAGCCGTCCTCGTCCGCCATTTCCATCTCCACGGTTCCGCCCTCTTCCTCAAATACGATGGAAGCCGCTTCCGCCCCCGGGAAATAGGCCTGCACCACTGTCTGCCGCCCGGATTTATGGGGGCCCAACAGCTCGTGGGGATTGTCGGATTCTGAATATACAATCTCCTCGATTCCCCGCCAGTTCATCAGTCCATACAGTTTTTTGTTCATGCTTTTTGTCCTTCCCTTCCTGTTAGTATTTCATATGAAAGTTGCCACTTTACCATCTTTTTTCACGGCTTCTTCCCCCTGCTTTTCATTGACTGAAACGTCTGCTGACCCAAACCCTTCAAAATGAGCATCGTTCGGGGAACTGCCGAATATATTCTGTCCGCTTCATATACCTGGTTCCAAAATCTTTGCCTGCCTCCTGTGTGCCGCATTCCATTATGGTAAGCCGCTCTTGCTTCCTATCATGTGCACTACTTTCAATCCAGGGCATGCAGGAACAGCCCGCTGCGCAGTTTGGGCTCAAACCAGGTGGATTTCGGCGGCATCAGCCTCCCCGCGTCCGCCACGGCGAAGAGCTCCGCCATGGAGGTGGGGTACATGGAAAACGCCACTGCCAGGCCTGTCCTGCTCTGCCCCGTACAATTGCATCCTTCTGCGCCGGAACCGTCCTGCTTTACCTGCCCATTCCCGGCGCTGTTTTCCGCCGTGGAAGCGTCCCGCTCCATCCGCACCCTGCGCTCCAGTTCCTTCAAGCCCCGGATACCGCCCACAAAATCAATACGCTTGTCCGTCTTGGGATCCTGTATGCCAAGAACGGGGCCAAGGAGGTGGTTCTGCAGCAGAGAGACATCCAGTCCGTCCACCGCATCCTCCGACAAAATGGCGGGCCTTGCCGTGAGACAGTACCATGCGCCGTCCAGGAACATGCCGAACTGCCCCTTCCGCCGGGGACGGTACGGCGCTTCCGGCGCGCTTTCCACCTGGAAAGCTTCGGAAACCTTCTCCAGAAACGCCTCTTTCCCATAACCGTTCAAATCGCGCACTACACGGTTGTAATCCATAATATGCAGTTCCTCGTCAGGAAACAGCACGGAGAGGAAATAGTTAAATTCCTCCTCCCCGGTGTAATCCGGTTTGGCCTTCCGGCGCATCAGTCCTACCTTTACCGCGGAGGCACAGCGGTGATGGCCGTCTGCAATATAGATGGAATCCATCTGCGCAAACCGCTGCCGAATGGCGGCAAACGCAGCCCCTTCTTCCATGGAATTCTCTTCTTCCATGGAATTCTTTTCTTCCATTATTACCCACACCTTGTGTCCGATGCCGTCCTCCGACACAAAGGCACAGGCCGGAGCCTCCCTCTTCACCGCGCCTATAATCTCACGAAGCGCCGGATCCGCCCGGTATGCCAGAAAAATAGGCCCCGTCTGCATATTGCACACATCCACATGGCGGATTCTGTCCTGTTCCTTGTCCGCCCGAGTATTTTCATGCTTTTTAATAATGTTATTCAGATAGTCATCTATGGAAGCGCAGGCTACGATCCCCGTCTGGCTCCTGCCGTTCATAGTGAGCTCATACAGATAATAACAGGGCTGTCCCTCTTTCACGAACCGTCCTTGGGCTATCTGCTGCAGCAGGAGAGAAGCCGCACGCCGGTACACTTCCTCCGCATAAGTGTCCACCTCCGGACCGAAGCCTGTCTCCGCGCGGTCTATGGCGAGAAAGGAATCGGGACTACGCCTGACCTCCTCCGCGGCCTCCTCCCTGTTATATACGTCATAGGGCAGAGCGGCGATTCTGCTTTCCAGTCCCGGTGCAGGGCGGTAAGCGGAAAATGGTCTGATATTTGCCATCTTTTCGTTCCTCTTTTCTTATCCTTTTTATCTTATCCTTTATATGTCCGCAATTCTGTACTGCTGAAATTTACTGATTCCTTTTACGGGCCTTTGCATCGGCAAACCTCCAAACCACATTGTCCACCCAGAAAGTGATGAAAAAATCAGCAATCTCCGCAATTCCGTTTACAATAAAATCAAACATGTCAGTCTCCTTTTTATTTGCCATACATCTATCACCGTTATTTTCCAGCAAACGTATCACCTTTATTTTCCGACAAACGATTCCGAGATCCAGTCTCGATATTCATTTACTCTGCCGGCTCATACCACATGCCGCTTCCCCAGGCAGTACCGTCCTCCATCAGAATCCGGACAAGCCGCGTCCAAAGTTCCAGTCCCTTATTCAGTTCAGGCAATTTGGAACCATGGCGAAAATCCCAGTACAGCTCGCCGCACACCAGGCTGACCGCAAAATCCGCCCAGTTTTCGAAAGCCCGGGCCTGGACGATCCAGTGCTCCGCCAGTTCGTCCAGTTCTCCCCTGTCCAGTATCCCGCAGGCGTATCCTGTCCGCAGATGCCCCACGCACTCGCAGATATCCCAGGCCAGATAACCCTTATGCCCCACAATCGGATAGAACTGGGCGGAAAAATTCCGGGCCGCCTGAAAAAATCCTGCTGCATCCTCATTCAGCTCGGCCATGTCAAACGGAGGCCGGTTTTCCCAGAACCCCACAAAGTCCAGGTACTGGCTATGGCAGCAAATCTCTTTCCTGCAAAATTCCAGCAATGACTGCCCATCTGTAATACCAAACACTTTTTCCAAGTGGGCCCGGCACTCCGCCTCTGCCTCTGGGGCAGCACATCGGGGCAGGGTGGTAAAATAATCCGGACAGTCCTGGGACGGGCCGGGAATGCCGGGAGTCCTGCGCAGGGCAGAAATACCTGCAAGCAAAGCGATAAACTGCTCCCGGCTGCAGGGCCTGGATTCCGGAATCCCCTTCCCGCGCAATTCGTCGGACAGAGCCTGAACAGCCTGAGCCAACCCGGTTTCATAGGGGTGAAAATCCTTCAGCTCCCCGGTGGTATCCGGTTTGAAATCCGGTTTCCTTTCCGGGGACTTGTCTTCATTCTTAAATCGGTCAAATATGCCCATCTTTATGCCTCCTCAGAAACAGAAGTTCTTTTCCTTATCTATACATTTTATCAAAAATATCTGTACTTAACAAGCATCTGGTGATAAACTATATTAGAAAATATTTTGCGTATAAAACAGAAGGGAGCCAAACCATGGAATTCGAGAAGACATTTGACAATGCAGCGTTGGATTATGACGCAAGCCGCCCCGCCTATCCGGAGGAGCTGTACGCGGACATCCTCCGTTACAAAGCCGTCGGTTCCGACAGCCGCATACTGGAAATCGGCATGGGGACCGGAAAGGCCGCGGCTCCTTTCCTTGCCGCAGGATGCATCTTTACCGGAATCGAGCCCGGGGGCAATCTGGCTGCCCTTGCCAGCGAAAGGTTTGGTAAATTTGACAACTTTTCCTGCCTGAACCTGACTTTGCAGGATTATGACTGTCCGGAGGGCTCTTACGATTTGATTTACGCCGCCACGGCATTTCACTGGATTCCGGAAGAATACGGCTATAAAAGAGTTTTTGAGCTGCTAAAAAGCGGCGGTGCCTTCGCCAGATTCGCCTACCATGCAGGGCCGGACAGGGGCAGGGAAACGCTTGCGGAGCAGATTCAGGCGCTTTACGCAAAGTATATGCCCCCCAAAAACCGGGACAGACTGCCTTCGAAAACCGGTTCGGAAGAAAAAGTGCCCTGCCGGGAAACGAAACCCGCCGGGAAGCACCGGGAATTTTCGGAGCAGGATGCAGAGGCTCTCAGTGTCATTCCGTTAAAATACGGTTTTGTCCAGACCCGTTACAGCCTGTACCATGTAACGAAAGACTTCACGGCGGAGGAGTATATGGCGTTGCTGCGGACCTATCCGGACCACATGGCCCTGGACGAGCACTGCAGGAAGAAGCTTTTTGAGGGAATCCATTCCGCTATCCTGCAAAACGGCGGCACCATCACCGTCTATTATACCATGGATTTGGAGCTGGCCCGGAAACCATAAACCTGGAACAAGCGGCCGGAAAGCTGAAGTCCGGGGCTGTGGCCAGAAGCCTGACAGCCTGGGACTGTGACCGAAGGAAGCATAAAGCCCGGGGCTGTGGTCAGAAGCCTGAAAGCCTAGGGCTGTGACCGAAGGAAGCATAAAGCCTGGGCTGTAGTCAGAAGCCTTAAACCAGAACCGCAGCCAGAAGCCTGCAAAAAAGGGAGCAGACTATCCCGAAAAATGAAAAGTGAGGTTAGAATTATGACAGACGAAAACAGAAAAATATTGGAACGCATCAATGCCTATGCGGAGAATGTTCTGGGAGAAATTGACCCGCAGAAAATCCAGGTCTCCGTCCAGTTGGAAAAGCTCAGACCTGTGATGGAGGAAATCGCCGCGGAGCAGGGTGCCACCCTGGAGGATGTGTTTATCCTGTACATGGATCTCCAGAGCGAAGCTTCCTGCGCCACGAACCAGAAGCTGAAGGACAGCCTGCAGGACATTAACGACGGCTTTGACGGCGGTTCCCCGCTGCTGTTCCGCTAAAAGATATTCCGAAATCTATTCGATGTGTTATATATTGCCGCTGTAGAAGAGATACAATTCCTGCAGCGGCAACATTTTGTTTGCCGATATAGTTTTGAGACTGCCGTTTATAAATAAATGTTGGATTTTATTTTGCTTATGTACATACTAAACAGCTTCTTCTGAACCAGGAATACCGGGAACTGCTGGACGCCTATGTTGCCCTTGCGAAAAAAGCGGGCAAGAAGAGGGACACCATTTTTGCCCACTGTAACCTTACTGCCGGCCTTTTAAGGCACCTGCAGGGAAACGGCTCCGACAGGCTCGGGGCGGCAACGGAGGGTGCCGTGATGTTTTCCATGCCTGCGATTCCATCAGCTATAAGCCGGGACACAGAAGGAAGTGTGACAAGCTGTAAAAGATTACTACACCAGTAATTTTCAGAGTACTATACAGCACCGGGAATGCGGACGAATGAGGCAAGACTGCTGGCATGGGATGACGTCAGGCTGGAAGAGGGGGTCATCAGCATCAGGCAGTCAAAAGGTTTCATCCCTCTTCCGGCATCCACACCCGCATCTGGTTTTCACCCCGGTTTGCCCATGCATAATAGGGAATAGCCCTGATACGTACCTTCTCCCTCACCGGAGGCTTTTCGCTGTACAGTTCCTCTCCGCCGCATATCCTGCAGCCATCTACATCAATAAGCACATTTCCTTTTAAAATCCCTTCTTCACACATATGGGATTCCGCCTTCAGCTCTCTGGAAATCCGCAGGCTCTGGAGCGGTCCTTCGTTGTCAGCTCCCTCAAAACAGTACACCACAGGCCCCCGCATCAACGCCACACAGCCCGCGTCCTCCCGTACAAGGGGATTGGCGTATACCCTGCGCACCTCCATGGGGAACTGCAGCTCCACCACGTCTCCGGCATTCCATTTTCTGTCCAGATATACATAGCCCTTTTTCGTCAACTCCCCGGCATCTACCGGCTTCCCGTTGACAGTCAGCTCCGTATCGTCCTTCCTAAAATCCACATAATAAGGAATATGAATGGCAAGGGTAAAACTTTCTTCTGTTTTGGGTGTCACACGATAAAGGACTTTTCCCTCCCACGGATAACTGGTCTCCATGGCGATATCCGCCTTCTTCAGCTCTGCCTTCTGTCCGATATACAGATGGGAATAAACCGCGGTATCACTCTCACTGAAACAGTACTTTCCTAGGGAAGCGATCAACCTCACCAGATTTGTGGGACAGCAGGCGCAGGCATACCATCCGGGCCTCTCCGGCAGAGAATGGCGATACCCAAACAGCTTTCCGGATACTCCGGGCTCGCATTCCAGAGGATTGACATAGAAATACCGCTTTCCGTCCAGCTGCATGCGGCTGATGGTACTGTTGTACAGTTCTTTCTCCATGATATCCGCATAGACGCCGTCCATCTCCGACTCCAGCATCCGGTGGGCGAAAAATATCATGGCAATAGAAGCACATGTCTCCGCGTATGCCATATCATTCGGCAGCTCATAATTGTTGGAAAATGCCTCTCCCTCCGGGTTACCGCCGATTCCCCCGGTAATATAGAGCTTGCGGTTCACGATATTGTCCCAAAGAGTGCGGCATGCCTGATACAGACGCCCGTCCCCGTCTGTTCCCGCCAGGTCCGCCATTGCCGTATACATATACAGAGCCCGCACTGCGTGACCTACGGCTTCTTTCTGCTCGTAAATGGTCTGATGAGCCTGATTATAGCTTACATCCAGTTCTTCTGTATTGTATTGTCCCCAGTGCTGCCATCCTCTCTTTATTTTTTCCTCGTAAAAATAGTTCGGATTTTTGCCTCTTTCCTCCAGAAAATACCTGGCCATATCCTTGTACTTTTCTTTACCCGTAGCATGATAGAGCTTCATCAGGCCGATTTCCACTTCCTGATGTCCGGGAAAACCATGTTCCTTCCCTTCCTCCGACCCAAACCTCCCGATGATATGATCCGCCAGCCGTTCCGTCACCTGCAATAGCCTGTCCTTTCCAGTGGCTTCAGCATAGGCCACGGCAGCCTCCATCATATGCCCCGCACAATACAGTTCATGACATTCATGAAGATTCTGCCACCGGTGCCCCGGCTCCTTGACAATGAAATAGGTATCCAGATAGCCGTCGGGCTGCTGTGCCTTCGCGATAATCTCTATGATCTCATCCGCTCTTTCCTCCAGATCCGGATCCGGCTTCACTGACAGAGAATAGGCTACACCCTCCAACCACTTGGCCAGATCACTGTCCTGAAATACCATTCCATAATACTCTCCCTCTTTTAGTCCTGCTGCAATACGGAAATTCTCGATGGCGTGGCTCTTTGGCACACCCGGGACTTCGTCGTTCAGCACCCGCTCCTGAAAGGGTATGACGATATCCGTCACTTTCTCCTGGAGCCCTGACCAGAAAGAGTCCACGATCTTTACCTGATTGACTTTGATTTCATCTGCTTCTTTTTTCATTCTATTTTCTCCTATTCCGCTTCAGTGGCTTTTCTTCAATCGTATGACAATGCCCGGGTCGCTCAGTTTCCGTTTGCAGAGACAGCGTTTTGTTCCATCTCCTTTAACTCCCTCACCACCATCACTACAATGGCCTGGGTCAAAACAAAGGTCAGTAAATCCGCCACAGGCTGGGCCAGCTGTAACCCCAATATACCAAAATATTCCGGCAGAATCAGGATAGCGGGGATGAAAAACAGCCCCTGCTTGCCGATGGCTGTCAGCGTAGCCCGAAAGCTGTAGCCGATGGACTGGGTCAGCATATTGCCAATGATGGTAAAAGCCTGCACCGGCAGCAAAGCGCACTGCATTTTCAAAGCCAGCGCCCCGATTCTCACCACCTCCGCATCTTCCCTGCGAAACATACGCAGAATGGGACCGGCGATAAGGAACATGACCACCCCCATCACAAGTAAAAATACAAAGGCTACCTTTCTGCAGAAAAAATATGCCTCCAGCACCCTGCCGTACTTTTTCGCCCCGAAATTGAAACCGCACACCGGCTGAAAACCCTGTCCGAAGCCAATCAATGCGGAATTGATGAACATCATAATCCTGGTGACGATAGACATGGCGGCCACTGCCGCATCTCCGAAGCCGGACGCGGCTACATTCAACAGCACGGAAGCCAGGCTGGCCAGTCCCTGGCGTCCCAAAGTCGGCATACCGGCAGATAAAATTTCCTTATACACCCATCCTTTCAAGGTAAAAAATTTCGGATGCGGCTTCAGCACATTCCCGGAGCGAACCACCAGCGTCAGCAGTATCAAAAAGCTGATAAACTGGCTGATAATCGTGGCAATGGCCGCCCCGGAAATCCCCATCTTAAATCCAAAAATCAATATTGGATCCAATACCACATTCAATACACCTCCTGCGGTAATCCCCATCATGGACAGAGCGGCGTTTCCCTGGGAACGCAGATGATTGTTAAAAACAAAGGATACTGTCATATAGGGAGCTGCGATCAATATGTACTGCCCGTAATCCCTGGCATAAGGAGCAATGGTCTCCGTGGCCCCCAGCACGCGCACCAGAGAGTCAATATTCCATACACCGAAAACTGCCAGCAGCAGCCCGAAGACAAATGCTGTATACACTGCTGTGGAACAGGCTCTCTGGGCTTTTTCATCCGACTTCTCACCCAGCATGCGCGACATATAATTGCCGCTACCCATTCCCAATGTAAATCCGATCGCCTGTATCATGGCCATCAGGGAAAAATTGACTCCCACCGCTCCTGAAGCGCTGGTGCTGAGCTGACTGACAAAAAAAGTATCCGCCATATTATAAATGGATGTGATCAACATACTGATAATTGTCGGAACGGCCAGACTCGGAATCAGACGATTCACCGGTGTCTCCACCATCATCCTGTATTTCTCTTCATATGTCATTTCATGGCGCATTTTGCTTCCTCCGTATAAAATTTCCCATGACTGCTCATCTCCCGTCGGTCCTCAAAAGATAAACTTCCCCGCCAGAGAATAGACCTGCTGCACTCTTTTCGATGAGGTATCCCACCGTCCCAACTCCCGGGCTACAGACGCCGGATGTTTTCTGCTGATATCCCGCAGTGCGTTGCCGGCAGATTTTCTCACATACTCACTGGTATCTTCCCTTTGGCCGGCAAGAAGTTCTATTGCAGTCTCCGGATTTTCGTTAAAATAAGGGCGGTTTGTCCATACCCGCAGCCCTTCCGAAGGCGCCCGCCGGATATTGGGGTGATCTCCCTTCATCCATTCCCTGATCAGAGGCAATGCCTGCTCATATCCGATAATCTTGCAATGGTTGTCAAATGCCATGGCCAGGACTTCCTGTACCTTCCAGTTCTTGTGACGGCTAACTGTCTCTTTGAGGAAATCCAGTGCATCCGGATACAAATGCGCACAATATCCCAGAAGCAGTACTCCGATCTCCTGGATCTGAAAATTGTCCGAACGATATAAAGTATAGCCCATCTCATGGCATTCCTCCAGAGAAGAGGACTGATAATACTTTTTCGCTTCCGTTTTTACCATCTTCAGACTGTCTCTTTCCGGTATGACTTCTTCCAAATATGTCACATAATCATTCATTCCGTCTCCACCGGCTCTGTCCTTTCTATCATGTTATAATCAAAGAAATGAATTCCTGCTCTGCCTTCCTGTGCCCGCTACCTTTTCAATTTCCTGCTTTCTCAATATTTTATATCAACTGGAAGATAAATACAAGCTTATTCAATCTTAATTAATCACTTCACTTTGTGCATGGACTGCTTTTACAATAAAAACACCATATGCAGGAGTTTTATTTCCTACATATGGTGCTGCTTGTTGTGCCATTTACTGTTTATTTATAGTTGACGATCTTTCCGAAATCCGGCTTCAGGGAAGCGCCGCCCACCAATCCGCCGTCAATGTCAGCCTGCGCGAACAACTCTGCCGCGTTGGAAGCGGATACAGAGCCGCCGTACTGAATGCGGATGGCGGCCGCTGTCCCATCGTCATATATCTCGGCGATGCAGTCACGGATTGCCTTGCATACTTCCTCCGCCTGCTCTGTGGTAGCCACCTTGCCTGTGCCGATGGCCCAGATAGGCTCGTATGCGATAACTGCGGAAGCAGCCTGCTCAGCGCTTACGTTCAGGAACGCAATCTTGATCTGCTGACGCACAAAGTCAATGGTCACACCCTGCTCTCTCTGGGTCAGAGTCTCGCCGCAGCATACAATGGGAGTGATGCCGTGCTCGAAAGCCTTCAGAACCTTCTTGTTGACGGTCTCGTCTGTCTCGGCAAAATATTCTCTTCTCTCGGAATGTCCGATGATCACATACTTCACGCCTGCATCCACCAGCATTGCGGGAGAAATCTCGCCTGTATAGGCACCCTTCTCCTCAAAGTACATGTTCTCGGCACCGATATGGATATTGGTGCCTTTTACAGCCTCCATTGCGGGAATGATGTCAATGGCAGGTACGCAGAATACTACATCCACATCATCATTTACTACAAGGGGTTTTAACGTATTAACCAATTCTACTGCCTGACTGGGAGTCATATTCATCTTCCAGTTGCCGGCAATGATCTTCTTTCTTGCCATGATCTGAATCCTCTGTTTTCTCTTTGATTTTTAGTGCTTCCACCGGGTCATGTTTCTCTCAAACTTCTCCGTGTAGGCATGTTTCAGTTCTTCGGCGGTTATATCATAGCACAGCATGATGTCATTGTAATACATCATGACATCCGCCATTTCTTCCACCAGGTGGTTCCGCAGGCCGGCTTCCTCGATGGTCCTGTGATCTCCGTTTTTCTTTACGATGTCGATCACCTCGCCCACCTCCCCGATCATCCAGAGCAGTTTATTCTTACCTGTCTCCGCATTGATGGGTTCCCAGGCGCCTTTGTAGTTCTCCTGGAGCTTTCGCTGCATTTCCAACATCTCGTTGATGGAAAAATCTGCCATGTCGACCTCCGCTGTTTCTATATTTGTCATCGCCGATTCCTTATTTATCATCCGCCGCCGCGACGCACGGCGTTGCGAGCCTATTGCATGGCTCATTGCCGTCTTTCTTATTTGTCATCCGCCGCCGCGACGCACGGCGTTGCGAGCCTATTGCATGGCTCATCGCCGTCTTTCTTATTTGTCATCCGCCGCCGCAACGCACGGCGTTGCGAGCCTATTGCATGGCTCATCGCCGTCTTTCTTATTTGTCATCCGCCGCCGCAACGCCGGGAAGTACTTTGCCCTCGAGGAACTCCAGGGAAGCGCCGCCGCCGGTGGAGATGTGGCTCATCTTGTCGCCGAAGCCAAGCTGGTTTACAGCTGCCGCGGAATCACCGCCGCCGATGATGGTGGTAGCGTCGGTTTCTGCCAGGGCCTTGGCCACTGCGATGGTGCCTGCAGCCAGGGTAGGATTCTCGAATACGCCCATGGGCCCGTTCCAAACAACGGTCTTGGCGCTCTTCACAGCCTCGGCATACATTTCGGCGGTCTTGGGTCCGATATCACAGCCCTCTCTGTCAGCGGGCATTTCCTCTACGCCGTATACTTCCACTTCAATGGGAGCGTCGATGGGGTCGGGGAATGCAGCCACGGTCACAGAGTCAACGGGAAGCAACAGCTTCTTGCCCAGTTTCTCGGCCTTTGCAATCATTTCCTTGCAGTAATCGATCTTCTCATTGTCCACCAGGGAACGTCCGATCTCATAGCCCTGCGCCTTCAGGAAAGTATAAGCCATGCCTCCGCCGATGATCAGGGTATCGCACTTCTCAAGCAAGTTGGAAATAACGTTCAGCTTGTCCGCAACCTTTGCGCCGCCCAGAATGGCTACGAAAGGACGTACAGGATTCTCCACCGCGTTGCCCAGGAAATTGATTTCCTTCTGCATCAGGTATCCTACCGCATTCTCGCCGCCCTTTGCGGTGATGCACTTGGTAACGCCTTCCACGGAAGCATGGGCCCTGTGGGAGGAGCCGAATGCGTCGCATACGTACAGGTCAGCCAGGTCAGCCAGCTCTTTGCTGAACTCCTCGCCGTTCTTGGTCTCTTCCTTGCCGCGGAAACGGGTATTCTGAAGCAGGACCACATCCCCTTCCTTCATGGCCTCCACAGCCTTGGTTGCAGCCTCGCCGGTTACGTTGTAATCGGAAACGAACACAACTTCCTTGCCCAGCTTCTCGGACAGTCTCTTTGCTACAGGAGCCAGGGACTCGCCTTCGTTGGGGCCATTCTTTACCTTGCCCAGGTGGGAGCACAGAATAACCTTGCCACCGTCACCTATCAGCTTCTGGATGGTAGGCAGGGCAGCCACGATACGTGTCTCGTCTGTAATCTCGCCGTTCTTTAAAGGTACATTAAAATCGCACCTTACCAGAACTCTCTTGCCCTTTGCGTTGATGTCGTCAACGGATTTCTTGTTCAAGCCCATTTCTTTCAATCCTCCATTTTTCAAAGTTTCTTTTCACATCTTATAATCCAAACTTTCCTTTTCGATGAAAAGGAGGCCCGGTCCAAAGACCGGACCCCCTCAAGGTCGTCACTTGCGGCAGGACATCGCACAAAACAAATGCGTTTGCCTGCATCTTCCCTGCGAAATTCAGACGCTCCCAGGCATCACGGTAAAACCTGAGGCTTCCTCTCACATTATGCCAGTTCGCTGAAATACTTGATGGTACGAACCATCTGGGAAGTATAGCTGTTCTCATTGTCATACCATGAAACAACCTGTACCAGGGAGTTGCCGTCTTCCATCTTGGAAACCATAGTCTGGGTTGCATCAAAGATGGATCCGTAGGTGCTTCCTACAACGTCGGAAGAAACGATCTCGTCCTCATTATAAGCGAAGGACTCGGTAGCGGCAGCCTTCATAGCAGCATTGATGCCTTCCTTGGTAACCTCGCCCTTGACAACGGCTACCAGGATTGTGGTGGAGCCTGTGGGGGTGGGAACGCGCTGTGCAGAACCGATGAGCTTGCCGTTCAGCTCAGGGATAACAAGGCCGATAGCCTTGGCTGCGCCGGTGGAGTTGGGAACGATGTTGCATGCGCCTGCGCGGCTTCTTCTCAGGTCGCCCTTTCTCTGAGGTCCGTCAAGGATCATCTGATCGCCTGTGTAAGCATGAACGGTGGTCATGATACCGCTCTGGATAGCAGCGAAATCGTTCAGAGCCTTAGCCATGGGAGCCAGGCAATTGGTGGTGCAGGAAGCTGCGGAGATAACAGTATCCTCAGCCTTCAGGGTGTCATGGTTTACATTGTAAACGATGGTAGGAAGATCGTTTCCTGCAGGAGCAGAGATAACAACCTTACGTGCGCCGGCAGTGATATGTGCGCTTGCCTTCTCTTTGGAGGTATAGAAACCGGTACACTCCAGAACCACGTCTACCTTCAGCTCGCCCCAGGGAAGGTTCTTAGCGTCTGCTTCCTTGTAGATGGTGATGGTCTTGCCGTTCACGGTGATATTGTCCTCGCCTGCCACTACAGAATCAGCATATTTGTACTTGCCCTGTGAAGAGTCATACTTCAACAGATGAGCCAGCATCTTGGGGCTGGTCAAATCGTTGATTGCTACTACCTCATACCCTTCAGCGTCAAACATCTGTCTGAATGCCAGACGGCCAATACGGCCAAAACCATTGATTGCTACTCTTACAGCCATTTTTAGATTCCTCCTGATATTTTCTATTTTTCGGCAATCCCTGTCCATCTTGCGGACATGCCAGATTGTCAAACATTTATCAACAAGGATATTTTACCCAATTTCACCCGATAATTCAAGATGTAAATGAAAAATAATTGCCAACTTTTCCGAAATTTTACAGATTGTTTAGAAATTGCAGCATATTTATGATAGAATGTCCCTCCAAACTATGCAACCCGCTCTCTATAACAGGAAACTGCATGAAATCCAATTGTATCCGAATACTTCTTTTATGCACTTTGCGGCGCCTTATTCCTCAGGTTTTCATATTATGAATTTCCTGTCCTATGATATGCAGAATTTACCATTCTTCTTTCTCTATTTTACCCCCCAGACAAAAAGTCAAGAAAAAACTTCAATGAAGCGATAATTTTCTGTCGATTCTATGTCGATCCTGTAAAATAATAATTCACAAACAGTTTCACTTATGATAGAATGTGCCTATGCACTGCGATTATTAATTGATAAGCGGCTGCTTCGTTCTCCCCAAAAGGCCGCAAAAGAAAGGAACACAACATGCCGATTACAGCAGACTGCCATCTACACTCCTCCTTCTCAGGAGACTCGGACACTCCTATGGAGGACATGATTCAACAGGGGCTCAGACAGGGCCTGTCCACCCTTTGCTTTACGGAACATAATGATTTCGACTATCCTGTTTATCCTGATTTGCCGGAAAGTTATTTTCTCTTGAATACAGACTCCTACCTTTATGACCTAGCAAGCATGAAAGAGAAATACCAGGACAAAATTCGACTGCTGTTCGGGGTAGAACTGGGCCTGCAGCCTGAATGTATGCGGGCCAATGCCGTATACGCCAAATCCCACGAATTTGATTTCATTATAGGCTCCTCCCATATCTGCCATGGAAAGGACCCCTATTATCCGGGATTTTTCGAGGACTTGGGAAAAGAAGCCGCTATCCGGGAATATTTTGAATCTATCCTTGAGAATGCGAAAAAATTTTCGAATTTTGATGTATACGGACACCTGGATTATGTGGTAAGATACGCACCCGGACAGGATGAAGGGTATGCCTATGAAACATACAGAGATATTTTAGACGAAATTCTAAAGCTCCTGCTGGAAAAAGGGAAAGGAATCGAGCTGAACACCGGCGGCCTGAAGTCGGGCATGAAGGATTTCCACCCCTGTATGGAAGTGCTGAAACGCTATCGAGAACTGGGCGGCGAGATTCTTACCGTCGGTTCCGACTCTCATGACACACAGCATATAGGAGAACATTTCAGCCGCGCTGCGGAAGTGCTGACGGCATGCGGATTCCGGTATTATTGTGTTTTCGAGAAAAGGATAGCCCAATTCCACAAGTTATGACTGTCGGCGCTGTATACAATGCTTCGGCGAATTCAAGGAATCGCTCCTCTGCCTACACCGCAAGAAAGCCCCGGCGTGCAGCCGGAGCTTTCTCTCTATTTCTTATGAGGGGGGAGATAGTGATTTTCATCAACTATCTGAAAACTATTTTACCTTCTAAATGTGTCCAAACTGTGTTTATATTCTAATATAACTCTAAAAAGTATAAATTAATTGATATGAAAATTTTAAAAATTTGATCGGATACCTGCCTGGAAATAGCCAAGTCGCTCTTTCCGATCACTCCCACTCGTCGTCTTCCTCCAGAACCTCGGCCAGAGCCTCTCTGGCATCCCGGATTTCGTCATGGTCATCCCGCTTCAGCGAGGCCTCAAAGGCTGTTATGTAGCGGTCCAGTTTTTTACGCCGTTCACCCAGAGCCTCCTCATACATCCTTTCCGCCCTGGTCAGCACCAGCCGGTTCTCCTCGTAGTCCCTGGGCTGAATCTTCAGATAAGCCAGTTCCTCCATCCGTTTGCGTACCTCTTCCTCGGTCATCTGATTATCCTGTCCTTTGATAATCATCTTCCGGCTCTCCCCGGTAGACACTACGCTCACCTCTACCTCCAGAAGGGAATTGATATCATAGGTATACGTCACGTCCACGGCCTCCTGGCCCTTGGGACCCTTGGGTATCTCAATCTCCAGTTCCCCCAGGAAAAGATTATTCCTGGCAAACCGACTCTCCCCCTGCAGTACTCTGACTCTTACCTTGGTCTGATTGTCCCTGGCAGTATAGAGCCGCTCCGTATGGCTGGCAGGGATAACGGTATTCCGCTCAATAATCGGGCAGAACCTCCCGTCCTCATATTTTCCCTCATCATACTCCACAACCACTTCCGTGCCCAGGGTAAAGGAACAAACATCCGTAAGGATAACTTCCTTCACTTCCTCTCTGCGCTCCTTCATGGCAGCCTGAATCGCCGCCCCCAATGCCACGGTCTCATCCGGATTCATCCTGGTATCCGGAAACTTCCGAAACAGACGGATCAGGAAATCCCGCACAATGGACAGCCTGGTGGCCCCGCCGATGAGCAGCACCTCGTCGATCTCCGAAAGCTTCAGCCCTGCATCCGCCAGACTCTTCTTCACCGGATCCCGAATCTTCATCAGAAGCTCCTCACAGGCTTCCTCATATTCCTCATAAGTAATCTTCTGCTCCAAAGTCTCTTCCTTGTATAAAAAGCGGATAGTCACCTGATCTGTATCATTGACGGCACATTTGGCCTTATCCGCCTCCCGAAACAACCTGGCCTGCTCCTTTTCCGATAGATTCTGCATCTGCAGTCTGGCCTTCTGCAGGAACAGTTTGGCCATCACTTCCGTGAAATCCTCGCCGCCCAGGTAATTATCTCCCGCCACAGCGCGGACTTCCAGAATATTGTGGTAGAGCTCCAGAATAGATACATCAAAGGTCCCGCCCCCTAAGTCAAAGACCAGGAAGCGAGTATCCTTCTCCTTGTCATATAGTCCGTATGCCACCGCGGCTGCCGTGGGCTCGGATATCATCCGCTCCACCTTCAGTCCTGCCAGTTCCCCGGCACGCTTGGTTGCCTTCCGCCGTTTGTCGTCAAAGTACGCAGGCACACTGATCACGGCCTCGGTCACCTCCTGCCCCAGAAAACACTCCGCGTCCTCCTTCAGGGAGCGCAGCACCAGGCTGGAAAGCTCTTCCGGCCGAAAATGCTTTCCGCTTAAGACATAATCCCGCTCCGTTCCCATGTTCCTTTTGAAAGTCTGTGCTACCGTGTCAGGATACAGACTCATACGTTCTCTGGCTGTCTCTCCCACATAGACATTACCTTCCGCATCTACACTGACGACAGAAGGGGTCAGACTTTTCCCCAATCTGTTGGGAATGATCTTCGGTCCCTCTTCCGTAAAATATGCGATTAAACTGTTTGTTGTACCCAAGTCGATTCCTACTATCATGTTAACCTCCATGCCATTTGGACAGCATTTCTTTTTCGGGGCCATTCCTTATAAACCATGATACACTGATGTTTACAATATTCCCGCTGACTATCAGTATAACACAACTTCCCTCTCTGTTCACGAAAAACTTCAGATTGGCAAAAATTATCAGACACCCCTATATTAATCGTCTGGGAATGCCAAAATGAGCAAAAGCTCATTCTATATCATCAAACACCGTATGCCTTATGGCAAGCATATATTCGTCCCATGACTGAATCTCCAGATTTCCACGCAACCGCTTTTTTGCCTCTTCCCGCCTGCCCGTCCGCAGCAGGAACAGGATTCTTGCGCCCTCCATCTCCTTACAGAGCGGGCAAGTGCAGAAATGGCAGATTTCGCAGCTTTCTTCTCTGTCCAGAATCTCCCGAAGCTTCTCCTCGGACTGTGTATAATATGCTGCAAGAAATTCCATCTGCAGATGCCCTTTTTCCTGATTATAATACTTGGTCCTGGCGCTTTTCCTTTCCTCCTCCAGCCAGTTTTGCAGTCTGGCCGCATATTTTCTGCCTCTTCTGTCGTCCCCGCAGAGAATACAGGCAAATACCGCATCGCAGATTTTTTCTTCCATGGCGTTCTCTACCAGGCCGTTCTGAAACATTTTGTCAAAGGCTCTCAGCGCGGCGGCCTTTTTCCCGAATAAAAGCTCCACCCATCCCCTGCAGCAATAGTATGCCGGATAAGAGACTACTTCCGGTTTCTCCCGCACGCCCGGAGACAGGATACCTTTTATCACGCGCCGGAATGTACCTCCGTAGAGCTCGTTGCCCCATTGCCTGATCTGCTGACGGGCCTTATCCTTTTCCCTCACACTGTTATACAATTCCGTCAGCTTCTCGTAGCGGATCCATTTCTCCTTTTTATAATAACGCCTGTAAACCGCCTCCGCATCTTCTGTACGGCCCAGACGCAGATAGATCTCCGCCAGCCTGTCTCCGACCCAGTTGCTGCGGTTTTCTCCGGCGATACATTCATATTGCTTATAGGAAGCAAGCGCCATTTCGTCATTTCCAAGCAGCGAATAGATATTTCCCATATCCGCATAGATTACCGCGGACATTTCTGTGTCCATATAGATGATAGCCTTTTTGATGAAAAACAGCGCCCTCTCATAATCCCCCTCATATTTACAAACAAAGCTTAATCCATTTAACGCATATGGATTGACAGGATTGAGATAAAGCGCCTTCTCGAAATCTTCCTTTGCCTCTTTGAGATAATGCGCCGATCTATGAAAAATGGCTCTTTCCACCAGCATAAAATCGTCCGGATAATTATAGAGATATTCGGTTAACAGAGGCAGTCCCCGTTCGTAATATCCCTGTTCTCCGCGTTCCACATGCCGCAGAAATTCCTGCCGGAATTCTTTCAGCCTGCTGTTCAGCACATCGATATCCATGAGCGTATGATCCATCTGATAGGCATAGGCTTCCAGAATAGGACTTTTTACGCCGTTTTTTTCTGCGTCTTCCAGTACCTTCTCCAGATCCTCCCGACGATCCAAATCCAGATAAACCTTCGCCAGATATTCATACGCCTTGGCATAATTGGGAAAATATCTGAGGCAGCTTCCCGCCGTACGAACCACCCCGCCCGCATTGAGCTGTCTTCTGTACACCTCCATGGAAGTGGCATGCGCCGCAAAAATCTGATATTCGTCTACCAGCTTCCGGGTGAGTTCCAGGCACCTGTCATATTCTTCCATCTCCAAATAGATCTGTGCCATCTCCAGCAGGATCCCGATATCCTTTGCGCTGTCTGTCAGGATACTTTCTCCCTCCCGGATAGCCAGGAGGAAGTTTTCCTTCTCCTTGAAGCCCAGACTATGATAACACTGCATCCTGATTAGATGAGCCTGGCGGAGTCTGTCCCGATCTTTTTTCTCCTCTTTTTCATTGGACCCGTCCTGTGCTTTTATCTTCTCTTCCAGCAAGCTTTCCCAATGCCGGGTCATGGTGATCGAATCCTCATAATCGGCCTGCTCCACATAGAGCTTTGCCAAAAGTCCATTATACTCGGCTTTCTTTTCCGGCGGCAGAAGATTTTCCAGCTTTAATGCAAGGCGGATGCCTCTGGCGACTTTCCCGTCCTGCAGATAGCACCAGCACAGCTCCAGCATACTCTCCCAGCCTGCCTCCTGTCGGCAGCGCTCCTCCAGCTCCTCCTCGATACGGGCATTGACCTTGCCCAGAAGCTCCAGAAACGCATCGTCACTGCCGGAAGCAAGCACCTTTTCCGCACATTTTTTTGCTTTCCGATACTGGCCTTCCGTATAATACCAATCCGTCAGTCTTAAATTGGCCATATAATGGGTATCATTATCTGCTTTCAGCTCCTCGTAGAATCCGGCCGCCCTTCTCCTGTAATCTGAATCCTCCTTTGTCCCGCCGATCATCCAGAGCAATTCAGCAAAATTATAACACAGCATGGCATCCGAAGGATACTTCTCCCGCTGAGCCTCCAGCAGAGCTATGGCTTCCTCCTTATGTCCCTGCCGCGCCAGAACATTGGCACGGCTGATCTCCATGACCGGATGCCGGATTCCGAGACCATCTGCACTCTGGACACATTGTGCGGCATCCTCCAGCCTTCCCTCCTGCAATGCCTGCCAGCAGCGGTCATAGTACTCCAGAAACAGATCGTAATCAGCGTCCGGTGCTCCCTCAAACTGACCAAACTCCAGATCCTCTCCCCGCTCGCATCTCCCGATTATGTAATGCACGAAATTCAGCGGAAATTTTTCACGAAGAGCCTTTGCATCTTTGATAATACAGAGTTTCTGATCCAGCAATTTCCATACCGCGGTAGGCAGTTTAAAATGCTCCGTCAGAAAACCCAGCAATTTGAGACGGCAGTTTTCTTCCTCTTCAATGGAAAAAAACACATCCTCCTCAAAAAGTGCTTTCCAGCACTCCACATCCTGTCTGGTCCGGATATTGTTATACACCTGGGCCGCCTTCTCCAGCCACAGTCCGGAAGGAGTGGTGTCCTGGGGCTTTTCTCCCTCCGGTTCCTCCTTCTGTGCCGCATATCTGCAGGCCTCCTCGTATGCGCCGCGAAGCCTTTTAAACCCCTCCGGATCATCCTCCGGATTGGTCACGGAAAGTTTCTCCCGATAGGCGTTTTTAATGGCCCGCTCATCTTTTGTATATTCGATTCCCAATATCAAAAAGGCTTCTGTAGCATTCATACTGTTCCCTCACCTCTCCCGACACCATATCTTTTCCAATCCGTCTCCCCCAAGCCGTGAAACACAAAACTGCCCACAATGAGTCTGACTTGGAAAATGTCAAAAAGGAGGCCCGCATCCGGAACAGATCCCGGTCTCCACGCGACGGCCCCCCTGTCTTCCAAGGAAATCTTCAAGCTTTCCGCCCGGTTCCCAGGAATTATTTAGAATACAAATTTGTCCGCAAAATAAGCATCCAGATTCTTGATTTCCACCCGCTCCTGTTCCATGGAATCCCGGAAGCGTACCGTCACACAGCCGTCTGTCTCAGAGTCAAAATCATAGGTTACGCAGAAAGGTGTGCCGATCTCGTCCTGACGGCGATATCTCTTACCGATATTTCCTCTGTCATCATACTCACAGTTGTACTTTTTGGAGAGCTGCGCATAGATCTTCTCCGCACCTTCCGCCAGCTTTTTGGAAAGAGGCAGCACGCCTATTTTCACCGGTGCCAGCGCCGGATGGAAACGAAGCACCGTACGCATATCGCCGCCCTCCAGTTCCTCTTCATCATAGGCCGCGCAGAGGAAGGCCAGTACCACGCGATCCGCACCCAGAGAAGGTTCCACTACATAGGGTATGTATTTCTCCTTCTTCTCGTCGTCGAAGTATGTCATATCTTCCCCTGAAATATTGGCATGCTGGGTCAGGTCATAATCTGTTCTGTCCGCAATCCCCCAAAGTTCTCCCCAGCCGAAGGGGAACAGGAACTCGATATCGGTGGTACCCTTGCTGTAGAAACACAGCTCTTCGGGGCTGTGATCCCGCAGACGCATCTCGTCCTCCTTGATCCCCAACGAGATCAGCCAGTCGCGGCAGAAGCCTCTCCAGTACTGGAACCATTCCATATCCGTGCCGGGCTCACAGAAAAACTCCAGCTCCATCTGTTCGAACTCACGGGTACGGAAGGTAAAGTTTCCGGGTGTAATCTCGTTGCGGAATGCCTTGCCGATCTGCCCGATACCGAAAGGAATCTTCTTGCGGGAAGTTCTCTGCACATTCTTAAAGTTAACAAAGATACCCTGTGCAGTCTCCGGCCGAAGATATACCACGCTCTTGGCATCTTCCGTGACGCCCTGGAAGGTCTTGAACATCAGATTAAACTGGCGGATGTCCGTAAAATTATGCTTACCGCAGCTGGGGCACGGAATCTGATGCTCGTCCACGAAAGCCTTCATCTGCTCCTGGCTCCAGGCATCCACACTCTCCTTAAGCTCGATACCCTTCTCCCCGCAGTAATTCTCTATCAGCTGGTCAGCCCGAAAACGCTCATGACATTCCCGGCAGTCCATCAAAGGATCGGAAAAACCGCCCAGATGCCCGCTGGCTACCCAGGTCTGGGGATTCATCAATATGGCGCAGTCCACACCCACATTATAGGGGTTCTCCTGGACAAATTTCTGCCACCAGGCCTTCTTTACATTATTTTTCAGTTCTACACCCAGATTGCCGTAATCCCAGGTATTGGCAAGGCCGCCGTATATCTCGGATCCGGGATAGATGAATCCTCTTGCCTTTGCCAGAGCCACTATTTTTTCCATTGTCTTTTCCATCTCAATCCATTCCTTTCTATTTGCTTTTTCGTCAGATCATCATTTCATCAGAATATATACTAAATCTTCCTCCTCGGAAGGCTTTATGCTTCCGTCCTCATTCACCGCGGCCGACGCACTGATATAAACTACCCTGCGGTCGCAGTAAATGTTCGCTTTTATGTCGGTTACCAGCAGATACTCACCGTAAGATTGTCCCAGAAGACCTACATCCAGCATCGAATCATCCTTCACGCTTTTCATGGGAGTCCCCATGTCAAACCCGTTGGTCGCCGCATCCTTTACAGTACCGAAAAACAGATGATCCTCCCCGAAATCTGTGCAGCTTTCCCAGCCGTCAAACCGATAGACTACCATGGCCTTTCCGCCGTCCAGCGCTTCGGTTTTCTCCACTGTCACTGCCGCTTCCTTTCCCTTTTCCGCATTATATGCTGCCGCTTCACGCTCCGCCATGGAAGCAAGCTCCGACAGCTGATAATATGCCTTGTCAAATTGCCCCACCTGCCAGACCGTAATCTCTCCTTCTTTCCCTACAAAGACAGTGGGCTTATCCACCGTTTCCGGGACCTTTGCTCCGCCGCAGCCTGCCAGAAATATGGCACAGACACAGAGTATGCCTGCCAGCCTTCCCAATCTTTTCATACCGATACCCTCCTGTGTACTTTTACGTACATACACCGATATATAACTATATCCATGCAATTCCATGCTATTGTATCAAAAACTTTGCTATTTTTCAACAGAGAGTTTGCAGAACTTCAAGACTTTTAAAATGGCGTCCCACAAAACGGTTCATGTAACGGGCGGCCACCGCCTCCAGCTGTGCCAGCACGCTGTCTTTCACCGCGAAGGTATACAGCTTTTCCACCGGACTCGTCGTTATGTATTTTAATGCATAGAGTGTGGATTCCTCCAGCTTCTCGTCTCCGGGCAGAAACGGAGCCTGGGGCGAAAATTCCATGGGAAATTCCCCGTTCACCGCCATGGCTCTGCACTCGAAGACGCAGCGCACCAGGGCGTTGGGCAAAGATTGCACGCTGAGAGCCCGTAGCGACTGATAGAGAAGTTTCATCATCTCCCGTTCATCATTGTTCTCCCGGGTATAATAATCCGCCACTTCCGCGAAATACATGCCGTAACAGGCCCCGATATAATCTGTCCTGAGAGGTTCAAAATAATTCTGAATGTCCGCCTCCGTCAGTGTATAAGAACTCCTCCCTTCATATAGCTTAAAACAACCGAAAGCGAAGGGATTGGTAGCCGCAGTCAGACGGCTTCCCTGCCGTCTGGCTCCTCTGGCAAAAGCGGAGATTTTTCCCCGTTCCCTAGTCAAAAGGCTGATATGTCTGTCGAATTCCCCTACCGGGGTTTGCTTCAATATGATTCCTGTCACCGATATATATTCCTGCATGGCTGTCTTCTCTCATCGGGCCGGATAAACCCTCCTCTTCCTGTCTGTAATTGGAGACGAAGTTTAGATAATCCTCGATCCTGCCGCTGTTTTCAAATTGCTTCCAGTATTTCTCTTCCATATTCCGCATCCTCCGTATAATATATACTCGCCGTATAAATACACCTTTAGAGTCTGCATTTTTCCCTTTTATATTCGCTTTTTTATGTGCTGGAAATATCTTTCGGATTGTAACCGAAATTTTTCAGAAGATAATCGCTGTCCCGCCAGTCCTTTTTCACCTTTACAAAAAGCTTCAAATTTACCTGCTTCTCCAGCATCTCCTCAATTTCCCTGCGGGCGGCAGACCCGATCTTCTTCAGCATGACTCCGCCCTTGCCGATGATAATCCCTTTGTGAGAATCCCTCTCACATATGATAGACGCCTCGATATGACAGATGCTGTCATACTCCTTCATACTCTCTATGCTGACTGCCACGCCGTGAGGGACCTCTTCTGCCAGCAGACGCAGCGCCTTCTCCCGCACCAGCTCCGCCACAATCTGCCGCATAGGCTGGTCAGTGACCGTGTCTTCGTCAAAAAAGGCATGTCCCTCTGGCAGATACTGAAAAATGCAGTGCACCAGTTCCGCCGTGTTGTCTCCCTTCAGGGCCGACACAGGTACAATTTCCGCAAAATCCAATTCTGCGCGGTAGCAGTCAATAGACGAAAGAATTCTTTCCCGTTTCACGGAATCCGTCTTATTGATCACCAGTATCACGGGAGCTTTTACTTTCTTCAGCTCCTCAATGATATGACGCTCTCCGGCGCCGATATAATCAGTAGGTTCCACCAGCCAGAGAATCACATCGGCCTCCTCCAGCGTATGCTCCGCCGCATGGATCATATACTCTCCCAGGCGGTTTTTCGCCTTGTGAATCCCCGGTGTATCAAGAAATACGATTTGGCCTTCCCCGGTTGTCAATACTGTCCTGATCCGATTCCTGGTTGTCTGGGGTTTATCCGAGGTAATGGCGATCTTCTGCCCGATCAGCTGATTCATCAAGGTGGATTTTCCTACGTTGGGCCTGCCTATCAATGTGACAAAGCCTGCTTTGTACGCTATGTTTTCCATTGTCTTTTCTCCATTTTGGTACTTCTATTTTGCTATATAAAACTGATTCTTTAAAAGCAGCCAATTGGCCTGGAACCAGTCCATAATCTGCCAGTATCCGCAGCCCCGGAGAGCATATTGGCGGATGAGGTTAAATTTTGCCTGCAGGCTTCTCACATCCTCAAACCATACTTCATGGGAAATCCCGCCTTCCGTATACCGGAAATAAGGGCTCTCTGCCAGGCTGTCAAAATAAATCTCCGCCCCCTGCCTTATGGCAATACGTACAGCCTCCACATTTCCGATGGTAGCGGCCTTTGTAATCCCCCGCTGATAGGGAAGCGGCCAGTCATATCCGTAATTCGGAATCCCCAGATCGACTTTATTTGCAGGAATCTCTGTCAGCGCATACTCAACTACTCTGCGAACCTGATTGATGGGGGCTACTGCCATGGGAGGCCCATAGGTATAACCCCATTCATAGGTCATCAGCAGCACATGATCCGCTGCCTCTCCCAGCGCCCTGTAGTCTTTTCCTTCATATAATAGGCCCTTTTGATCCGCACTGCTCTTCGGAGCCAGCGCCACTGAGGTATGGTAACCAGCCGCACGCATGGCATCCGCCACCTTCCATACGAAAGCGGTAAAGGCATCCCTGTCCTGGACCAGGATATATTCAAAATCAATATCCACGCCCTGGTATCCTTTCAGGTTCATCAATTCCAACAACTCCTGAATCAATCTGTCCGTGTAAACGTCATTATTTACCACAGAATGAATTAACTGGTTATTGAAATTGCCGTCCGGGCCGAATGGGGTCAATGTCAGCACAGGCAAGGTTCCGAAACGCAATGCCTCGGCAATCATCCATTCATCCTCTCCATAGCCTGGCGGCAAAAGTTCCCCTTCCATCGTAAAACCATAAGAAAATATGGGAAGTTCCGTCAAGTACGGCAGTGTCTGTTCCAAAACCCATGGACTGATAAACGGATAAGCATAACCGCTTACCGAGATTACCCCGGAAGCATTCCGGACATAACGATTGATCAAAAGCGCCTGCCCTACGGCAAGCTCATAAGGATATACCAGCTGATTATCCCGTATAATCTGCTCCGCGCCCGCACCCGTCTGCGCCGCAATGCTGTCCACACTGTCTCCCGGCCTTACCACATAGATCTCCATGTTAATACCTCTGTATCGTTTTCTATCGAAATCTATATTCCTCTCCGGCCAGGTTTAGACTATGAAATGCTTTTTGATACCTTAACTGACGCCCTCCTTCTTACAGATATCCTCCAGACAGCATCTGTCACAGTAGGGCTTCGTCCGTGCCGTACAGATTTCTCTTCCGTGGTTCACCAGACGGTGGCAGAAATCATTGCCTTCCTTAGGCGGGATGATCTTCCAAAGTGCTTTTTCCACTTTGGCAGGTTCTTTGATCCCGTCTACCAGCCCCATTCTGTTCACCAGCCGGATGCAATGGGTATCCGTTACGATGGCCGGTTTCCCGAACACATCGCCCATAATCAGATTGGCGCTTTTCCTGCCCACCCCAGGCAGAGACAAAAGCTTGTCAAAATCATCCGGAACCTTTCCTCCGTATTCATCCCGCAGGATTTTCATACAGGCATGAATATCCCGCGCCTTACTCCTGCCCAGTCCGCAGGGACGGACAATTTCTTCGATGGCCTCTGCATCGGCCTCCGCCAGGGCATTCACGTCGGGAAATTTCTCATAGAGCTTTTCCACTACCACATTGACCCTGGCGTCGGTACATTGGGCAGCCAGACGCACACTTACTAACAGTTTCCACGCCTGGTCATAATCCAGAGTACAGTCCGCATCCGGATATTCTCTCTTCAGTCTATCTATGATCTCCAATGCTCGTTGCTTCTTTGTCATTTGTTCTCCTCATTCTGCCGTCTCTTATCTGCATCCATGCAATCTCCCGCCAGTCTCTCCTTCAGCATGGTATTGCGCTGTGTCACGGTTACATTCCGCACCGCATAGGAAAGCGCCTTCCTCGTACCCACAATGACCAGGATTTTCTTCGCCCGTGTAATGCCTGTATAAATCAGATTCCTCTGCAGCATTACAAAATGTTTCATCAATACCGGCATTACCACGATCTGGTATTCGGAACCCTGGGCCTTATGAATGGTAGTGGCATAGGCGTGAACCAGCTCGTCCAGCTCCGCGGCTTCATACGGTATCCTTCTTCCCTCAAAACACACTGTCAAAACGCGCTGCGTCAGATCCACTCGTTCGATCTCCCCGATATCTCCGTTGAAGATCTCCTTGTCGTAATTGTTTTTGATCTGCATCACTCTGTCTCCCGGCCGGAATACAAAGCCGCTTCGCCGCAATCCCTCTCCCTGCGGATTCAGAGCTTCCTGCAGAACCAAATTCAGATTGGTGGCTCCCACCTCCCCCCGCTGCATGGGCGTCAGTACCTGAATCAGCGAAGAGGGCAGACCATAATGACGGGGCAGCTTATCCTTTACCAGCCTCACAATCTCCGCCACTGCCTCCTCCGGCTCCTCTTTCTCCACAAAAAAGAAATCCGTACCCTTTCCGTTAGATAAATCCGGCATCTGCCCTGCATTGATCCGATGCGCATTGTATATGATCCGGCTTCTTAAGGCCTGGCGGAAAATTCTGGTCAGCCGGATTACAGGAAAGCATGCGCTGTCAATAATATCCCGCAGCACATTTCCCGCCCCCACGGAAGGCAGCTGATCGATATCCCCTACCAGAATCAGGCGCATCCCCGGAGGAATTGCTTTCAAGAGGGAATTCATCATCACAATATCGATCATGGAACACTCGTCCACAATCAGGACATCCCCTTCCAGAGGATTTTCCTCATTTCTTCCGTATCCTTCCGGCGGTTTGCAGTCCAGCAGCCTGTGCAGGGTCTTCGCCTCCAATCCCGTGGCCTCCGTCATCCGTTTGGCCGCCCTGCCGGTGGGCGCCGCCAGAAGGATTCGCAGTCCGTAGGCCCTATATGCGGCGATAATTCCCTGGGTGGTAGTGGTCTTGCCCGTACCGGGTCCTCCTGTCAAAACCATCACCTTCGCCATGGCGCAGCGCCGTATGGCATCCGCCTGAATCTCATCATACTGCATGCCCACAGTCTGCTGGATTCTTCCCACATCCACGGACAGATTCGCATTTCCTGTCTCCTGCCTGGCTTTGGCGAGGCGCTTCCACAGCTGATCTTTAGCAGGTGCGGCAGCCAGCTTCCTTAATTTGGATGCCGTCCCTGCCTCCGCATAATAAAAGGGCGGAAGATAAATGGCTTCTTTCTCCCGAATCAGATCTCCATCCTTCAGCATCTGATCCATGGTCATTACAATGCATTCTTCCCCTGCCTCCAGAAGACCTGCCGCTTTCTGGATCAGCTGCTCCTGTCTGGCATATACATGTCCCTCGTCGGCCAGCTCGCTCAATGCGTACATGATACCGCTGCGCAGGCGCACGTATGTCTCCCGTCCGAATCCCAGCTTCATCGCAATGCTGTCGGCCGTCTTAAAGCCGATCCCCCAGATATCGTCTGCCAGGCGGAACGGATTTTCCTTCATCACCGCAATACTGTTATTTCCATAGTGTCTGTATATTTTGGCGGCAAAAGCAGTACTCACGCCGTGTTCCTGCAAAAAGACCATGACATTTTTGACTTCCTTCTGCCGCTCCCAGCTTTCGGCGATCATTTGGATGCGTTTATGCCCGATTCCGGGAATCTCAATCAGAAGCCGGATGTTATTCTCAATGACGGCAAAGGTATCCACACCATACTTCTGGACGATTTTTTTCGCATATTTCGGCCCCACCCCTTTTATCAGACCGCTGCCCAGATATTTCTCCATCCCGTAAACGGTTGCGGGAAGCGTCTCCTCCCATTTCTGCGCCGCAAACTGCCGTCCGTATCTGGCATCCACCTTCCAGTCACCCTCAATCACAAGCACGGATCCCACATTGGCATCCAGCAGATTTCCCACCACCGTGACCAGATCGTCATAGCCTTTTATATGAACTTTTATAACCGAATATCCGTTTTCCGGATTCTGATAAGTAATTCTCTCTACGACACAGCGAATCGTCATCATTCGTACTTCCACACATCCTTTTCCCGGATTTCTCCTTCGCCTGATTCATCTGTTGTCTATTGTACTCCCAATCGGCCCCGGGTGCAACAAAAATCAGCCGGCTCCTTCTCTGAAAATCAGAATAAGGAAGCCGGCTGTCTCATCCGGTCAAAGATCAGCACTCCGGAATCGTAATCTCAATTTCATGTCCTGCCTCGGCGGATCTGAAAATGCCGTCGATAATCGCCTGATTGTAAATAATCTGGGAGCTGGGAACCGGCGCCGGCGTATGGTTCTTGATGGCGTCGATGAAGGAGCGGATCTTCTTGTCAAAAAGATCTCCGAAATTATTTTCATTGCCTCCGATAATGGGGATCTTCGTCTCCGTCTGCTGTCCGCATACCTCCTGGTATAGAACCATCTCTCCGCCCACACTGCCGTTCCAGCATTCCGTAGAAGGGATCCGAAGGCCGCCCTCCGTACCCAGGATAATGGTATCCCCGGGAGTGTCCATGTTCATGGCCCAGGCAATCCTGAAATCCAGTATAATATCGCCTTCCAGACGTATAAATGCAGCCGCGAAATCGTCTACCTCAAATTTCTCCGCATATTCCGGATGATTTGGATAATAATCCGGACGTGTGCCGAAAAATGCTGACTTGTAACCTGATACGGTGAGCGGCTTAGGATAACCCACGGAGTTCAGCACCATATCCAGGGAATAGCAGCCGATATCGCCCAGTGCGCCGATCCCTGCCGTCTTATCTTCGATAAAGGTGGTTCCGTAGGGGGTGGGAATCCCTCTTCTCCTGCCGCCGCCTGTCTGAATATAATAAACCTTTCCCAGTTTGCCGCTTTCCACGATTTTCTTGATCATCTTCATATTCTCGTCGAGCCTGGGCTGGAATCCGATGGAGAGAACCTTACCGCTCTCCTTCTCTGCCCTGCGGATCTCCACCGCTTCCTCCAGCGTAACGCACATGGGCTTCTCCAGGAGTACATTGACTCCCTTTTTCAAGGCATAGATGGCACACTCCGCATGGGTCCTGTTGTATGTACAGATGCTGACTGCATCCAGCTGCAGGGATTCGTCGTCCAGCATCTGTGCATGAGATCTGTAGCACTTCACATCTTTCATGCCGAATTTCTCAAAAAATGCCTCCGCCTTGCCTTCCACCAGGTCTGCCCCGGCTACGATCTCCACATCAGGCTGATGCCTGTAGCTCTCCAGATGGGCTTCCGCGATCCAGCCCGTACCGATGATACCCACCCTTATTTTGCGGGATGTATCTATGATAGTTTCTTCCGTATTTTCCTTAAAGCGATCCAAAATATTATCTGCCATAACGATTCCTTTCCGTCTCTCCTGACTGTCTAATCTTCCTGCGCTCGCTTCCGACACTTCATAATCCGGCAGACTTCACCCACATTTCTCCGCCATAACAGCCGGAATCAATGCTGCACAACCTTCAATACTTCTCCAATACTCCCGACAGATATGCGATGCTCTCCCTGGCGCAGGTCATCCTGTCCAGCCCCATGCTGGGCTCGTCCTGCTCCACAATCAGCCACTGTGCGCCGCTCTCAATGGAAGCCTTCACTATGGCCGGGATATCCTGAAGCCCCTTGCCCAGAGGACGAAATTCGAAGACATCGCTTTTCGCAGTGTCATCTTCCATTCCGATCAATCCGTACATCCGCCCGGCTTTCTGCCCTGCGAAGTCCTTCAGATGAACCGTAGGAATCCTGCCTGTATATTTTCTCACATAGGCAGCAGGGTCCTCTCCGGCCACGTTTACCCAGCAAGTATCGATCTGGGTCTGCAGAAGCTCCGGCCCCACCTCTTTATACAGTACATCCAAAGCGTATTCTCCGTCAATTTTTGCAAATTCGAAGTCATGATTGTGATACTGCAGTACCAAATTCTTGCGTTCACAGATTTCTCCCAGCAATTTCGCATACTCTAAGACTTCGTCAAATTTCTCCGCCCCGGGCCTGTATTCCTCTGTCAGATAAGGAATTACAATATACCTGCATCCTGCCTTCTTATAGCATTCCACCGTTCCTTCCGGATCCGCCTTCAGCTCCTGAAATGGCACATGAGCAGACAGGGGCACCAGGCCGATCTCTTCGCAGAGCGCCTTTACCTTCTCCGGCGCATTGCCGTGCAGCCCTGCAAACTCCACGGCACTGTAGCCCATCTCTTTTACCTTCCGCAGAGTCCCCTCAAAGTCTTTCTCCAGATTCTCTCTGACGGAATACAGCTGCAGACCTACTTTTTCTTTCCACATATATTTTCCACCTTTCTTATTTTATATTTCTATTTACATTTTATCTGATTTCTTTTATAATTCCAGTCATAAGCCGATAATTTTCAGCCATATATTGCGGTATTTGGAGCCATACTTTATGATATACGAAATTGAAAACCGAAATAATATTATATCCGCTGCCACACCTTTCACCGGGTTAAGCCCCGTTCCTCACCTGCATACTCACCTGGAGATGATATATCTCTCGGAAGGCGCCAGCATGGCCACACTCGACTACAAAGATTTCTTACTTGAAGAAGGGGACCTTTTTCTGGCCTTTCCCAATCAGATTCACTTCTATCATGACATGCTTCCCAGCCGCGGCACGCTGATTATTTTTGCAAATGATTTCTGTAAAGAATTAAAAGAACTTTTTCAGACCAGGATTCCGATCTCCCCCGTCATCAAAAGCGAACTGCTTCCTGCCGATATCCAGACAAAGCTGAATCTGATCCTGGAACAGGCCTGTTCAAAAGAGCCCTTCGCCCATCTGGCCGCACAGGGCTATCTGCTTGCCCTTCTGTGTGAGCTGCTCCGCCGGATGTCCCTGATTCCCAGCCCGCACAGCTATGACAGCATCAAAAATATTCTGAACTTCTGTTCAGAAAGGTATACAGAGCCTTTAAGCCTGGATATTCTGTCCAGAGAGCTTCATTTGAACAAATACTATATCTCTCATCTGTTCAAAGAGCGTATGAAGATCAGCTTTACGGATTTTATAAACGAAATGCGTGTAGAATATGCATGCAGTCTTCTGAAACAGAATTCCAACATTACCGATGCCGCCTTTACCTCCGGTTTCTGTTCCGTCAGAACCTTTAACAGAGCTTTTTCCAAGGTTATGAAAACCACTCCCCGGGAATATATCCGGGAAAGTCACAAATAATATGAGACATAAGGAAAGGAAAAAGTCCTGTTCCGCGTATGGCTCAGGACTTTTGAAACAGAATCTTTAATTCGCCAGTATCATGGAAAGCATGCCTGGTCCCGTATGGGCTCCGATAATGGGAGACAGCATAGTCCTGCGGACTACGGCATCCGGGGCAGCCTCCCTGACCTTCTCTTCCAACTTACAGGCAAGCTCCGGCGTATCCGCGTCGCAGATATAAATGGTACTGCATACTTTCGGATCATAGTTCTCCTGGAAGAAGGTAAACAGGGACGTCATGGCCGCTTTGTTGCCGCGCTTTTTATCCACTGTCACCAGCTCTCCGTTCTCGTCGATCTTCAGCATGGGCTTGATATTTAAAGCGGATCCCACGATAGCCGTGGCCGCGCTCACACGTCCGCCCCGCTTCAGATACATCAGATCCTGCACCATGAAATAGTGCCGCAGATGGGGAACAAATGCCTTCACATCTTCATAATTTTCCTGCAAGGACATGCCTCTTTTCCGATTCTCTGCAGCCCGCTCCACCAGGATTCCTATGCCCCCCGTAGCGGCCAGTGTATCTACCGGAAGAAGCGTTGCATTCGGATAGCGCTCTTTTAAATTCGCCGCAGCCAGCAGGGAACTCTCATAAGTGGAAGACAATCCGCTTGACAGACAAAAATACAATATGGAATTGCCCTCCTCCAGAAAGGTCTTAAAAAAATCTTCATACATAAAAGGCGAAATCTGAGAAGTCCTGGTCAGATCTCCTCCCCGCTGTCCGTCATAAAACTGTTTTAACAGACTTTCTTCTTCACATCCCGCAGAAGTGCGCATCTCGTCCCCCAGGGAATATTCCATCGGCACGAATGCAATACTATTTTCCATGGCCGCTTCACGGATAATGTCTCCGGAAGCATCCATACAGATGATGTAGTCACTCATATGAACCCCTTCCCTTCTTTGTCAAAATTCTTTTCGGTTAATGATCATCGTTTTCGCCGCACTTGGACAATGCCAGGGTCCCTGTCCGCGCAACTTCCACGATGCTGATGGTCTGAAGCATCTTGATCATCAACTTGATCCGCTCCGGCTCGTCACACAGCTGTATCATCATAAAGTGCTTGGACATATCCACGATCTGAGCCTTCATAATCTCGCATAGCTCCATGATCTCCCGACGATTATTTTTGTTATATTTAATCTTGATCAGCATCAGTTCCCTTGTGATGCACTGCTGTTCTGCGAAAGTTTTCACCTTAATGACGTCAACCTTCTTGTTCAGCTGCTTCTCGATCTGCTCTATATTTCTCTCATCATCGCTGCTGACGATGGTCATACAGGATACTGTAGGGTCATCTGTCTCGCCTACGGCCAGGCTGTCGATATTAAAGCAGCGTCTTGAAAACAGCCCTGCTACTTTGCACAGTACACCGGAACGGTTTTCCACCAAAACGGAATATATTCTTGTCTTCATTTTCCACTCCTTTTTATACCAGATCCATGGGGTCAATGATACACTCCAACAGCATGGAGGTATCTTCCTTCAAAAACGCATCGATGATCTCGTCACAGTTTTCCATATTTTCAAGCCGCAGGAAGGGAATGCCATATGCCGCCGAAAGCTTCTCCAGATCAGGGCTTCCCGACAAATCCACCACGGAATAATGATCCTGATAGGTGAAGTGCTGATACTGGCGTACCATCCCAAGATAATTATTCTTCAAAACAACGATCTTCACGGGAATATCATGCTGACACATGGTGGCCAGTTCCATCATGGACATCTGGAAGGAACCGTCGCCGCAGACCGCAACCACCTGCCGATCCGGCACCGCCACCTTCACGCCCATAGCTGCAGGAATCGAATATCCCATAGTTCCCATGCCGCCTGTGGTAAAAAATTTCCCCTTTCGCACCTTCACATAGCCGCAGGACCAGATCTGATTCTGTCCCACATCCGCCACATACACGGCGTCATCCTGCATTTTCTCCGTCAGGCGCATAATAAAGGCCGCGGGATCTACATAAGCAGGATTCGGCTTTCTCTTAGTAGCCAGGCTCTTCCGGTAGCCGTTCAGAGTCCCAATCCACTCCTCACAGTGGCAGGTAAACTCTTCTTTCTCCAAGTCCTCGAAGATATGCTTCGCATCTCCCACCAGAGGTATGGTAGGACCTGCATTTTTGCCGATTTCCGCCGGATCTACATCGATATGTACCAGAACCTTATTGCGGGTAATCATATCCGGCTGATTCACGGCCCGGTCAGCTACTCTGGCTCCCACCATAATCAGCAGGTCAGACTCGTTCATGGCTCTGTTGGCATAAGCCTTGCCATTGTTGCCCACCATCCTGAAATAAAGCGGATGGTCCGTGGGCATGACGCCGATTCCCATCATGGTGGATACCACGGGAATACCGTGGGTTTCCGCAAATTTCCGCAGCTCCTCCTGCGCTTCACTCAAGAGTACGCCGCCTCCGGCACAGATAATGGGGCGCTTTGCCTTCTCCAGTTCTTTTACCACCTTTTTAATCTGCGCCGCGTTGCCCTTGACCGTAGGCTTATAGGTGCGCAGAGAAACGGATTCCGGATATTTGAATTTCGTAAGGTTTGCATTTTGAATATCGATAGGCACATCGATCAGCACCGGGCCGCGCCGTCCTGTATTGGCAATGTGGAATGCCTCCTTGAATACTCTGGGAATATCGTTTACATTTTTGATCAGATAGCTGTATTTCACAAAGGACTCCACCGCTCCCGTAATATCCGCCTCCTGAAATACATCGCTGCCCAGGAGCTCGCTGTTGACCTGGCCTGTGATACAGATCAGGGGAATACTGTCCGCAAAGGCCGTGGCGATACCTGTGATCACATTGGTTGCACCCGGGCCGGAAGTCACGGCACATACTCCGGGCCTTCCGGTAATGCGTGATACGCCGCTGGCTGCATGCGCGGCATTCTGCTCTGTCCGAATCAGAATCGTACGGATATCGGACTCCAATATACTGTTATAAAACGGGCAGATTGCCACACCCGGATACCCGAATACGGTCGTGACTCCCTCTGCCTCCAGACATTTGATAATGGCGTCTGCACCTGTCATAATTTTTCCTCCATTCCAGTTCCGCAACCGTCCTCCACATACCTTGCCCGGCAGAGGATTTCCGGCCGCTTAATGCATGCGTCCGCAAATCCTCTGGGTATGGTCCGCACGGTTGCTGTTTTTTATGTCTATTGTATCAATCGTTTTGCCAGTTTTACGGCTTCTGCCGCATCTGCCGAATAGCCGTCCGCACCGATCTCATCCGCATAATCCTGGGTTGCGACGGCGCCGCCGATCATCACTTTCGCTGTTACACCCTCCGCCTTCGCATAATCGATGACTTCTTTCATCCGACGCATGGTGGTAGTCATCAGGGCGGACAGGGCGATGATTTTGGCATTGTTTGCTTTCGCTTCCCGGATAATTTTTTCTTTGGGTACGTCCTTACCCAGGTCAATTACCCGGAATCCGTAATTTTTCAGCATCAGAGCTACCAGGTTTTTACCGATATCATGAATATCGCCTTCTACCGTAGCGATAATAACCGTCGGCATGTCCGAACTGTCTGTGTCACGCTGCAGAAGCGGCTCCAGCACCTGAATGGAATTTTTCATAGCCTCGGCACTGGCAATCAGTTGCGGAAGGAAATATCTTCCGCTGTCAAACAGCTCGCCCACCTCATTGATAGCCGGCAGCAAAACCTCATTCAGCAATGCCCCGGGATCTTCTCCCTGATTCAGCGCTTCTCTGGTCTGATCTGTGATCCCGTTGCGGTTGCCTTTCAGAACACAATTCCGCAGTTTCTCCCTGTTCTTATTTTCCTCCGGGATACCGCCGGTACCGGATACTCCGTCAGACCGGATACCGGATGTACCGCCACTCCCCCCGTCCCCGCGCTTTGCCGCACTTTCGAAATCCGGCCTGCCTGCAGCCGATGATCCGGGATCGCCCCTTGCTTCTTCTCTCGCTGCTTCCCGCAACGCCGCTTCCTTCCGCTCTCTTTTTTCCTTTACAATCTCCGTATATTCGATAAACCGTACATCTGCATTTTCTCTGGCCAGCAGTAGATCCGTCGCCAATGCACAACCTACCAGAAGCTCCTGACTGGGATTGGCAATGGCCATAGTCAATCCCTCTCTGATGGCCAAGGTTAAAAATGCCGTATTTACAAAGCTTCGCTCCGGCATACCAAAAGAAATATTGGATAGTCCGCAAATAGTAGCCAGTTCTCTTTCCCTGCAGTAGCGAATCGTCTCTAAAGTCTCCAGCGCCGCTCTCCTGTTGGCTCCCACAGTGGAAACAAGACCGTCTACTATGACATCCTCCTTCTCCAGCCCCAGCAGATAAGCCCTCTCCAACACGGTCTCTATAATCTGCTGCTTCTCCTCCATCGTTTCCGGCAATCCTTTATCGGATAACGGAAGAAGGATAAACATTGCACCGTATTTTTTCACAATAGGCAGCAATCTTTCATATTTTTCGGTCTCCAGCGACACAGAATTAACCAGTGCCCTGCCCGGATAGTGGCGAAGCGCCGCCTCCAGCACATCCACATGACTGGAATCCAGTGACAGCGGCAGATTCGTCACACCGCTGACCTCCTCTATGGCACGCAGCATCACGGCCTTCTCATCGATTCCGCTCATTCCCATGTTCACATCCAGAATCAGTGCTCCATCCCGCTCCTGCTCCTCCGCAAACTGCGTTACCTTATCAAAATTTCCTTCCCGCAGCTTGGCCTGCATCACTTTCTTCCCTGTGGGATTGATCCGCTCTCCCACAATCAGAAAGCTCCCGTCCATATCGAAAGCCACCGTTCTGCGTTCGGAGGCGAGAAAGTGCCGCCCTTTTTCCGCACGGATGATCTCCGGAACCACTCCTTTTCCAAAGGTATCGCGCATTCGGCGGATATATTCCGGAGTCGTCCCGCAACAGCCTCCCAGCACAGAAGCGCCCGCCTCCACCAGCAATCTCATCTCCTCTGTGAATTCTTCCGCTTCCATGCCATAGCAGCTGTTTCCGTTTTCATCCAAAAAGGGAATCCCGGCATTCGGCTTTGCAATAATCGGAACTTTTCGGGTATAGGCCGCCAAATCTGCCACAATCTGCCTCATATGGGCCGGTCCCGTGGAACAATTGACCCCGATGGCCGCCGCTCCCAGGCTTTCCAGCACAACGCCTGCAGTCCTGCTGTCCGTGCCGTACAGGGTCCTGCCGTCCGCTTCGAATGTCATGGTCACCATCACCGGCAGATCACAGACTTCCTTTGCCGCTATCAAGGCTGCCCGCGCTTCGGCCAGACTCATCATCGTCTCCACAACCAACAGATCCGCTCCCGCCTCTGCCAGCAACCGAATCTGTTCCCTGTAGATATCGATCATCTCCTCCAATTCCATCTGTCCCAAAGGTCTGAGCTGTTGCCCTGTCATCGTAAGATCCCCCGCCACATAAACGGGATGATCCGCCTGCCTGGCCGCTTCCCGGGATATAGCCACCAATTCCCTGATCATGGAGGGCATCCGCGCTTCCAACCCATATTCCGCAAGCTTTTTACGATTGGCTGTAAAAGTTGGCGCATATAGGATATCCGAACCGGCCTCCGTATAGCGCTTCTGCAGATCCAGCATCACCTCCGCATGCTCCAGAATCCATTGCTCAGGGCAGACACCCGATGGCATGCCCGCTCTCACCAGATTAGAACCAGTGGCGCCGTCCAGATACAAATATGATTTTGAGATATTTCTGAATTCTTCTCTTGTCATCTCAATTCTTCATCTCTCCCTATGTAAACATTTCCAAAAAACTTATCCCTTATCATACCACATATATGATTTAATAGTAAAGGGGCTGATTTATCCAATTTTTTCATAAAAATAGTTGCGAAAATACTCAGATTGTGGTAGATTTTAATAGTATTTTTTTCTATTGCAGACTCGGAAGGAGGTCATACCAAGTGAAAATGAAGATTCGCATGAATTTTGCCGTTATTCTTGCAGTTGTTATACTGACTGCCTGCGGTGAAGATCCTGCATTGACCCGGTTTCGGAAAAACATAGATGATTTCTGCACCAGGATTTCCGAGATAGACACTTCCATCAACAGTATCGATGCGGAATCGGAAGACGCTGCTTCAGAACTGCTGACTTGTCTGGATGATCTGGATCTTGTCTTCCAGACATTTTCAGAACTTGACTTTCCTGAAGAGTTCGACTATCTGGAAGATCTGGCTGATGAATCCAGCGAATACATGACAGAGGCTGTAAAAAGCTATCATGAGGCCTTCGGCCAAGATTCCTATAACGAACAAATGGCTGAATATGCCCGCCAGAATTATTCCAGAGCCTATAAAAGAGTTCAGATCATTATCTCATTTCTACACGGAGAAGAACCTCTTGATCCGGACCTGACCATCGAATATGAGAACCAATAATCTCTGTTATTTGGAAGAACTACATATAAAAGAGCTGTCAAAGGAAAATAGTTGTTCCCGTGGCAGCTCTTTTTCTACCTTTTACTTCAACAGTTTGATACATCCCAGAAGAGGTACTTCATTGTCCTGTTCTCTGACCGCGTAGATCAGCCCCATCACCCAGAACACAAATACCCCGATCTGCAGCAGTCCCGCCAGGATTCCTACCAACGGGATACGTGTCAGGAAAGCCAGAATAATAAAGGCAAGATTGATCACGAGCCCCTGATTTAAATGAAATTTCGACTCTTCCTTCTCTCCTGCCACATAGGCGGCCAGCCAACCTAAAATCGTAATATAAGCTACAATATCTGTCGTTTTTTTGTCCATTTTCTTCTCCTCTTACCTGTAACAGTTTCTCCTACATCGTAATTCCCCAGATCAGCCTCATGGCATTCTTGAAGATAAAGTTGCATACGATCAACACAATGGCCGCATAAAGATACCAATTGTGGAATCTCCATCCCTTCACACCCCTGAATCCGATTCTGTGAAGACCCTGGGTCACCATGAACCCACCTGTCAGCAATGCCCCATAGGGCACAAGCGGATGAAACCACAGCGCCAGAAGGAATTTACCCCCCGCCAAAGCCCGAAAAGCCCTGGTTCCTCCGCAGCCGGGACAATATATCCCCACCACTTCCGAGAAAAAACAGGGAATTTCCGGCAGATAATCTCTGAACAAATACTTATACAAAATTCCGATTACGCTTCCGGCTGCCAAAAGTATCAATCCAATATGAAAAAGTTCTGTCTCCAATTCTCTTTTTTCTCTCATCCATATCTCTCTTTTTGACTGACGTTCCCGCTGTGATTTATTGGAAAATCATGTCAAAATAGCCGATCTCATTCAGGTAATTAATCGCCCAGATGTAATATATCAATCCGATAACCCCGAAAATGATGCCGATGATGGAACATACCAGGCCCGCGGTTCCCACGCCTGTCTTTCCTCTGTTGTTGCCAATGATCGCACAAATCAGACCCGCAACACCTAAAATGATTCCCGGCACACCATAACAGCAGCTGGTGCAGATCGCCAAAATCCCGCACACCAGACCGGCAATCTGCAGTCCGTTTGTCTTATTTCCTCCTCCGTCATTCACGGGAGACTGATAAGGAACATTTGACGTGTAATCCTGATAATTGCCGTATTGTCCGTTTTGATTATTTCCGTCCATTTTTTCTCCTTTCTGCATATTTCTCACTGCATTTCGTATTTATCCATATGCTATATTAGAATCAAAGAATTGATTCTGTTATCAAGACTTATTATACATTATAACAGAGAAATTTTCCATAAATAAATGAAAATTTTCCTGCATTTCTTCAGGGTTTTCTTTATGACATTTGTTAGAAGCTCAAAACATCTTCTTCAAAGCAGCCTTCAATACCGCTCCAGAGTCCATGGCCTCAATCCCCTCTATGGAATTCACCGCCTTCACGGCCTCGGCATTACCATAGCCCAGAGAGACGAGAGCTTCCATGGCTTCCTGCTTCTGAGGCGTGTCCGCCTTCACGGCCGACACCGCCCGGCCGCTCTGGATTTCCTGTTCAATCAGGGTATCATCAATCTTAATCTTGTCCTTCAGCTCCAGAATCAGCCGCTCCGCCGTTCTCGCTCCGATTCCCGGCGCTTTGGTGATGGATTTCGCATCCCCCGACATAATGGCAAACCGCAGGGAATCTGCGTCCAGTACGGAGAGAATGGACAACGCCCCCTTGGGGCCGATGCCGCTGACTGTGATGCATTTCCGAAAGATATCCAGGTCATTTTTTGACATAAATCCGTACAGCTGAACCGCATCCTCCCGAACGCTGGTGTAAGTATACAGCTTAGCATTCTCCCCGATACCCGGAAGCCTGGCCGCTGTGTCCGCCGATATCCGCACATTGTAGCCGATGCCGCCCACGTCGATTACTGCATTATCTTCTGCGATATCTTCTACCGTTCCCTTTACATATGCTATCATATTCTGATTCTCCCGTTCAATTTACACAGTCTGTTCTGAAAGACTGCTTACAAGCCTCCAACCATCATGCAGGCCCGTCTTTTCCGCCTGGCATTTTGTCTGACATCACCGGCTTTCCGGCCGCCATTTCTGCAGGCTGTCCTATTCATCTTTGCAATAATCTTACTCAACCCCCGGGTCCCGCCTCAGCAGTTTTTTATACACCACCGCAAAACATACGAAATGCACCAAAAAGGTCAGCGTCCAACTGATGGGGTATGAATAATACAGGCATTCCAATGTACGGATACTCTGGAAAATGGTATAAATCCACACCACCCGAAACAGGCAGGCCCCCGTCAGCGACACCAGCATGGGCATGATGGCGTAGCCCATTCCCCGCAGTACGCCGACTGCCACATCCATGATCCCGCAGAGGAAATACGGTACGCAGATAATCGACATACGCAAAATTCCATACTCGATAACGGCAGGATCCGTGGTATAAAGCTGCAGCAACGTTCCGCCGAAGAAATAGGCCACATTTCCCATCACCGCTCCCACAACCACCACCATGCCCTCGCAGATCAGCAGGACACGGAGAATTCTTTTATATTTTCTCGCGCCGTAGTTCTGGCCGCTGAAGCTGATGGCTGCCTGATGGAAAGCGTTCATGGCTGTATAGACAAATCCTTCTATATTGCTCCCAGCCGTATTTCCCGCCATAGCTGTGGAGCCGAAGCTGTTCACCGAAGACTGGATCAGCACGTTGGAAACGGAGAACAGTGCCCCCTGCATCCCGGCGGGAACACCGATCTGGATCATTTTGAGCAGCTTGTCGGGAACAATCTTTATCCCCTGCAGAACCAGACGGTAGGCGCTGTCAGTGAGAATCAGACACCGCACCACCAGAGCCGCCGATATACCCTGAGAAATCACCGTGGCCGTCGCCACCCCTGCCACACCCATGGAAAAGGCGATGACGAAGATCAGGTTCAGCACCACGTTCACCACTCCGGCGATCAGAAGGTAATAAAGCGGCCGCTTGGTATCCCCCACGGCCCGCAACACCGCGCTTCCGAAATTATACACCATCATAAACGGCATACCGGCAAAGTATATCCGCATGTACAGCACGGAATGGGCAATTACGTCCTCCGGCGTGCCCATCCACTCCAGGGCGGGCCTGGAGAGAAAGAAGCCCAAAAAGACCAGAATCACGCCTCCCGCCAAAGCTGTGGCAATGGCTGTCTGCACCATCTCCTTCAGTTCCCCTTCCTGTCCGGCCCCGTAAAACCTGGCCACCAATACATTGGCCCCCACCGACAACCCGATAAACAGATTGACGATCAGGTTTGTCAGTGAACTGGTAGAGCCCACTGCCGCCAGGGCCTCGTTTCCGGCAAACCGCCCCACCACCACGATATCCGCCGCATTGAAGAGAAGCTGCAGGATGCCTGACAGCATCAGCGGAATATAGAAAACCATAATCTTGCCCAACAGCGGGCCGTTGCACATATCTATTTCGTATTTTTTCGATGATCCCTTTTCCATAGCCTTCCAGGTTCCTTTCTTTCCCGGCAGAAATTCCGGCGAACCGTCGTTTACAAAAAAGTCAAATAGGAACCGCACATATGATTCCGGTTCCTGATTTGTGTGCGCCTTCGCACCCTATTGATTCCATATCTGTCTGGCGACGGACTATCTATACCGAGATAAAAAGCCTCGCAGTTTCGTAAACTGTGGTCTGCGAGGCTTGGCATGCAGTCATGCCTGTTGTGATCCATCCCGCCCTTAACACCCCGGAGGGAATTGGTGTTGCATCTTACTTACTGTTGATATAATTGATCAGGCCCTCCGAGGCAATGATCTTCTGCATAAATTCCGGAAAAGCCTGTCCCTGGAAGCTGGTTCCCCGGGTCACATTGGTGATGACGCCGGAGTCAAAGTCCACTTCCACCTGGTCTCCCGCCTGAATGCCCCTGGACGCCTCCGGGCACTCGATAATGGGCAGGCCGATGTTGATGGCATTCCGGTAAAAAATCCTGGCAAAGGTCTCCGCAATGACGCAGCTGACCCCTGCGGCCTTGATGGCGATGGGGGCGTGCTCTCTGGATGAGCCACAGCCGAAGTTCTTCTCCGCCACAATGATATCGCCTTTGTTTACTTTCTTTATAAAATCCGTGTCGATATCCTCCATGCAGTGAGCCGCCAACTCGGCGGGATCCGATGTGTTCAGATATCTGGCAGGAATGATTACATCCGTGTCCACATTGTCTCCGTATTTAAAAACTGTTCCTTTTGCGTTCATAATCACCTTGCTTCCTTTCCTTTATCTTCTCCCCTTCGGGAAAATACTTTTATGGTCTGGAACTGGTTTTAGCCAAAATATTTGAAATCATATCCCAGAGCCGTTGTCAGTTTTTCTTTCAATTAAGAATACCGGTTTTCCCGTATCTCTTCCGGCATTTCCCCGTAAATCTGTATCCCACCCGGTTCCACGGAAGCCGTCCTTTCCCCCGGCAGATATTCCATTCCGGTTTCCTGCCGTATTTCCTACGCCAGATCCTCCGGAGCACAGATCACGCCTTTTATCGCACTGGCCGCTGCTACCGCAGGGCTTGCCAGATAGATCTCGGAGGACACATGTCCCATGCGGCCCACGAAATTGCGGTTGGTAGTGGACACACAGCGCTCCCCCTCCGCCAGGATACCCATATAGCCTCCCAGACAGGGCCCGCAGGTAGGGGTACTGACAATAGCGCCCGCCTCGATAAAGGTTTTCAGCAGTCCCTCCTCCATAGCCTGCATGTAAATGGCCTGGGTGGCGGGAATCACGATGCAGCGCATTCCCTTTGCAACATGTCTGTCCTTCAGCACTTCCGCGGCAGTCCGAAGATCGTCCAGACGTCCGTTGGTGCAGGATCCGATCACAACCTGGTCAATGGCGATGGGATCCATCTGCCGGATCTCGTTGATCGTGTGGGTATTCTCCGGAAGATGAGGGAATGCCACCGTGGGCCGCAGAGCGCTTAAGTCAATGGCATATTCTGCGTCGTACACCGCATCATCGTCCGCCTGATAAATTGTGTACGGCTTATCGGAATGCTCTTTGATATAATTCTCCGCCAGCTCGTCCACAGGAAAGATGCCGTTCTTGCCCCCGGCCTCGATGGCCATATTCGCAATGGTAAAGCGGTCATCCATGGTCAGGTTCGCGATGCCGTCCCCCACAAACTCCATGGATTTGTACAGTGCGCCGTCCACCCCGATCATACCGATGATATGTAAAATCACGTCCTTGCCGCTGACCCATTTGGCGGGCTTGCCGGTAAGGTTGAACCGGATTGCGGAAGGCACCTTGAACCAGGCCTTGCCTGTGGCCATCCCCGCCGCCATGTCCGTGCTGCCCACGCCGGTGGAGAAAGCCCCCAATGCGCCGTAGGTACAGGTGTGGGAATCCGCACCAATGATTACGTCCCCGGCCACGGTGAGGCCTTTTTCCGGAAGCAGAGCATGCTCAATGCCCATCTCACCCACCTCAAAATAATTAGTAATCTCATTTTTCCGGGCGAACTCCCGGACACATTTGCAGTGCTCCGCGGACTTGATATCCTTGTTAGGCACGAAATGGTCCGGCACCAGGGCGATCTTGTCCTTGTCGAATACCCCCTTGGCCGTAAACTTGTCCATTTCCTTGATGGCCACAGGGCTGGTGATGTCATTGCCCAGCACCAGGTCAAGCTCCGCCTCAATGAGCTGTCCGGCCTCCACGTTCTCCAGGCCCGCAGCAGCAGCCAGGATCTTTTGCGTCATTGTCATTCCCATATCCTTATACCATTCCTTTCCGGGAGAAAGCCGCGGTGGGAACCGCCTCGCGAACCCCGTAATTATCGTTTCAGAATTAATTGCGAAAATCATAAGCATTATAGCATAAGTTTGTATATTTTCAAATGATTTCTTTTATGGGTTTTTAACAAAACTTTGCCAAAAAGAGCAGGAATCCCGGCAGCATTGTACGGTTCCCGCTCTTTGTAAGATTTACCATGAATGATTCAGACCAAGCAGCTCATACCATCGCTTCAAAAATCACCTTCCCACCGCATGAGATCTCTTTTACTCCCGGTTCTTTCTTCTTATTAAAATTGAAGCTGAGCATGTATCCCTTCTGCGCATGATAGGATTCCAGATAGGAAGCGAGCTGCGCCTCTCCCCTTCTGTTATACTCGTCGCCGCGCCATATCTTGATTTCGATAATGTATTGCCGTCCCCTGTAGTCCACAATCACATCCGTGCGCCCCTGGTCCCTGGTTCTGGCTTCAATATAATAATTTCCCACACCATTGATTACCGGCTTTAAATACAGCAGGAAAAATTTCCTTCCGTTTTCTTCTATAAATTTCTCATCCGCTGAATGATACAAGTCGTTCCAGTGTAATACAAACTTTTTCAACAGTAATTCCATGTCCAGGAAGCCGTCCCTGATAAACTGATTCCTGTCTGCCATTGCAGTAGTAAAAGTCTGGTTAGAGACTTCCTCTTCCGACAAAAATAAATTGTACAAAACAGTTTCGAAAATCCTGTTTGCAATAGACAAAGCCCCATTTACATTTTTCACAAACCCAAACATGGATGCAAGCTGGATCACGTCATTATGAGAATTATACACAACCCTCTCCCCCCTAAAAAGCATGGAATAAAGCAAATCCCGCAGCTTAGGGTAATCCGTCAGTTTATTGATCAGCGAATCGAACAGTGTATTCTTCTCCATCAGCAGAATCTTCTCAGCCGCCAGCAGTCCCTCCCTGCTCCACGCCGCCTGCCTGTCCGGAAATTCCGCACTGCCGGGAACTTGCTCATCCAACAGCTGGCAAAGCCGGGATACCAGAAACGGATATCCGGATGTGTCTTCGTACAAAAGTTCCGCCATCCGTCCCACATCCATCCCGGTATGGTGGTCAGCCTCATATTCGGCCAGCATGCCCGCTATGCCGTCTGCCTCCAAATCCATATTTACATCAAATGCGGCCGCAATGTTCCACGGGCTGTTATGCTTATGCTCCGAGTCTGGGCGAATCTTCTGCTTCAAGTTCCTGATATCATACACCCCTGCCAGAATCACCGACTGAAAGGTGGGATACTCCTCCCTCTGCAGGTAATATCCTCGCAAAAGCGCCAGGAAATCAAGAAAAACCTGGTTGTTGGACGCACTGTCCACCTCGTCTATGAGCAGGATCACAGGCTTCGGCGCAGAAGCGCAGAATTCGCTCAGCTCTTCAAACAACTCCGCCATGGAGCAGTTCTTATCTTCCGCACATTTTTTAATTCTGTCTAAAGCTTCCCCCTTAGCTTCCGGAATACGCCGCAGCGCCAAGGTAAAACACCTGGCAAAGGCAGTGGAAAAAGTCTGCTCATTCTCAAAGGCAGCCCCTGTCAGAAACTGAAAATCAAGGCTGGCTACGATGAAATCCTGCTGCAGGAAATCCTTCAAAGCCGCCAGAGTTGTCGTTTTCCCGTATTGTCTGCCTCGGTTTATTACAAAATAGTACTGCCTGTCAATCATCCTTCTGATTTCCGCAAGCCGCCTATCTAAATTGACCATATAATGCTTTGATGGCCTGCAGACACCTGTCGTATTAAAATATTTCGCCATACTACCGCCTCCCTGCCTCTCTCTTGTCCAACTCCCGACTCACAAAAACCCGTAGCTCTACTGTAGCTGTCATTTTGTTTTATTATGGTTTTGGAATAAAACTTCTTTATTATTATAGCAGAAAACCAAATAAATTACACTGTCTTTTGCTTAGAATCAGGGTTGTTTCACAAAGACATTATAGTCTTTTTAATACTGACCAGTCAATAGCTTGTTAGCCTGTCACAGGCGGGGATGCAGGCATTGGTTTCTGCTGCAAAGGCAGATACCGCGGAGAAAAAACTTCCAGAGAAACGGACGATGCAGGAGCAGATACTGCGGCGGCAGCGGATGCCGTGAAATCCCCTGCCGGGAATGCATTGCGTTCCCCCAGCCCTGTTTAATTCAGTTTAACCGGGTGAAATCGCAGGCCGAATCCATACAGGTGGCCGAATTGTTTTCAACAATATGCCGTAAAAAGACGGCAATGTCATCAGGGAAACCTCCCAATAACATATTTTCCGTCAGTTCCCGGACAGCATATTCCTCAAAGGCGTTCAGCTGTCCGTCCTCATCGCCGGCCAGATAATAGGAGACATAACATATCCTCAATCTTTCCCGAATTCCAGGCCGGCAATTTCAGAAAAAGAGCAGTGTCCAGGCAATCTTCAAGGTACAATCCTTCTTTCAGTCACCATACCACTGTTCCTGCGCCTCATAAAGTCTTTTGTATTCCCCTTCCCTGGCAATCAGCTCCTCATGGGTACCCGTCTGGACTGCCTCACCGTCCTTCATCACCAGAATTCGGTCCGCAAGCTTCACGGAGCCCAGGCGGTGGGTCACGATAACAGCCGTTTTATCTCGGGCAATTTCGGCAAAGCGGTTATAAATCCTCGTTTCCTCGTACGGGTCAATGGCGGCAGTGGGCTCATCCAGGATAATCATGTCATGGATCCTGAAAAAGCCCCTGGCGATGGCCACACGCTGCCACTGTCCGCCCGACAGGTCTATGCCGTCAAATTCCCGGGAAAGCATGGTTTCATAGCCCTCCGGGAAAGTGCCTGTCTCCACTCCCGCCATATCGCATACACTGTCCATCCGTACCTTCCCGCAGTCTGCCGATGGATCGCTGATGGTGATATTTTCGGCCAGAGTCATCTGATAACGCTGATATTTCTGAAATACTGCGGAAGTCCCGGCGGCCAGCACCCCCATAGCAAGCTCCCGGGTGTCCACTCCATTCTTCTTAACGCAGCCTTTCTTGGGAAGGTAGAGTCCGGCAATCAGACGAATCAGGGTGGATTTTCCGGAACCGTTCTCCCCTACCACCGCCAGAGTCTCCCCTTTATGCAGCGTCAGGCTCACGTTTTTTACTGCATACTTCACCGCTTCCGTAGTATCGTCTTCTATGGAATGACCATCTTCCACCGATTGCTTTTCTTCCCTGGAGTGGCCCTCCTCCCCGGAGCAGCTTTCTTCCATAGAGTGACCTTCTTCCCTGGAGCGGTTTTCTTCCTTAGATTGGTTTCCTTCCGTTTTCCGGACAGGATAGGAAAAGCTCACATTTTCCAGTACAATATCCCCCCATCCGGGCGCTTCCTGCAGCTGTCCGGCACGTTCCTCCATATTCAGAAAATTCAGGTAGTTGCGGATGGACCCCACGTTACTCGCCATCTCTCCCATATGCCTGCATATGATCTCCTCCATGATGTCGTACAGCATACCCAAAGAATTAAAGACCGCCGCAAAAGCCCCCACCGTCACCTCCTGCTTCATCAGAGCGTCAAACAGCATCCAGAGAATGCCACAGTACCCCGCCACCGTCAGGGCGCGCATGGAAAGCTCGAACAGATTGGACTTCATGGTGGCCTTCAGTCTCAGCTTCTGCAGACAGGACAGAGTTTCCTGATACAGCTTCTTAAAATAAAAGAAGCCGCCCAGAAGCCGGGTCTCCTTGAAATATTCCCGTCCCATCATACAGTTTTCGTAATATTCGTATTCCCTGCGCACCGGAGCGGAATCGTCCTCCAGGCGGGAGAAAAACTTCACGCGGAGCAGCTGCGCCAGAGCCGTAGGCAGGAATATGATGACAATGGCGCTGGCCAGAACCGGTTTCAGCGAAAAAAGGTACCACCCCATAAAAGCGAAATACGGAACATAAAAAGTCAGTATTGCAATCACATCATAGACATACCAGAAGGCGCTGTTCTTCCCCTGCTCCGCCTTGTTAATGTCGTCCAGCTTCTCCGTATCTTCAAAGGCAGCCGGATCCAGGCGGCCGATTTTCTCCTGAATTGCCGTGGAAAGATAAGCGCCCGCCTTTCCTTCCACCACATCGGGAAGGAAATTGGATACACCGTTCAGCACCTGGCAGGCCACATTGGCAATTCCCAGAAACGCCAGAGCCAGAAACGCATGCAAAATTCCCGCTTTTCCGCCCGCCGCCTCCACCGCCTTGTCGAAAAAGCGCTGCTGCATCATGGTTTCCACGCCGAAGGAAACGCCGTGGAAAACGGAAAGCACTATACTTGCCGTAAACAAAAAGGGCGTCGCCTTTATCATCACCGGAAGAAGCTTTCTAAAAGCCCCTATAGCATGTTTCTTTTCTTTTTTCTCTGTCTGCTTTTTCATTGATACCAACTCCTCTGCGCCTCATACATGGAAGAATAAATCCCCTTTTGGGAAAGCAGCTCCTCGTGTTTTCCCTTCTCTGCCACCTTCCCGCCGTCCACCACGATAATCTCGTCTGCCAGGCGGGCCGCGCCCAGTCTGTGGGTGATGAAGATCGTGGATTTCCCGGCACTGATCTGGCCGAACATTTCATAGATGCCGCTCTCCGCCACCGGGTCCAGCGCCGCCGTGGGTTCATCCAATATCTGCACCGCCGCCGGATTGTACAGCGCCCGGGCAATTGCCACGCGCTGCCACTGTCCCCCGGAAATGTCCACGGCGTTTTCCTTTATTTTTCCAAGAGGAGTCTCCATTCCCCGGGGCAGGGCGCCAATCACCTCTCCAAGGCCGATGACCCCGGCGGCAGCCCTGATTTTATCCCGGTCCCTGTGGAGCACGTCCCCCAGGGCGATATTGTCTTCCAGTGAGATCTGATATCTGGCGAAATCCTGGTAGACCACGGAGAAAAACGCCTTCAGCTGCGCCTGACTGAATGTCTTCAGCTCCCGGCCGTTAAGCAGGATCTCCCCTTCATAATTATCATACAGGCCGGTGATAAGCTTGGTCAGCGTCGTCTTTCCGGCGCCGTTGACGCCCACGAAAGCATAGTGCTTTCCGCATTCCAGGCGCAGATTGAAATCACTTAAAATATCCTTCTCCGTCCCCGGATACCGGAAGGTTACATGGCGGAATTCCAGGCTTTCAAAGGTGATCTCGCTGCTATCTGCTGGCAGGTCCAGTGCCCCCGGCGTCTCAGACAGCGCACAGAATGCGGTCAGATCCTTGCAGTACTCCAGATTCCGGGCAATCTGCCCCATGGTGTCGGACAGCTCCCACGACATCATCTGAATCAGGTTCAGGGTGGAAGTGACCAGTCCCATAAACATACCCGGCGTGATGAGCCCGCTCTGCAGCGGGAACAGAAGCACGCTGATAATCAGCAGGGAAAGCAGCACCGTGATCAGGCTGGAGCCTTTCAGGCGGAGAAAGTATTTTGCGCTCACCCCCACAGAAATTTTCCGCGCCGTCTCGTATTTTTCAAGCCACTGGCGGTTTATCTTTTCCGTATAGCCGAAAAGCGTCCGTTCTTCCACGTTTTCCCGTCCCTGCAGCACGCCCTTCAGATACTCTGCCCTGCGCCTATGCTTCTCCGCTTCCTTATTTTCCTCATACATCTGCTGTCCGCTCCTGACGGCCAGACGGAAAAGAGGGACCGAGATCGCCACAATGGCCAGTCCGGCCCACCAGACCTGGGCCATCAGTATTACCAGCAGGGAGCCCACCCGAAGGACGATATTGGCGATGCCGCATATATTATTAAACCCACCCAGAAGCTTCCCCACCGGATCCGCGCACACACGGTTAATCAGCTCCCAAGTGTTATTGTTTTCCACATGCCGATATTCCAATGCCGCCCTCTTCTGAGCGATTCCGGTCCGGTATACGAAATTCAGCCGCATCTCCATTTTCAGATTGACATAGCTCATCAGCTGCCAGTTCAGGTTATTGTAGGCGACGATCAAAATCAGGCACAGCAGGGGCATTCCGATTGCCTCCTGTCCTGCCTTTCCCGCAAAAATATCCAGGGCGCTGTCAATAAAAGCCGCTGTGGCCAGCACCTGCAGGGACGGCAGGAGGGACACCGCTGCCTGGTTGAGTACCTTAATGCCTGCATATACCGGGCACACTGTGAAGGGGATTCTCAGGAAATCCCAGAAATTGTATTTTTTGTCGGCTGTTAATAATTCTTTCATTTGAGATGCTCTTCTTTTCATTCTGTCTGCCTCTTAATTAGTGTCTGAAAGTATGTATGTAATTGTATCTCTTTGTTGCCCGTCTTCCACCCCATATTTTTTTACCAAAAATTGAGCCGATACCAGGAAATTGATGCACCTTTTCCGAATAGTAATTTTGTTGCTTTTACTTGTAATCCAAAAAATAAGGCCAGCTTTGATGCATTCTGCTCGAATGTCGGCCTGAATACTTCTACCGCAATCAACCTTTTTGTGAAAGCTGTTTTTCGCGAAAACCGTATTCCATTTGAAATAACCCAAACTGCCGATCCATTCTTCTCTGAAGCAAATATGGCTTATGTAATGAAATCCGTTCGGGAATTAAAAGCCGGAAAAGGCACTGTACATGAACTGATTAAGGTGGAAGATGAGTGAAAAAATATGGCCGGACAATGCATGGGATGATTATCTTTACTCGCAGACCCAGGATAAAAAATATTAAGACGGATCAATCAACTCATCCAGGATATTGAGCGTAACGGCTGTATGAATGGAATCGGAAAACCAGAACCCCTCACCGGTGACCTGCATGGCGAATACAGCCGCCGTATCAACGAAAAAGAACGGCTTGTTTACCACCTGGAAAACGGACGGCTGTATATTGCCCACTGCAGAGGTCACTATGGAGATAAATAGTTTATGCCTCTTTCTCCCCACAGCACTGGTCAATTCTGTCAAATAATCTGGCGCAGTCCAACGTATCCTGCCAAGGGATCACCGGGCTTTCCAGGAGCCCCTGCCGGATGCATCGGATTGCCTCATCCAGCTCATACACAAAACCATTTTTCGTCTCCTGATCCACGAAATGCTCCACAAGCTCTCCCGCCCCGTCATATAGGAAGCACTCGAAGGAATGGTGGGGTTCCGGCCATACGATCTTCCCTTTTCTTCCATATAAGATCATCCCGGCATTCATCTTCGTCACAAAGCTTGTTGCAAGGTCTGCCAGAGTATACTCAAAATCAATGGATATATGATTGTTGATATCCACGCCGGTTTCCCCCCGGGTGGCGGAAACCTCCATCCTCCTGATCTTCTGCTCCAGGACATAGGTGGTGATTTCATAAGCGTAAACCGTGATGTCCCGGGCTGCGCCGCCTCCCAGCTTGGGATTAAAATAGCGGTTTTCGCTTCCTTCCGGCGCGGCAAATCCGATAGAAAGCCGGGAAATCTCCGGAATTCCGATTCTCCCCTCAGCAAGCCATTGTTTCACCTTTTTCATCGTGGGCAGGAAGCGGCTCCACATGGCCTCCATGACGAACACTCCCTTTTCCTTCGCCAGGGCGTACAGACTCTCAGCCTCTCCGCTGTTTATAAACATAGCCTTCTCGCAGAGCACAGGGATGCCCCGCTCCACGCACATCCTGGACAGGCGGTAATGGTCGTGGGGCGTCACCGCGATGTAGGCGCAGTCGGGCTTCTCCTTGTCAAGCAGTTCCTCGTAACTGCCGTAAGCTTTGGAGATGTTGTTCCCTGCGGCGAACTCCTGCGCCCGCTCCAGGCTCTTGCTGGCCACGGCACAGACCTCACAATTCCCGATCATCGAGGCGGCCTGACAAAATTTCGCGCCTATTTTAGCGGCGCCCAGTATGGCATAACGAAATGTACTCATTTTAGTATCCTTTTTTTAACACTCTTTCCTTAAGTGTGTACCCAACAAACCGGCTTTTAAGCGGCAGTATAAGCATAACGAAAGCATTTGAGTGCAGACTGCCTATAATTGCAATGCGAAATTTACCGACTGCCTTACAAACCTTTCGCATGTTTCCCTAAAGTAGCCATTACCCCAAGCCCATCCTGGATCTGTTTCAGAGAGCGGGTGCTTATCTGAACATAATAAAATGGAAACAGCTGGTATCGAATAGTACCTGCTCACGGACAAAAGAGCAGATGTTTCCATATCCACACCCACACACCCTTTTTTATAGTTTCATAATTTGATTCTATAAATTTTAAAGCCATGCCAATTTCAAAAATCATACAGGTTTGTGGCAAAGAGCCGACACATGACTTACCATGTTGGCTTTGAATATGTTTTTCAGCACTTATGATTGGCCTTGTGCTATCGTTAGAAAATGTCCATTTCATAATCCCTCTTCCGGTGCAGGCACCGGAAAGCCCAAAGCACCCGTCCTTCTCCAAAAAACAGCTTCACAGAATGGTTCCCGGCAGTGTGGATATACAGGCAGGAAACATCCCTCCCCGCTTCCCAACTGTCAGCAAAATTTATTTCTCCACCGTAGACAAAATCAGGCTCATCTTCCCGCTTATCTCCACCTTTCCATACACGGCAGGAATGATAAAATGGTCTCCCCTGTGCACCTTCTCCCCGTCCACAGTCCCTTCTCCCTCCAGAACCGATACTGCCAGAAAAGGATAATTCTGCTCAAATGACGCATCCCCGTTTACATCCAGTTTGAAAATGGTATATTTCTCACAGGTATAAATCTGGTTCAGTTCATTCTCCGGCAGTTCGCTGATGGACTTGACGCTGTCCTGTGCACTTTTGGCCGGTACGGTGATTACATCCAGGCTCTTGTCAATATGGAGCTCCCGGCTCTTTCCGTTCTGCAGGCGGCCATAGTCGTACAGCCGGTAGGTGATGGCGCTGTTCTGCTGTGTCTCCAGGATCAAAGTGTCCGCCTTGATTGCATGCACTGTGCCGGGATCGATCTGGATAAAATCACCCTTGCGGATGGGAATCTCGCGGATCAGCTCCTGCCATTTTCCCCCGTGCACCATGTCGTCCAGCTCTTCTTTTGTCCTGGCATTGTGTCCGATGACCAGAGTTGCATTCTCCTTACAATCCATGATATACCAGCACTCTGTCTTACCCAGGCTGCCGTTCTCATGCTCCTTTGCATAGGCATCGTCCGGATGCACCTGGATGCTCAGATCGTCCTGGGCATCGATAATTTTGGTCAGCAAAGGATACCTGTCATAACCCAGGTTCCCAAACAGTTCCGGGTGCTTCTCCCATATCTCGGACAGCTTACAGCCCTCATAATCCCCCTTGCGCACGGTCCCGTCCCCTTCCGGGTGGGCGGAAATCCCCCAGCACTCTCCCAGGTCATTCCCCTCCACGGGGTAACCGAATACTTCCCTCAGCTTGGAACCGCCCCAGATATTGTGGGTGCATACCGGATCCAGGAACAACAGTTCTCTGCCTTCTCTGCTCATATCATTTCCTCCGCATATATCCATATTTCCCGGGAGAAACCGTAATTCTGTTCGATTCTCTAAAGGTTTCCTTCCCGATTTCCTGCTTCAAATCTTAACCCGCCTCCTGCCTGTCCTTTCTCAGGCGCAGACAGGCAGAAATCCTGATGACGTTTTGGACTAGGCCAGAGCATCCATACCCAGCTTAATCGCCCCCAGGATGCCGGGATCCTCCCCCAGAGCGGGCGGCACAATATACGTGTCAATATTCTCCAGAATCTGTTTATGTGCCACATATCCGTTCAGCATGTGCAGAACCTCTTTCCTGACCATCCCGAACAGCTTCTCCTGGTGCATGATGCCGCCCCAGAGGATGATCTTCTGCGGAGAATATGCCATGATATAGTCCATCAGCGCCTGTGCGATATAATAGGCCTCCATCTCCCAGACCTCATCCCTGTCCGCAAGTTCCACGCCCTTTTTGCCCCAGCGTTCCTCCACTGCGGGACCGGAAGCCAGGCCTTCCGCACAGTTTCCGTGGAAAGGACACCTTCCTTTATAAGTATCTTTCGGATGCCGCTCCAGAAGAATATGACCGCCCTCCGGATGTACCAGGCCGTGAAGCAGTCCGCCGTTGACATAGACGCCTACGCCCACACCGGTGCCGATGGTCACATAAATGGCGCTCTCCGCTCCCCTGGCCGCTCCCCAGGTCACTTCGCCCAGGATCGCGCCGTTTACGTCGGTGTCAAAGCCTACCGGCACATTCAGCGCCTTTTTCAGCGTTCCCACCACATCAAAATACTCCCATCCCGCCTTCGGCGTCTTCGTGATATATCCGTAGGTATCCGAGTCCTTATTTAAATCAATGGGTCCAAAGCATCCTACGCCCAGTGCCTTGATGTCCCAGTTGCGGTAATAGCCGATGATATCCTCAAATGTTTCCCCGGGCTGTCTGGTTGGAAAGGAAACCCTGTCCTTAATCGCCCCGTTTTCATCTCCTACCGCGCATACCATCTTCGTACCGCCTGCCTCGATTCCTCCTATTAACATGCCTGCTCCTCCTTGTCAAAAATTTTCTGCCGTAAATAAAGTTGATTGTTCTATAATTTGGAATCAGAAGTTGATTCAATGCCCTCATTTATTAACATTATACACTAAACAGGGAAGAAATGGTAGTCCCCAAGTACTTAAAATTACCGCTTACTTCACCCTTACTTCAATTCTTAAAACTGTGAATAGGCGCCGGAATCCGCCCTCCGCGATGAATAAAGGCATCACAGGAAAACTGATTCACCGGCATAATCGGCGCATATCCCAACAAACCTCCGAACTCCACAGTCTCACCCACACCCTTACCGATGACCGGAATGATACGAACAGCTGTCGTTTTCTGATTCACCATGCCGATGGCCATCTCGTCCGCGATGATGCCGGAGATGGTAGTTGCCTTCGTGTCCCCCGGAATGGCAATCATATCCAGTCCCACGGAACAGACACAGGTCATAGCCTCCAGTTTTTCCAATGTCAGGGCGCCTGCCTTCACCGCATCTATCATCCCTTGATCCTCGCTGACAGGAATAAATGCGCCGCTCAGTCCCCCTACATAAGAGGAAGCCATGACTCCGCCCTTCTTCACCTGATCATTCAAAAGCGCCAGCGCCGCCGTTGTGCCGGGAGCGCCTGCATGCTCCAGGCCGATTTCGCATAAAATATCCGCAACGCTGTCCCCGATAGCGGGTGTGGGCGCAAGCGACAAATCCACAATCCCGAAAGGCACCCCCAGCATTGCGGAAGCCTCCTGCGCCACCAGCTGCCCTACCCTGGTAACCTTGAAGGCTGTCTTCTTGATGGTTTCACATAGTACCTCGAAATTTTCACCCCGCACTTTCTCCAGAGCCCTCTTCACCACACCGGGGCCGCTGACTCCCACATTGATGATCTTATCGCTCTCTGTCACACCGTGGAAAGCTCCTGCCATAAACGGATTGTCATCCGGCGCATTGCAAAATACTACCAGTTTTGCACAGCCCAGAGAATCGTTTTCCCTAGTGTATTCCGCGGTAGATTTGACGATTTCCCCCATCAGCTTTACCGCGTCCATATTGATTCCGGTCTTGGTGGAGCCCAGATTCACGGAGGAACACACTCTCTCCGTGGTGGAAAGCGCCAGCGGGATCGAACGGATCAGAAGCTCATCCGCCCGGGTCATTCCCTTGCTCACCAGTGCCGAATACCCTCCGATAAAGTTTACGCCGACTTCCGTGGCCACTCTGTCCAAAGTCCGGGCCACCGCCGCGAAATCCTCTTCCGACTTACATGCGGCGCCTCCTACCAGAGCGACAGGAGTAACTGATATTCGTTTATTTACAATCGGTATACCAAACTCCCTGGAGATCTCCTCCCCTGTTTTTACCAGATTTTTGGCCGCATCATATATCTTTGTATAAATTTTGTCCTGCAGTCTGTCCAAATCGGAATCGATACAGTCAAGAAGGCTGATCCCCAGTGTGATCGTACGCACATCCAGGTTCTCCTCCGCGATCATTTTATTCGTCTCTGTCACTTCATATATGTTTATCATTTCTAACCTCCCTGCTGTCCGCCCGATATCAGAAGACCGGTCTGAAACCGTCCCTCTATATCCGATGCATCTTATCGAAGATTTCTTCCTTCTGACATCTGATCTGTACTCCTGTCTTCTCCCCCAGCGCTGTCATTTCGTCTACCATGTCCCCAAAAGGCTTCTCTGTATCAGTAGTATCCACGATCATCATCATATTGAAATACCCCTGTACAATGGTCTGGGAGATATCCAGAATATTGATTCCGTTCTCTGCCAAATAGGTACAGACCTTTGCGATGATTCCTATGGTATCCTTTCCGATAACGGTAATAATTGTCCTTTTCATATCTATTCTCCATTCCGGCGTTCCCCACGCCTTTTATTCCTCCGAACCGGCCGTCTTTTACCCTATCCGGAAACATTCTCAGTCCAAACCCGCGCTTTCCCAAGTCTGCCGTATCCTCTGTTTCCTCCTGCTCCCCGCAAGGCCGCCGTCGCTTGTGCCCATGCCTGCTATCCGCGAGGCCGCCGCTCCTTGTGCCCATGCCTGCTATCCGCGAGACCTCCGCTCCTTGTGCCCGGGCCCGCTCTCCCGCAAGACTGCTGCACTCTCTGCTCATGGCCTGCTCTACCCGCAAAACTACCGCACTCTCTGCTCATGGCCTGCTCTACCCGCAAAACTACCGCACTCTCTGCTCATGGCCTGCTCTACCCGCAAAACTACCGCACTCTCTGCCCTATCACATTCCCTGCCTGATCCTACACTACCACCACCGGCGTCACATCGCTGCGCAGAGCCACACGGATATCGAAATCTCCGGCTTTGTAAGGATTGTCGCCCATATTGATCTCCATCCGCACGGATTCATAGGCCAGCTCCGGCAGATTATTCTCCTTGCTCAAATGCCCCAAAAGCACTGTCTTCAGTTTATCATGCAGAATTCTGCACAGAAGCCTGCCCGTATTTTCATTGGACAGATGTCCCCGTTCTCCCAGAATCCGCTGTTTCAGATAATAGGGATAGGGGCCTACCTGAAGCATGTTCACATCATGATTTGCCTCCAGCAGCAATGCATCCATCCCCTTGAGGCATTCCACCGTATAATCATTGTATACCCCAAGATCCGTGCAGACAGCCACACGTTTATTGCCATAAGCGATCCGATAAGCCACCGGCTGGGCCGCATCATGAGAAATACGCATGGGATTGATGGTCAGATCCTTTATGAAAAACTTCCGATCCTCCTCCACCTCATGAAACAGACTGCTGTCCAGATTGCCCAATCCGCTGCAGCCCTTGATGGCCCGGATCGTCCCCGCTGTGGCATAGATCGGAATCTCATATTTTCTGGATAATACCCCCAGTCCCTGGATGTGATCGGCATGTTCATGAGTAATCAGAATTCCGTTTATATCGCGGCCCGTCAACTCCAGTTCCTTCAGTCCCTTTTCCGTCTTTTTCCCGCTGATCCCTACGTCCACAAGCAGATGCGCGGCATCCGAACCCACGTAGATACAATTTCCGCTGCTTCCGCTTGCTATACTGCATAATCTCATCTTTCTTCTCTCTTTTCCGTTTTGTTATAATTTCCGCCCTATCTCCCAAACTCCGTCAAGCCTCTCCGGCATTGTACGGCACCAGCTTTTGTGTAATCTGCCGGATGGTCTGTCCAAAGTCGCCGCTGTTGTCTATGACAAAGTCACAGTTTTTCCGAAATGCCTCTTCCGACAGCTGGCTGGACATGATTCTGGAAATCTTCTCATCGCTGTATCCTCGAGACAGCTTAAGCCTGTTCCTCCTTACAGCCTCGTCCGCATAAATATACCACATTTCATCCACCAACGCAAGATAACCGCATTCGATCAACAATGCCGCCTCTACGAAGAATAACGCCGTCCGTCCTTCCCTGCCGGCACAGGTCAGACGGTCCATCAGATATTCTTTTACGGCAGGATGAACAATCTCATTAACCTGCTCCAAAAGCTCCGGTTTGGCAAAAATGATATCTGCCATCGCCCCTCGGTCAATCTCTCCGTCCCGGCCGATCACATCCCGGCCCAGCAATTCTTTTAATTCTTCATAAGCCCGGCTCCCCGGCTGCTTTACAAGATGCGCCACCTCATCTGCCAGATAGATCTCGCAGGAATAATGCTTCTTGATATAGCCCAGAATCTCCGATTTGCCGGCACCTATGCCGCCTGTAATCCCAATAAAGCGCATTTCCTTTCCTCCGCTTCCTGCACTGACACTCCTACACCGACGAGTGAACGGTAAGGTATTTCATCACTTCGCCTCATACCAGTTCTCTCCGGTATGCAGATCCACCTCCAGAGTCACAGCCAGATCCGCAGCCGCTTTCATATTCTCTATAAGAATCTGCCTTACCTGCTCTTCCTCCTCCCAGTACGTCTCAATGACCAGCTCATCATGCACCTGCAGAATCAGTCTGGACTTCAGTCCCGCCTCCCGAAGTGCGCGCCATACCCGGATCATGGCAATCTTGATGATATCCGCCGCCGTTCCCTGTATGGGCGAATTCATGGCCACACGCTCCCCAAAGGAGCGCTGCATGAAATTAGAAGAAGATAGCTCCGGCACAGGCCTTCTCCTGCCGAACATCGTCGTAATATAACCGTCCCTTTTCGCATTCCCAACCAGCCTGTCCAGAAATTCCTTCACCCCCGGATAGGTGGCAAAATACTGCTCGATATATTCCGCCGCTTCCTTCTTGCTGATGCTCAGATCCTGGCTCAGCCCAAAAGAACTGATACCGTAAACAATACCGAAATTTACAGCTTTGGCATTTCTGCGCTGCAGATCTGTCACCTCCTCAAAGGGCGTGTGGAATACCTTTGCCGCCGTGATGCGGTGAATATCTTGTTCCATGCGGTAAGCTTCGATCAGCTGTTCGTCTCCTGACATATGGGCCAGAACCCGCAGCTCGATCTGGGAATAATCCGCATCCATGAACACACAGCCCTCTCTGGGAACGAAGACTTTCCGAATCCGCCGTCCCAGCTCCATGCGCATGGGAATGTTCTGCAGATTCGGCTCCGTGGAACTGATCCGCCCGGTGGCGGTGATGGTCTGGTTAAAGCTGGTATGAATCCGTCCGTCTTCGCCGATAAAGACGGCAAGGCCGTCCGCATATGTGGATTTCAACTTGGTCAGCTGCCTGTATTCCAGAATATCCTTTACAATAGGAGCCTCCTCTGACAGCTTTTCCAGCACATCCGCCGCAGTAGAGTATCCTGTCTTCGTCTTCTTGCCGCCGGGAAGCTTCATGGTCTCGAACAGCACTTCGCCCAGCTGTTTCGGCGAATTGATATTAAAATCCACTCCCGCCTGGGCATGGATAGATTTCTCCAGCTCCTCGATTCTGGCCACCAGCGCATCGCCGTAAGCCTTCAATTCCTCCCGGCGCACCGCCACGCCCTCACGCTCCATGTCATAGAGCACCAGAGACAACGGCATCTCAATCTCCCTCATCAGCCGGTCCATACCGGTATCTGCCAGCTTCTTCTCCAACACTCCGGCAGCCGCATAAGCCACATAGGCCCCATAACAGCAATACCGTACAAACTGATCCGGCATATCCGCCGAGGCTTCACTCATTTTCCGTTTGCCGAACAGCTCTCCCCATCCCGGAATGGTTAACCCCAGATGCTCCGACGCAATTGCTTCCAGATCATAATCACTTTTTAAAGGATACAGCAGATAAGCGGCAATCAGGATATCAAAATAGCGTTCCGTGGAATCCGCGGCAAGATAACGAAACTGTTTCTTGATATCGAAAACGGCCAGCCTGCATCTTCCGGAAAGATCCCGGATTGCCTCCAGCAAGGGTTTTCGGTCTTCGTCTCCCTCCTCCGTAAGCTCTTCAAACAGAGAAAGCTGTACATTTTCCCGTGCAGGCAACGTATACATCACTGTTTCCTCTCCCCAGCTTACTGCCACCCCGCACAGCTCCCCTGTGGAACGCTTTTCCTGCGCGGCAAGAAAAATCCCCACAAAAGTCCCTGGCTTTATCTTTTTGAGTTTTGCAATAAACGCCTTCTGGTCCTCCATCCTCCGGAAGGATTCCGTCATATCCTCTTCCCGGCTGTCCTTTTCTCTGTCGAAACGGTTCAGCATCTGCTTAAATTCCAGCTGCCGGAACAGTTCATATGCCTCTTTTGTATAAAATCCTTCCGCTTTTGCAGCCTCGTAATCCAGGGCCACGTCACTGTCCGTCCGGATGGTAGCCAGCACCCTGCTCAAATCTGCCAGTTCCCGGTTCTGGATCAAAGATTCCCGTATGCTTTTCTTCGATATCTCATCTACATGAGCATAAATATTCTCTAAAGAACCATATTCTATCATCAGCTCCGTGGCGGTCTTGAGCCCCACCTTGGGCACACCCGGTATATTGTCAGCCGTATCTCCCATCAATGCCTTCAAGTCAATAAACTGAAGGGGAGTTACCTGATAAGCCGCTTTCACATCCTCCGGATAATAGTCCTCCACTTCGGTCTTTCCCATTTTCGTCTTCGGAATCCGGATCTTGATATGTTCATCCGCAATCTGCAGCAAATCCCTGTCGCCGGAAATCAGCGTAACCTCCATCCCCTGAGACTGGGCGTTTTTCGCCAATGTCCCCAGAATATCATCCGCTTCCAGCCCCGCCTTCTCCACAATTACAATCTTCATGGCCTTCAGTACTTCTTTCATAACCGGTACCTGCTCCCGCAGTTCCTCCGGCATGGGCTTCCTGGTTCCCTTATAGGCTTCATACATCTCATGGCGGAAGGTAGGTGCATGCACGTCAAAAGCAACCGCAAGAAAATCCGGTTTCTCTTCTTCCAGAAATTTGAACATTATATTCAGAAAACCATAAATTGCATTGGTATGAAAACCCCGGGCATTGATCAGATCCTGCACCCCATAGAACGCTCTGTGCAGAATACTGTGACCATCTATCAGTACAAGCTTCTTATTTTTCAGCATACTCCTTACCGCCTCATATCAATTTCCTGTTCCAACTGTCTCCAAAATTCCATAATAACCGCAAAATCCAGGCCGCCTACAACAAAATCCAGATCACAATCCCGATCAGCAGCCCCACCGCCACAATTTCCATAGCAATCCCCAGATATAGAAAGGCGCTATGGTACCGAATGCTCTTCCTGGCCTCCTCCAGACGCTGTTCCAGCTCCGACTGCAGATCAAAGGTACTGCCTTTCTCCAGGCGCTGCATGCCCTCTGTCACAAGGAATTGTATATTCAGTTCCTCCCGGCAGTCCGCGCAATGCTCCACATGCTCATAGAAGCGCTTCAAAATGGGATAATCCATCTTCTTCGTGATGAAATCCGCAATATCCTTCTCAAATTCCCTACATTCCATTGCTTCATTTCTATTCCACTTTTCCAATGCTGCCACCTCCTGCGCCTTGTCGCCAGCCCAAACAGCTTCAAGCCTCCAATGCCTGTGCAATATCCGCAATCAGATCATCCTTATCTTCAATGCCGCAGCTGATCCGTATCAGTTCCGCGGGAACGCCTGCTTCCTTCAGCTGCTCGTCCGTCATCTGACGGTGGGTGCTGGAAGCCGGGTTCAGACAACAGGTACGTGCATCCGCCACATGGGTCTCAATGGCCGCAAGCTTCAGACTCTTCATAAAGCTGCTGGCCGCTTCCCTGCCGCCCTTAAGGCCGAAAGACACCACCCCGCAGCTGCCCTCCGGCAGATATTTTTGCGCCAGTGCGTAATACCGATCCCCCGGCAGTCCGCAATAATTGACATAAGCCACTTGGGGATGTGCTGCCAGAAATTCCGCTACAGCCTGTCCATTCTCACAGTGCCGTTTCATACGCACATGCAGGCTCTCCAGTCCCAGATTCAATAGAAATGCGTTCTGGGGGCTCTGGATGGAACCGAAATCCCGCATCAGCTGAGCGGTACATTTGGTGATAAAAGCGCCCTCCTTACCGAATTTCTCTGCATAGGTAATTCCGTGGTAGCTCTCGTCCGGAGTACAGAGTCCGGGATACTTGTCCGCGTGGGCCATCCAGTCAAATTTCCCACTGTCCACGATGGCGCCTCCTACAGCCGCTCCGTGACCGTCCATATATTTTGTGGTAGAATGTGTCACAATGTCCGCTCCCCACTCAAAGGGCCTGCAATTGACGGGGGTTGCAAAGGTATTGTCCACAATCAGGGGAACGCCGTGAGCATGGGCGCATTTTGCAAATTTCTCAATATCCAGTACTGTCAGCGCCGGATTTGCGATAGTCTCTCCGAACATGGCTTTCGTATTTTCCTGAAATGCCGCATTCAACTCCTCCTCGGAGGCATCCGGGCTCACAAACGTGACATCGATCCCCATCTTCTTCATGGTGACAGAGATCAGGTTAAAGGTACCTCCGTATATGGTACTGGAGGCTACGATATGATCCCCGCAGCTGCAGATATTAAACAATGCATAGAAGTTGGCGGCCTGTCCGCTGCTGGTCAGCATACCCGCCGTTCCTCCCTCCAGCTGCGTAATCTTCGCCGCCACGTAATCATTGGTAGGATTCTGAAGCCTGGTATAAAAGTAACCGCCGGCTTCCAAATCAAACAATTTCCCCATATCCTCGCTGGTATCATATTTGAATGTAGTGCTCTGAACGATTGGTATCTGGCGGGGCTCCCCGTTTCCCGGCGTATAGCCGCCCTGTACACATATGCTGTTGATCTTCATGTCTTCCTGATATCCTCCTTCACGCTGGATTTTCGTCTCACCTCAAATTCCTTTTACAGTATACACACAATTCTTGGAAAATTCAACCTTTTCTCATTTTTTGCCTTTACTGCAGCAAATGTATGACTCTAATAAACAAAATTTACTTGCTTATTACAGCTTATCCGCTATAATAAGAGATACAGTATGACCATAATAACCAGTGAGGAGATTAAAAATGAGCATTCAGAAATTTATACCCGTGAAAGAGGGCAAGGTACGTGAAATTTATGATAACGGCGACAGCCTGATCATGGTTGCCACCGATCGAATCAGCTGCTTCGATGTGATCCTGGGCAATCAGGTTAGCAAAAAGGGAACCGTCCTGACCCAGATGTCCCGTTTCTGGTTTGACATGACAAAGGATATCCTGCCGAACCATATGATCTCCGTGGATGTAAAAGATATGCCGGAATTTTTCCGGACAGAAGAATTTGAAGGAAAAAGCATGCTCTGCCGGAAGCTGAATATTCTTCCCGTGGAGTGCATCGTCCGGGGCTACATTACGGGAAGCGGCTGGGCCAGTTATCAGAAGGACGGTACTGTCTGCGGCATTCGCCTGCCTGAAGGACTGCGGGAAGCCGACAAGCTGCCGGAACCCATCTACACCCCTTCTACCAAGGCGGAAATCGGCGATCACGACGAGAATATTTCCTTTGAGGCAAGCGTAGATTATCTGGAGAAACGCTTTCCCGGGAAAGGTCTCGAATACGCGGAGAAACTGCGGGATTATACCCTTGCCCTATATAAAAAATGTGCGGCCTATGCCCTGGAAAAAGGCATTATTATCGCTGATACCAAGTTTGAATTCGGCCTGGACGAAGACGGCAATATCGTACTGGCAGATGAGATGCTGACCCCTGACAGCTCCCGTTTCTGGCCTGCTGACAGTTATGAACCCGGCCATGGACAGCCCTCCTTCGACAAGCAGTTCGCCAGAGACTGGCTGAAAGCCAATCCGGACAATAACTGGGTTCTGCCGGAGGATGTAGTAAACAAGACCATTGACAAGTATTTGCAGGCTTATGAAATGCTGACCGGAAAACCTCTGTAGTCATATATAATGCCCCGCAGCATATCGGCTGGCGGGGCATTATATATTTTTTCTTTCTGAAATTATTTCGGTAATCACCCGGCCCTGCGAAGCCTGGATTTATTTCGGATATGCTCCTCAATATCCGCCGCAATTCTGGATTTCACCATTTCCGCAATCTCTGCAGTTTTCATTCCCTGATACTCCTCAAAGGAAATCGGCTCCAGAAAATGTACATAAGTTCTGACCTTCCGCAGTGAATTTACGCCGAAGGGCTTATAGGAATCGATGATGGCCACCGGTACAATGGGCGCTTTCGCCCAGACCGCACATTTAAAAGCGCCAGGCATAAAATCCTGTAAATCATTCCTGTTATTGTCATAACCGCCCTCAGGAAAGATAATATAACGCCTGCCCGCCTTTACCTCGGATGCAATTTCCATGATGGTCTTCAACTGCTTCTTCATATCGCGTTTATCCAGTCTGCTGCCCTGAACCAGATCGATAAAGGTATCCGTGATGGGCAGTCTGGAACGATAGGCATCTATCACAATGGTGCATGGTTTCGGATGAACGCTCATGATTCCGACCGTATCATATTTTCCCTGATGATTGGAATACATCACATAGCCGCCCTCTGCCGGCAGAAGCTCCTGCCCCCGGCTCTCCGTTTTAATCCCGCCATTGTGCATCATAATGGAAATGCATTTGCGCGCCATCCGGTAGCGCCTCTCCTCTGAAAACTTTTCGCCGTGCCGCTCGATATAACGGGCCTTACTAATGTAATAAACTACAAAGGGAAGCGAAACAGCAACCACATAAATTAACCTTAACACGATTCTACACCTCATTGCAGTGCGACATCCGCACTACTCCTTGCCATCCCAACAGTAAGTACACAGTTTGTCCCTCTCGATTCCCACAGAAGCAATCATATCATCCAGTCTGTGATAACGCAGGGTAGTAAAATTCAGCTTCCTGCCGATTCGCTTCACCATCTCCGCATATTCGGGCGTATCCGGATCCACATAGTCCGCCAGATCGATCTCGCGGCCTTCCTGCTCCATTTCTCTTAATACCCTTCTGGCGATCAGATCCATCTCTGATGTAGATCTGGAGAAATTCAGGTATTTACAGCCAAACAACAGCGGCGGACAGGCCGGGCGGATATGCACCTCCTTAGCACCGCTCTGGTAAAGGAATTCCGTGGTTTCCCGCAGCTGCGTTCCTCTCACGATGGAATCGTCTATCAATAGCAGGCGCTTATTCTCTATCAGATCCTGCACAGGAATCAGCTTCATTTTCGCAATCAGATTCCGCTGGGTCTGAATCACCGGCATAAAGGACCGGGGCCATGTAGGGGTATATTTGATAAAAGGCCTGGAAAAAGGCACCCCCGACGTATTGGCATAACCGATGGCATGCGCCGTACCGGAGTCCGGGACACCTGCCACCGTATCCGGTTTCACATCATCTCTTCCCGCCAGCAGCGTTCCGCAGTTGTAACGCATTTTCTCCACACTGACACCCTCATAGGAAGAAGACGGATAGCCGTAATATACCCACAAAAAGGTACATATCTTCATCTTCTTTCCCGGCTGCGCCAGAGTATGTACGCCCTCAGGCGTCACCACCGCAATCTCTCCGGGCCCCAGCTCCCGCTCAAATACATAACCAAGATTCAGATAAGCGAAGCTTTCAAAGGAAATACAGTGGGCGCCCGCCTTTTTCCCGATGGAAACAGGTGTCCTGCCGTGCAGATCTCTGGCGGCATAAATTCCCTTCTCTGTCATCACCAATATAGTCATGGAACCGTCGATGACCTCCTGCGCATAACGGATTCCTTCTATCAGATTATCCTTTTGATCCAATAAGGAAGCTACCAGTTCCGTGGTATTGATATCTCCCCCGCTCATCTCCAGGAAATGTCCGTGGCCCCCGGAAAATAATTCCTGTGTCAGCTGATCCGCATTGTTGATCCTGCCAACGGTGGCAATGGCATAAGTTCCGTGGTGAGAACGCACCATCAGAGGCTGGGGCTCATAATCGGAGATACAACCGATTCCGATATTTCCCTGCATATTGTTGACATCCTTGTCGAACTTGGTGCGGAACGGGGCATTCTCAATATTATGAATTGCCCTGTCAAATCCGTCCTTCTTTCCGTAGACCACCATACCGGCACGTCTGGTTCCCAGATGGGAATGATAATCTGTACCAAAATATAAGTCAAATACACAATCTTCCTTCGATGCTACGCCAAAAAATCCTCCCATATATCCTCCAATTCAGCATTATTTATACATTGATCTCAGCCTTAACACCCAGCAGCTCCCGGTTTTCCTCCAGCAGCGGACGGATGATATCACACAGAAACGCTTCTACCTGCTCTTTGGAACGGCCTACATATCTTGCAGGCTCCATGGACTTTTGCAGTTCCTCCAGCGTCATGGGAAATGCAGGATCCGCGGCGATAAGCTCCAGAAGATTATTTTCCTTCCCCTCCGCCTTTACATTGCGCCCGGCTTCCATGGAAAGCTCCCGGATACGTTCATGAAGCTCCTGACGGTTTCCGCCCATCTTTACGGCATCCATCATGATATTTTCCGTAGCCATAAAGGGCAGTTCGCTTAACAGATGCTTTTCGATGACACGGGGATACACCACCAGCCCGTCCGCCACATTCAGGCACAGATCCAGAATCCCGTCCACTGCAAGGAATCCTTCGGGAATGGACAGGCGTTTATTGGCGGAATCGTCCAGCGTTCTCTCAAACCACTGCACAGCGGATGTGATGGCAGGATTAAGCGCATCGATCATGACATATCTTGCCAGGGAAGCGATCCGCTCGCTTCTCATGGGATTGCGCTTGTATGCCATGGCAGAAGAACCGATTTGACTCTTTTCAAATGGCTCCTCCACTTCCTTCAAATGCTGAAGCAGGCGGATGTCATTGCTCATTTTGTGGGCGGAGGCCGCGATACCCGCCAGCACATTGGCCACCCGCGTATCCACTTTTCTGGAATATGTCTGCCCGGAAACCGGAAAACATTCTTTAAAACCCATCTTCTGTGCAATCATGGGATCGATCCTGTCAATAGTCTCCTGATCCCCGTCAAAAAGCTCCAGGAAAGATGCCTGGGTGCCGGTGGTGCCCTTGGAGCCTAACAGCTTTAAATGTTCCAGCACATAGTCCAGATCCTCCAGATCCAGATAAAATTCCTGCAGCCACAATGTGGCACGTTTTCCCACGGTTGTAGGCTGCGCCGGCTGAAAATGTGTAAAGGCAAGGGTTGGCTGCTCCTTATATTGATCCGCAAAATCAGCCAGCACCGCAATGACATTGATCAGTTTCTTCCGAAGCAGTCGAAGACCTTCCCGCATCACAATGATATCCGTATTGTCCCCCACATAGCAGGACGTCGCTCCCAAATGAATGATGCCCGCCGCCTTGGGACACTGCTGCCCGTAGGCATACACATGGCTCATCACGTCATGGCGGACCTCCTTCTCCCTGGCCCTTGCCACCTCATAATTGATATCATCCGCATGCGCTCTCAATTCATCGATCTGTTCCTGCGTGATAACAGGCTTTCCTCCCTGGCTCAGTCCCAGCTCCTTTTCCGTCTCTGCCAGCGCTATCCACAATCGTCTCCAAGTGCGGAATTTCATATCCTGTGAAAAGATATACTGCATTTCCCTGCTGGCATACCGTTCAGACAAAGGGCTTACATATCTGTCTGTACTCATTTTCGTTCTCCTTATATCAATTTATTGTACATTATCTATTTCCGGCTCTACTCTATTCCGTAAGAATCATGTCAGCTTACAGAAAACATCATAACTTACAGTGTCTGATAAGTCAATAGTCTTCCACCATTCCTCTGATTTCCTCCGCATAGGCGGGATATTTCTCCGCGACATCCATAATCTCTTTCCTGGCCGTTTCCGCCACCTGATTGTTATAGTCCATCTGCTTGCGCAGCGCCTGGCGACGCAGTATCAGCTCGTGACGGATCTCCACCATTTCCCGCTTGTCCAGAATCGCAGCCGGATGCCCCAGCCATCTCTCGGGGCTGGATATACGATAATGTGCTAACTTATTCACCATCTGCCGCCTGTAGTATTCCGCCTTTGACTCGGCCTGCGCATATTCTCTGCGTTCTTCCTTTTCTTTCTGGTACTGCTTCCACACTCGTTCCAAAGCACCCGCACTGTCCGTAGAATACTTCATATAGAGATAATCTGTCAGATTTCTGTTATTCACATACCGGATCTTTACTTTATTCTGCAGCTGAATCAGTTTATTGATATCCAGTTCCACCTGTCTCAGTTCTCTGTCTCCATCCGTATATTTCACCCAGGTGACGGTTACGGCTATGGCCACGGCGGCCCCTGCCAGTAGATATCCCAGTTTTGTGTCCATCTTGAATCCGAACTGCAGCACCAGCAGCATAACCAAGCAGAGAACAAAGGCTGTCAGAAAGATAACGGACATTCCCCGCAGATTATTCATGACCATATCCAGCTCCTGCCTGCGGAATTCATAAGCATGCCGCTCCCTGTCCAGCCGTTTCAGATCCTGTCTCACCTTGCCTCCATAGCTTTCGCATTCCTTCAGCTTCTCGATGCCCTCACAGATCATATCCTCCTGCTCCCGCAGGCGATAATACTCCGCATCTGTCATACGGTTTTTCTTCTTCCGGTATTTTTCTCCCTCCTGCTCCAGTGCGACAAGGTTCCCTGCAATTGTGTTCAGTTCATCCCGCTCGCCCTCGGGAAGCGCTTCGATCTCTTCCATATCGGTGAGATAGGAGGTAATCAGCGAATACTCTCCGGTCAGCAGATTCAACTCCCTGGCGGCTTCCTCTGCCTGTTCCAGACAACCGGAAATATAGCGGCGGCGCTGCTCTTCCTCCCCAAAGTCCACATGATCTCTGTCGTAGACTACATTTTCCCAGTCATCCGTGCCGTTCTCCTGATATTTCCGCTTCCTGAATATTTTAGAAAAAAATCCCATTTATTCCCGCTCCTTTTTAGGAAACTCCCTTATATGCGATAGCCTGCCTTCAGTGCCTGAATCAGACGGTCATTGTCCTCATAGTACTTCTGCTTATCACTCTTACGCATCTCCCGTCTATTATACAGCAGCAGATAATCCGGCTGCTGTTCCCATTCTCCGCCGGCCTTCTCTACTTTCTTCTCCAGTTCCATCACCAGTTGATACCATTCCCCATGCTCTGCCGTAAAGTCCACATATTCCTTTCCGGTAAGCAACATGCGCTTTGCCGCAAGATAATCCATACAATAGGACTCGTCGCCGTCCAGTTCAAAAGCCTGCCAAAAACATTCCGCAGCGCCCTCGTACAACATCAGGCCCACATAAGCCACACCTTTATTATGCCAGATTTTTGCCCGAAAATCTTTTTTCGCCGTAAAATCCGATTCGGCTCCGGCGCCCGCCTCATCGCTTTTCCAATTGCGCAGCAATTCATCATATCCCCGCAGCGCCGACCGATAGCGTTTATTTTTCACCAGGTAATCGATCTGGTTCTTACGCTTCTCGATCCCGCTTAAGCCCACGCCCTGTTTCAGTACTTTCTCCGTTTCCCGTATGGTTTCCTCATCAAAAAAGCCTACATACCGCAAAATTGTAATCGCAAATGCGCTCAGCGATCCTTTTTTATGCACAAGGGAATGAAGTGAATTCGCCAGTTCCCGCAAACCGCATTCCCTCCCGATCCAATCCAAAAGCCTGTCGTCCAGAAAGGAAAGATCCAGCAGAAAGGCATTTTCCCTGATGCAATAGCAAAGTTCCTCCATACAAAAGACATTGATCTCCAGCCCCGGAACACGATAGGGACTTCTCGCATAGTTTCCCACGCAAACACTGACCCGCATCAAAATCACCCCCCAATTTCCTGATAAATCTCTATCTCATCCCTCCATATACGTCCCGAAGAAGCCCTGAAATCTCCGAATCCCAGATCCTCCGCCTCCACAACCAGCTCATCCTCCGCTTTCAGAAAGAAATGCAGCCGCAGCCTGGAAATTCCTTCCGCAAGTCCTTCCAAAACCACCCGCACCTGCCCGCTGCCGCCTCCGATCAAGGGTGTCACCGTCAACAGAATCTCATTGCCGTCCTGCACATAAATCTCCATCGTGTGTTCCGCTTCGTACCAGTTGACGCCTGCATCCAGCAATGCATAATAGGACTCTGCACCGTTGCGCAAAAGCTTCATCCCGATATTTGCCTTCAGCTTGTCATTTCCCAGAAAGACATGCGTCCTGCCCATCTCACTGACCGCCATCCGCTCCTGCATTCCGCAGCATGCACCCTTGCTAAAAAGATTGTTCCCCTGAAATACCCGCCTTCCTCTGCACAGAAAACGAAGGGAATTTTTCATCCAGTCCCCGGCAAACCGGTCTCCGATCAGAAAGACACTGCCGATAATGCTTTTCCCGCACACTTCCTCCGCAATCCTCTGAAATACCGCATCCATCTCCTCCGGCCCTGCCTGTCCGGAATTATCCGGAGGTTCGTATTCCGATTCCTCAATGAAAACAACTATGGGTGTGGTACGTTTATTGCTCTCCATGCGGTATACTTTCATCTTCTCCGCGCCATAGTCAAAAAGCAACGCAGGATAATTCCACAATTCTTCCGGCTGCCGCAGCATATAGCCGTAAAAGCTCTCCGCATAACTCTGAAAGAAGATCTGTTCCGCCTTCAGATGAATTCCGCTGACAACACTTCCCAGTACTTCCAGAATCTTCCGGTCCATCACGGGGCAGGTCACCATAAGAGCCCCGATCTTCGTCCCCACCTGAGACAGCAGACTCAGACTTCTTTTAAAAAACAATGCCAGCAGCCCTATCGGATCATAGCTTTCCCCATCTACCACCACCGGTTCCCCATCCAGAGCCATATCCAGCAGATTTCCTACCAGAATTCCGTCCTCTCCGTCGGCAAGACGCAGTGCTTCTCTGCCATAGAGCCACTGGTTCACGCCATATCGTTTGAATAAAAACGCTGGGATGTTGTATTTCTCTGCGCCTGCCACCTGTGAGAGCGTTTCCACATCCCCCTCTTCCGAAAGGGCATAGCTGATCTGTGCATTTTCGCTTCCCAGATCATATCCCACGAATAATTTTCCATTGTTCCGAAAGCCCATAATGTCTCCTCACCTCAAGGCAAACAGCCTGCTGTTCATAAAGTCCTTTTTATAGTACTCCTCCAGCAGATCATCCATGGTGTCAAAATCCTGCATCGATCTGGCCATGACAATATCATTCAGCAGATGGTATCTGCTCTCCTCCTCCGAAGCCTCATTGTTCTTCTGAATCGTACCGCTTTCCGTGGACACCACCTCGCCGTCCTTCTCTTCCGTAATATAATATTGGAGAGATTCCCCGAAGAACAACACAATCTCCTTGCAAAAGACGCCTCCGTACACCTCCCGCATAGATTCCGACCGATATCCGTCGGCCTGCCCGTTCTCATGGAGAACCGTGTAGTGAATGCAGACCTTTACTCTTGGATCCGTGCGGTATTCCACGATAGTCTTATCCGCCATTTCCTGCTGCAGCGTCCTGCACTCCGCAAATTTCCGGAAAAAATTCAGATATATTCCCTCAGCCATCATTTCCTCCAGAAGCTGTGAGACAGTACCCAGTATTTCAGCGTCCATTTCTTCCCGGTTTTCCGAGAAATATTTCAGATAAGCCAGTTTGCATACCTGCTGCACCGGCTCTCCTCGCAGGCTCATATTCCGGATCTCGCGGAAGACCTCTTTCTCCATCATCCGTTCCCGCACAAAGCAGTCATAAGCGCACTGAGAGAGAAATGCTTCCTCCACCTCCACCTTGGCTCCCTGAGAGACATAATATCGGAAAATCTCCATCCGCTCTCCCACAAAGGCGCCCGAATACAGCATCTGAATCAGAATTCTCTCGCTGAGACCATAGCAGTCCATATCGAAGGCCCTGGATGCTTTCCAGATATCGCGCATATTTCTGGTCATTCCCTGATAATGCAGTCCCAGGTACTCTAATATGGTACTGTCGTATTTCCCCTTCTGAAACACATATACCGCCACGGCCAGCATCAAGGTGTCTTCCGTCATATTTCTTTTTTCCATCAGAGTTCCCAGCATCCGCACCAGCACCTTCGCATCTGCGAAGCAGGGTCCGTAAGCCGCGAGCCACTGCCATGCCGTATGATAGTTTCCCCGCAATACCAGATATTTAAAAACATTTTCCCGCTCGCCGGGCGTCAGTTCCTGCACCCGGACAGCCTTCAGCTGTTCGTCCATGGCCTTCATATCGTCGGCTTCGTAACAATATTGCAGAATCTGCAGCCGGAGCGCCTTTTTCACTTCCGCCCGGGCATAATCGGACTCTATAATACGCATGGCCCGCTTCACATAATCCCGCGGTTCTTCCCTGCAGGTACTTTCCCGGTCACACAGATAAAGCTCCAATCCCGGATCCACTTCTGCAAAGGGCAGGAGCCAGCGCAAAAACTTTCCCGGTATCATCAGCTTTTCCAGTGTGTAATCCACGTTTTTGACATAGCGGTTCTTCCATGCATCCTCAAACACGATGGTATAGCCGCTTCCGTACAAAGCTACCCATGTACGCTTGTCCGTCAGTGTGTATTCTGCCGGACGGGCATTTCCCGGCTGATACACATATACCTTCGACAGCCGTTCATCCTCCACCTGAATCAGATGGGCAAACAGCAGTCTGGACAGCGGCAGGGAAGTCACTCCGTCCACCATCCCCTGGGTGAGCAGCTTATTATACAAATCTGCCAGATGTCTGTCAATATGTTCACTTCTGATCTGATCCGCCACAAAATATTCTATTTTGTATCTGTAGGCTTCAAACAGATCTCCCAGCTTCTCCCTGCGCTGCACGATATAATCATACAGACAGGCGCTGCGGGTATAGTCCAGATTATTCTGATAGGAAAAATATTTTAGCACTGCCTTTGGTATCTCTCCCGGCTTATCCGGATCCAGCGACATGAAATAGTATTCATAGAGGTTGATGATCCGCAGCTGGCTGTCCACTCCCGCCCTGTACCATTCCAGGTAAGCTCTGCCCACCCTGCCGCCCTTCACCAGCTGAGCGCAGATTTCCTGCAGCAGATTCACATCTTTTTTCTTCCTGTACAATCTCTCCATGGTACGGAAAAGCACATGCGAGTATTCCTTTGTCCTCCCTGCCAGATAGAGCATCTGATCCACCACTTCCCGCTTCAGAGCTCCCTGCCTGGAACCATAGGACAAGAGCTGCAGCTCAAACCGCCCCAGCCTGCGCAGAAGCGCAGGATTGCCGTTCAGGAGAGCCAGCCCCTCCACATATAGCACAGGACTTGTACACCCCTGTGAAAAAAGCCGCTCCAGAAGCACCCATTTATCCCGCTTCGATCCGCGGTATTTCTCCGAGAGATATAAAAGCAGCCATGCTACCCGCCAGTTCGTATCATCTTGCCCAAAGATCCGTTCCACATCCGCAGCCACCTTGTCCACATATTCCGCGTCTCCGTGAATCAGCGTAGTAAGATAAAGATAATATGCCAGCAATGTGTTGTCTGCCCCGCTGCGTTCAAACCGGTCCGACACATGGTCCAGAATCCAGTTAGCCTCATTATATCTCTCTTCCGTAATCAGAAGCTGTGCCTGAAAAAGTCTTGCGGCTATATCGTTTTCATCCATGGATATCAGCCTCTCCACCAGCTTTCCTGTCTCCTTCAGCCATGTGGATATACTGATCTTGCGCAGCCGGAAAGCCTGGTAGAACTCCATCAGGCTTTTTGTACAGCGCATTTTCTCTGCCTTAAGCCCTCCGGAAAGTCTCCCGAGACAATGGACTGTTACAGGAATCTTCAAGGATACATAGGCATTGTACAGACAGATTTCACCGAAGTTGTATCCCCTGTGACACGGCCCTCCGTCAATATAGACCGGAAGCACACAGCGGTTCCCCGCAAAATCTTCTTCCTCCAGAACTTCCTTCTCCGTATAGAGAAATTCCCCTCTGCACTCTATATAAAGCTGTGTAAAGCCCCAGCCGTTACGCAAAATGGTAAGATCCCTCTCCTGCACGCCGTCCGCAAGCCCCGGCGCATCCAGAGCAACCTCCAATTCCCCCTCCTGCGCCAAAAACTCCACCACCTGCTTTTTGTTGGCCTGCAGCAGAAATTCTTCCACATTCTGTTCCATGCCCCGGCAGGATGAGAGCGCTCTGTAACATTCCGCATACTCCGCATCGGCCCCTGTGAAAACAGATGCAAATTCCGGCGAATAATACAGCCTTACAGCTTCTTTCCAATTGCTTTTTGCCAGATTGGCGAAGTGGAAGAGATTCTTGATACCGCCGATGGAAGAATCCGGCACCGTATATTCTACAGATACCACATAGGGCAGATAGTATTCTCCCTGGTTGCTGACGATATCGAAGGTTCCCTTTACCACATCTCCCTCTTCCAGGTTCTCTCCGTGAAAACGAAAGGGAATCTCCTCGCTGACGCCGGTAAACTCTCCAGCCAGACATTCCATCCGCCAGTCAGAGGAAAAAACCGTACCGTCAGTAAACAGCCCCTCCTGACCGTATATATGAAAGGAGCCTTCATATTGCTCTCCCTTATGGATATTCAGCTCTATCTTTGTACAGGAAAATTCCAGCCCCCCATTTTCATAGTCGAAATTTCCCTCCAGTATCTGACGGATCCTTTTTTGCTTTTGCATTTCCATTCACCTGCTCTATCCTGTACGAGTTCTGGCTTCCGCCATGAAGCACGCCACAGATTATACCAAATTCTGCGCCGTATGGCAACTGCGTGACTACTCCATATTCAGCCTGTGCTCAATCACATGCCATGACACAAAATAAAGGCCTATTGCCACTAAAAGGTTGATCCAGAAATTAGAATAAAGAGATCTGCCCAGATAATCTCCCAGACTGGCAAACCCGCTGAAAGTCATAATACTCCGGATCAGGGAGCCTACAATCGACTCTCCCACAATGATACCTACATAGCTCACAATTGCCATCAGCACCCTGTGCTTCGCACACAATTGTCCGATGGAAACCGCACCGAATAAAGTGGCCACCATGGAAAACGGCGTCAGCACACAAGTCAGCACCGCCATCACAACCCACAGGATCATTTCCTGGTCCAGATCGATCCCCAGCAGATAAAACAGATCATTAAATCCCCCGCCCACTTCGCCGAGAAATCTGAAAAAGGTATAATCCTTTGGCGTAACTGCCGACACCATGGATATAAGCAGAACAAATACGGACAGATAGATGGATACTGTGAGAATCAGCACCCATAAACCGTCGATAAGCACCTTGCTTCCCAGAATCTCATGTTTCGTCACCGGCAGCGTATGAAGCAGATACCCCTCGTCGGTATACATTGTCTTGTAAAAATGTACTCCCATATAAATCGTGATACCATAAGTCACCGCCACCAGCATTACCACATACAGTACCAATGTCAGAATTCCGAAGATATCCAGCCAGCCAAACGAGTTATAACCATATCTGTCCGGATTCCACATGGGCGTCTGAAAAGCCAGCCAGCCAAACAACGTAATCAGCGCCACGGCTCCCAGCAACAGACATCCCACTTTGGATGTACGCTTCCATTCATATTTGATTAATTTTCCTAACATGCAAATACCTCCCTGAAATAAGCGTCCACTGATTTTCCATGCTGTTCTCTGATATTATTCACAGATGTATACAGCACCAGGTACCCGTAGCGCATGAAAATCACCTCATCCAGCACCTGTTCGATATCTCCGATCAGATGGGTGGAGATCAGTACCGATGCCTGAGGATTATAATGATTGATAATGGTGCGCAGAATGTAATCTCTGGCGGCCGGATCCACGCCTGCAATGGGCTCATCCAGAACATAGAGATCCGCGCTCCTGCTCATGACCAGGATCAGCTGCACCTTCTCCCTGTTTCCCTTGGAGAGCGTCTTCAGCTTCGACAACGGATCGATTCTCAGGCTCTGCATCATGCCAATCGCCTGTTCCCTGGAAAAATCCGCATAAAAATCGCAGAAATAGTCTAAAATTTCGTTTATTTTCATACTTTCCGTCAGATAGGTCCTGTCCGGAAGATAGGCCACCCTCGCCTTTGTCTCCACTCCCACCGGCTGCCCGTTGATGCGGATGCTTCCCCTGGTAGGTGTCAGCAGACCGTTTATCATCTTGATCAGCGTAGTCTTACCGCTGCCGTTGGGGCCCAGAAGACCGATGATTTTCCCTCTCGGCAGCACCAGATTGATATTGTTCACCGCTATATTTCTCTCATCGTAAGCCTTGGTCAGCCCTGAGATCTCTATCAGCTCATTCATCTTACTTCCCTCCTAGTCCAGTTCCGCAACAATCCGCGCAAGTACCAAGCATGGCAGAAGAAATCCTGTCACAAGTACAGTGCCAGTATTTCTTCTGGGCACTTGCGCGGATTGTTGCTGTTTTATTAGTTCCGCATCTGCCCAGCCTTTTGATTCTTTATTCAGTATACTATCAAACGGACGGGATTTCAAGGCAAAATCCCAGTTACGCCCGCCGTTCACCTTTTCCCCTCCCGACGCATATCATACTGTAATGAATGATTTATCCCTTTTGGGTAAGTGAGGACGATTATGCCCGATACAACTTTAACCGCGCTGCAAGAGCAGGAAAATGAGAATACCGTCAATGCCGGCACACTGAAAATCAGTGTGGTCTCCTCTCTGGGATTGCTTCCTGTGGAAAATGCCGCCGTCTCCATATCGTATACCGGAGATCCCACAGAACCGCTCCGCATAGTCACCACCGACAATTCCGGCCGGACTCCGGTCATAGAACTGCCCGCGCCGCCAAGGGAGCTTTCTCTCCAGCCGGAAAACGAGCAGCAGCCTTATTCCGAATACAATATTGAGGTAACCGCCGAGGGGTATGAACCGGTGCTGGTATCCGGATCAGAGATTCTGGCCGATGAGCTGTCCCTTCAGCCTATCGTGATGAATCCTCTTGCCACCACAGAGGACGAAGAAAAAGTAGTCATCATCCCGGCCCATACGCTGTTCGGGGATTTTCCTCCAAAGATTCCGGAAGATGAAATCAAGCCCATGGCGGAAACCGGGGAAATCGTCTTAAGCCGTGTGGTGATACCGGAATATATCATCGTACATGACGGCGTTCCCAGCGATTCCACTGCCCGCAATTACTGGGTCCGCTACAAGGATTATATCAAAAATGTAGCATCCTGTGAAATATATTCCACCTGGCCTGAAAACGCCATCTATGCTAACATTTTAGTAATAATGTCCTTTACGTTAAACCGTGTATACACCGAGTGGTACAGAAATCAGGGATATGATTTCACTATTACCTCCTCCACTGCATATGACCAAAAGTGGGTGTACGGTCGAAATATCTACCGGAATATCGACTATCTTGTAGATACTGTCTTCGCCAATTATCTGTCACGGCCCGGCGTCCGCCAGCCCATCTTTACCTCCTATTGCGACGGTAAGAGGGTGACCTGCCGGGGCTTGAGCCAATGGGGTTCCATGTACCTGGCCAGCGAAGGATATTCCGCCATCGAGATCATACGCTACTATTACGGAAACGATATGTATATCAACACTGCAGACATCATTTCCGGGGTACCTTCCTCCTGGCCCGGATATGATTTAAGCCAGGGTGCTTCCGGAGATAAGGTGCGCCAGCTCCAGATCCAGCTGAACCGGATTGCCAGAAATTATCCTGCCATCCCCACGGTTACTCCGGACGGGATATACGGCCCCGCCACTGCAGAATCGGTCCGCATCTTCCAGGGAATCTTCAATCTGCCCCAGACAGGCGTTACTGATTATGCTACCTGGTACGAGATCTCGGAGATCTATGTAGGCGTATCGCGGATTTCAGAACCGGGATAAGCCAGTCATTCCCGGGCCGTCCCCAAACAGCCGGCAGTTGCAGGCTGTTTGGGGGCCGGCATCTTACTCCACCTTCACCATACTGCTGACTCCCTCTTTGTTCCTGCATTTCGTGACCGTAATCTTTTTCTCGATGCGCTCCTTCAACTCTGACACATGGGATATGATGCCCACCAGACGGTTTCCTTCCGTAAGCTGTACCAGCGCATTCATGGCCTGATTCAATGCCTCTTCATCCAGAGATCCGAAGCCCTCGTCCACAAACATGGAATCCATCCGTATCCCGCCCGCATAGGACTGTATTTCGTCCGCCAGCCCCAGCGCCAGAGACAGAGATGCCTGAAAGGATTCGCCGCCTGAAAGCGTCTTCACGCTGCGCTCCGTTGCGTTATAGTGATCTGTCACACTCAGTTCCAGTCCGGCCTTCTCTCTGCGGCTCTCTCCGTCCTGCGCCCGCTTCAGCTCATATTGCCCGCTGCTCATGGTGAGCAGCCGCAGGTTCGCCCTCCTGATAATCCGGTCAAAATAGGTCATCTGGATATAGGTTTCCAATTCAATCTTGCGTTTGCCATTCAAAGTGCCGTTTGCAGTATCGGACAGAGCCCGCATCCACACATATTTTTTCTCCACATCCGCGATGTCCTCCTGCCGCTCCCGTACTTTGGCCAGAATGTCCTGATTCCGGTAAAGTGCCCTGTGTTTCTGATCCCTCCGCATACTCATACTTCTCTTTTCCGACAGCAGCCGCTCCTTTTCGGCAATGACTGCTTCCTCATCGGCTTCTCCTGCTTCTCCTGCAGCCTCCAGCTGCTTTTTCAAGGTATCGATGGCTGCTTTCAGCCTCTCATCCTGTGTGCGGCATTGGTGACAGGCCTCCTGTGCCTCCTCTAAAGCAGCCTCCAGCGCCGCCTTGCGCCCCGAAAGCGCAGAGATTTTTTCCTCGGTGACCGCCTTCGTGTCTCCCTGCAGTTGCCGATTCAAGTCAGCAATCTTCGCCTTTCGGCCGTCGGCCTGCACCTTCTTTCCCGTCAGGAAAAGTCCTGCCTGTCCAATCGCCTCCGCCAGCGCTTTGATCCCGGCTTCTTTCTCCGTCATCTGCTCCTCCAGATTCCTGCGCCTCTGCAGGGCGGCCTCACTGAACTCGATCGCAGATTCCAAGGCTTTCAGCTCCGATTCCAGTCTTTTTGTTACCCACAGGGCCACACTTCCAAGCTCTTCCTCCTCTATATCCGCCATCTCATTTTCCGCCGCAGTTACAAGCTTCTTAAGAGCTGCCTCACCTGCGGCCTCTTCTCCCTCTTCTCCTCCAAAAGACGGCGAAGCGCCGAAATAGTAAGTCTTCAGGCTCTCCAGAAGCTGCCCTTCCCTGTCCGTCTTTCTGCTCATAATGGCGGCAAGCTGCCTTTCCATCTCTCCCAGCTCATCCTTTGTCCGGGATAGGCTTTCCTCCTTCTGCCCTCTCTCTTCCTTCATCTGTTCCCGCAGCAAGATATCTTTCTTCAGTCTCTGAGCCCATTTTGTCAGATCTTTGAGACAGTCCTCCATCTTACAAACAAGCGTCCCTGATTGCAAAAACATCCCTTCCGAAGCCGGTCCCGCAAAATCTCTTATGCCGGCGCCTTCCTTCTGAAACAGTGCCCGGGCTTCCTGAAGCACTCCCCCGGCAGCCTCATATTCTACTATCTGCTGTTTCTCCAAGGCTTCCTTTGTGCCCCTTAGGCTTGCTGCATTTTCTTTCTGCTGTGCTGCCTGCTTTTCTGCATCCTGTTTTTTTATTCTAATGCTTTCGTCTGTACGTTTCAGTTCTTCCAGACGCCTCTGTTCCGCTTCCGCCTTTGCCAGCCGCGCATTGTCTGCCTGGCTGACAGTATCCAGGTACACGCCGATTTTCTGAAGATCGTCCTCCGGCACTTCTTCGGGCAGATCCAGGTCCTGAAGCATACTTTTCCATTGAAGCTGTTTCTCCTCCAGCTGTCCTTTCGCCTTGAGGAAACTCTGCTGACTGTCCTGCTGACTGCGATCCAGTTCCTGTAGTCTGGCTTCCCCTTCCCTTTGCAGAACCTCCAGCTCTTTTTTACGGCTGCACTGTCTGCGGACAACCTGCAGCCTTTCCTCCAGCCGGGAAGATACAGCCGCAAGTTCCCGCCTGGCTGCTTTCAGTTTTTCCTCCAAAGCCTTGGGAGTTTCCGGGATTTCATCCTCCGCGCTTCCGGTGGAAAAACATTCTTCCTGCTCTGCACCCCTGTCCGGGGAGGTCTCCCTCAGTGCTTCCTCCAAAAGACGCAATCCATCCAGAAATTCCCGAAAGCTAACGCCGATCTGGTTTTGATGTTCTGCCCGGCGCTGCGTGAGATGTCCTGCCTGTGCGCTGAGACGTTCTGTCTTTGCTTCCTGAGCGGAAAGATTTTTCTTGTGCCTGTCCAGCTCTTCTTTTTCGGGAACTGCCTCGGGCAGCAGCGCCAAAGAAGGATGATGTTTCGAGCCACAGACCGGACATGCCTCGCCTTCCCGGAGTTTTCTGGCCAGCAAGCCCGCCTGAGCATCCAGAAACTGTTGCTCCAGCCTTCGATAGGCATTTCCCAGACTCTCTTTTTTTGCCGAAGCTTTCCGATATTCCTCCTGAATCCGCGCCAACTCTTCCTCGGTCTCCGACCAGTGCCCCGCTTCCGCAAGGATCTTTTGTCCGGCGGCTTCCATCCCGTCCAGCTTCTCCCGCTGCTGTTGCAAAACCACCCTGTCGGCATTTTTGTCCTTCACTTCTTCCCATTCTGCGGCGTAGGCTTTATTTTTCAGGCGCTGTTCCTGCGCCTGACCGGCACATTCCAGATAGGCCTGCTCCAGCGCCTTCGTCTGTCCCAAAAGTCCTGCACGCGCCCTCCTTTGCTGCGCGAATACTCCTGCTCTCCTCCTGCTCTCCCCGGCTTCATGACGGCAGGCTACCAATGTCTCTCCGATATTTTTCAGACACTCCTGCTCCTTTTCGTTCTCCTGTACCTGGCTTTCCAGCCGTTTTACCGTATCCGCCAGCTGTTCTAGAAAGGCCGTAGTCTGGGCCAGTTTTTGATCTACGGCTGCCTGCTCTTCCCGCATGTTCTCCAGGCTCTCTTTTTTCTCCTTCAGCTTCCGGCCTGTCTCTTCCACCAGGGCAAGTAAGGCGTCTCTGCCGCTCATGGCCTCAATACTCTCCAGGGATTCTCTGATCGCCGCAGTCAGTTCCTCCTCCCTCCGACGATTCCTCCCGATTGTGGCCTCCGCATCCCGCTGCCGTACAATCTCCTGCCCCAATTCTTGATTTTGCCGGTGTAAAAGCTGCCTCCGGCCCAATATATCATTTCTGCGGTTCTCCAGACGCGCTTTTTCCTCTCCTGCCGTCTCCAGAGAACGAAAAAGCTGTCTGTCCCCTTCCAGCGCTTCCTCCAGCTGTTGTTTGTCTCCGGTCAGCTTCTCCCGGCGCGCTTCTTCATCTGCCAGTGTCTTCTCTTCCTGCAAAAGAGCTTTCTCTTCTGCCTCCAGCTCGTCAAAAAGGACTACTTTCCCTCTCTCGGCCCGGATTTGATCCTCCAGTGCAGCACACTGCAGGCTGTTTTCCTTCGCCTGTGTATAGGCGTCTTCCCTCCGGCACAGCTGTACCTGCAGCTCCTCCCGCTGCAGAAGATTGTCTGAAAGCGTCTTTCTCTGCTCCTTCACATGCAGGATATTACCGATTAATTGATCTTCTTTCTGTATTTTACCGTCTATTTTATCCAACTCTGCTTCCATGGAACGCAGTATCTCTTTTTCCTGAATACACAGCTCCTCCAGAAGCTCCATCCCTTCGCTGACCCTTCCGTCAAAGCCTTTCTTTCGCAGCGTCATGAGCTTCCCGGCCGCAGGTTCCTCTTCACCCTCCTCACAGACAATCCCGTCCATATACTGGCTGATACTGCGCTTCAGCTCCTCATATTCCCGCCCCTGCTGCCGTACCGCATCCTTCAGCTCCTCCTGCACCTGCTGATAGAGTCCCGTATTGAAGATCTGGCGGAAAATATGGCTTCTCTCCTCCGTCCCGGCCAACAGCAATTTCTGAAAGTCCCCCTGGGCTATCATGGCGATCTGGGTAAACTGCTTCCGGTCCAGTCCGATTAACTCCGTCACCGCTCTGGTTACTTCCTTTGCCTTTGTAACCGGCGCCCTCCCGTCCGGATAGGTCAGCTCTGCCTCCGCCTTCTGCAGGGTGTAGCCCGTTCCTCTTCCCTTAGGACGCATGTATTCCGGATTTCGCTTTACCATATACCGTTTTCCCCCATAGGAAAAGGTAAATTCCACATAAGTAGGGGTATTGTCCCCGGCATATTTGCTGCGGAACATATCCGATTTCCGCACATCTCCGCTGGCCTCTCCGTATAATGCGAATGCAATGGCATCAAAAATCGTGGTCTTCCCGGCCCCGGTATCCCCGGTAATCAGGTACAGACCGCTTCCCCCGAATCTGTCAAAATCAATCTCCGTTCTATCCACATAAGGTCCAAATGCACTGATCACCAGTCGTACCGGCTTCATACCGTTCCCCCTAACCTCTCGATCACATGTTTCACAAATATAGTCTGTTCTTCACTCATTGGTTGATTATTCTGCAGCTCATAAAATTCGCCGAACAACGTAAGCTCCGATTTCTGTGCAACCGCCTGGACCGTCTCCACATCCCTGTCCTGCCTGGTCCGGCTGTTGTCATAGACCAGGCGCATCAGATTCGGATAAATAATACGCAGTTTCTGCAGACCGTCCGGCACATCCTCCTCATCCGTCAAAGTCACCTGGACATAATCCTCCCTGTCAAATGCCTGATAAAACTGCCTCTGCGTCACCTCCAGATAGCTTCCCCGGATCCTGCGCATATCATGCAACGGTTTCAGCGGCACCTGGGAGATCTCCATCTGTCCCTTCTCCCGCATCTCAAGTATTGTGACGGACTTCTCCTGCCCTGCCTCGGAAAAGGAGTATTTCAGAGGAGTCCCGCAATATCGCACGCTTTCCCGCTTCACGGACTGCGGACTGTGAATATGCCCCAGCGCCACATAATCAAACCCGCAGAAAACCTCCGCGTCCACATTGTCCAGGCCGCCGACGGATACTTCTTCCGAATCACAGCGCCCCGCCCCGGTGACAAACTGGTGCGCCACCAGAATATTGCGCTTTGTATCGTCTATCTTCATACGGTCTACAGCAATTTTTACCGCCTCCTGATATGTTGCCGGCCCTTCTTCCATGGAATATTCTTCTTCCGTAGAAAGATCCTCTTCCATGGAAAGTTCTTCCTGTATAAAATATCCCCCTTCCATGGAATGCTCCTTTTCCACGAAATCTTCCTTTTCCATGGAACGCTGCCTCTCCGCAAACGCAAGACGCTCTATCGCATGCCGCACCGTAGAGGGCTTCACAAAGGGGAGCAGATAAATGCATATCTCCCCATAATCATCCGCCAATTGAATACATTCCGCTTCTCCCCTGTAAACCGGAGACAGATAGACGCCCCGCTTTTTCATCAGCCGGGCGCCGAAGGCAATCCTTTCCGGAGAATCATGATTGCCGGCTACGGCAAACACCGTCTTTCCCCGGTCTGCAAGCTCCGTGAGAAACCAGTCCAGCACCTGTACGGCTTCCGCAGAAGGCACCGGCTTGTCGTAAACGTCTCCCGCAATGAGCACCGCGTCTACATGTTCACTCTCCGCAATATGTAAAATCTGTCCGAGAATATATTTCTGATCCTCCGTCATGGAGAATTCATTAACCCGCTTTCCGATATGAAGATCCGAAATATGTAGAAATTTCATAAAATATTCTCCTGTTTCCCCATAATAAGCCCCGTTTTAAGACTGTCTATGTATTTCATTCTTCATATTCAGGTTCTCCCCATCTTCTCCTTCCGAGCAGCCGCAAAATCAGATGATAAATTCCTCTGACAATGGAAAATACCACAAACATACAGATGAATCCCATCACCCCGAACACGATATCCGCAAATTCCATGGAACCTGTATGTGTCACCCTCTGGCCTATCTCTATGGCAAAGGTAACGACAATAATCAGGGTAAAGACATAAATCCAGCTGATGACCATAATGTGATTGTTCCTGGCTAACCATTTAAATAGAGGATGTACCACAAAGATCATCATCATTCCCAATGCGCCAATAATCAGAAAGTGCAGTTCCTTATCCGTGAAATTATACTCATAGGCATCATTCAGCTTCAGCAGATAACTATGTATCTCTGCAATCATTTCTACGATTCCGTATAAAAACGCTTTCATCTGTAACTCCTTTTCCCGCAGTACAGCTTCTCCCTAGTATTCTTTCGTCAATTCCGTGATTTTGTACTTGCGCTTAAACGCCTCCAGCTCCTCATCATCTCTTATAAAAATCTCTTCTTTGAATTCTCCTGTATGGATATTTTTAAACCCTGCCACCCGCTCTCCGTTACAAATGCTGCACCGAAGCACGGGCCTTAAATTTTCTCTGTCATATTCCGCCTGCTCTATCCGCTTTTTCCGAAACATGCCTCCACCCCTTCATCTGTTCTTTTTTGTATTGGCGCCTCTGTTTTGCTGCAGCCCGGCCTCCAGTTCTTTATACAGCAGGCAATAATTGTCATATCGCAATCTGCTGATCATCCCCTCTGCCACCGCTTCCTTCACGCCGCAATGCGGTTCTCCGATATGGGAACAGTCCGTAAAACGGCAATATTTCTCATAGGCCCCAAATTCCGGATAACAGGAAGCCAGTTCTCCCCTTTCCAGTTTCGGCAGATTCAGGGAACTGAACCCGGGGGTGTCCAGAATATAAGTCCCTGCCCCCAGCGCAATCAATTCACTATGTCTGGTTGTATGCTTTCCTCTCTGAATTTTGACGCTGATCTCGCCCGTTTCCATGACAATATTGGATTGCAGACAATTGATAACAGAAGATTTGCCCACACCGCTGGGGCCGGCCACTGTGGTGATCTTTCCTGACAGCATTTTCTGCAGCCCGCCGATACCTTCGCCCGATCTCGCACTGACGCATACCGTCGAATAGCCGCAGGATTCATAAATCTGCCGATATTTCTCCCCGCTGCCGTCCTCATCGATGTCCGTTTTATTGAAACAGATCATACCGGCCACACCCTGTTCGGCCATCATAATCAAAAAACGATCCAGAAGATTGAAGTTCGGCCTGGGGCTCACGATGGAGAAAATCACCAGCGCCTGATCCACATTTGCTACTGCAGGACGTACCAGCTCGCTGCGCCTGGGCAACATGGAAATGATATTGCCCAGCTTTTTTTCCTCGTCCAGCACATCAATCTCCACTTCATCCCCCACCAGCGGACGGAGATTCTCCTTGCGGAATATCCCCTTTGCCCTGCATTCATAAATCTCGGCCGCGGGAAGTTTTGCCCCCTCCTGCCCCAGTTCCTCCCTGCAATGCACATAATAAAGTCCGCCGATTCCCTTAATGATCCTTCCCTGCATATTCCCCCGTCCTATTCCGACACAAATTCGATTCTCCTGGTAAACGTGCGTTCTTCCGTGTCGCCGGGTACGGTAATCGTTTCCCCGGTCTCCGGATCTGTAGTCGTTGTCCCCTCCAGTGTCACGGAATAGGTCATGGTGATAGTTCCGCCTGAAGAAGTCAGTCCGTAATAATTCGCCGCCTGAGGGAAACTGGATGTCCTTGTGTCCAAAAGCACATATCCGTCATCCGTCGTCAAGGTAACCGAAACCTCCGTGCCTGCCACATAATCCGGCGCTTCCTCCGGCGAAGGAGCCATGATGCTGGCATTGCATTTATAAGTCTGTGCCTCGGGTCCCTTGCTCACTTTGATATCGATCACCGCCCCCGGATCCACATAGGAGCCGTTGGAATAGCTCTGATAGCAAATCTGTCCTTCCGGATAATCGTTGCTGTATACATAGGCGATTTCCTCCCCGATTACCAGGCCGGCCTCTATTGCCGTGGCAATGCCGTCCTCCTCCGTAAGTCCCATCAGATTCGGCACCCATACCTTTTCCTTACCAAGGCTCACCGTAATAGTCACGTTGGTCCCTTTTGCCACCTCCGTTTCCGCGGTGGGTACCTGGGAGATAACGATCCCGGCCTCCACCTCGTCGGAATAGCCCTCCACCTTCGTCACTGCAAATCCCGCTTCGGTCAGCCGGGCATTCGCCTCGTCGATGCCCATCCCTTCCACACCGGGCACTGATACTCCCTGGGGTCCGGCACTGGCTGTCAGCTTCACCGTAGTACCCTTTTCCAGCTCCGTGCCCTCCTCGGTATCGGCCTCCATCACCTGCCCGGCTTCCACCTCATCCGACTCCTGATATTCCACTTCCGACTTCAGCCCCAGATCCGTCAGCGCATTTCTGGCTTCCTCTACGCTTTTCCCCACCACAGTGGGCATTTTCACTTTGGGATCCTCCGTCTTGCTGCTTTCGGAAGTTTCATCGGAAGGCTCCGATGTTATTATGGGACTTTCCGAGGAATGCTCCCCGCCGCTGCGGCCGCCGAATACCTTTACTGCCAGAATGATGGCCACCACACAGAAAACAATGCCGCCCATCAGAGCCAGAAAAGTCGTCACCTTCTCCATCTTGGGATTATAATCGTACTCGTCATCATCCTCCATCTCAGGCTCTTCCTCATACACTGCTTCGGAATCAGACCTGAGACGCAAGGATTCATCATGGTCATCATATCCGTAATTACGGTTGTTTGTCTCCTGATATACGGTACGCCGTTTTATCTGTTCTCTGTCGCGATCAGAGATCATGCGGGTGCCGCCTTTCATGTCCGGATCATTGCGCACCACAAAATCTTCGTCCGGATTCATCAGCGACTGTTTCAGATCCGCGATCAATTCCTGCATGTTCTGATATCTGCGATCCGGAGACTTCTCACAACATTTTATCACAATGCCTTCCACACTGTTGGGAATCTCCGGAACAAATTCTTTCGGCGAGGGCAGCTCTTCCTGTATATGCTTGATGGCAATGGCTACAGTGGTCTCCCCGTTAAACGGCACTCTGCCGGTAAGCATTTCAAATATGGTAATTCCCAGAGAATAAATATCACTTTTCTCATCGCTGTATCCGCCCCTGGCCTGCTCCGGAGAGGTATAGTGGACGGACCCCATCACATTGGATGTAATGGTATTGCTGGTAGCAGCCTTGGCAATACCGAAGTCCGTCACTTTGACCTTGCCGTCCTTGGATATGATAATATTCTGCGGTTTGATATCCCTGTGGATTATATGGTTGTTATGGGCAGCCTCAATTCCCATACTCACCTGTATCGCAATACTGACCGCCTCCTTAAAAGACAGTCTGGCTTTCTTTTCAATATATTTCTTGAGAGTGATCCCCTCAACCAGTTCCATGACAATATAGTAAATGTCGTCTTCCTCTCCCACATCGTACACATTCACGATGTTGGGATGCATCAGACCTGCCGCCGCCTGCGCCTCCGTACGGAATTTGGACACAAAATTCGCATTCTCACTGAATTCCTGCTTCAGAACCTTGATGGCCACAAAACGATTCAATTTGTGGCATTTTGCCTTATATACATCCGACATGCCGCCGGTACCGATCTTCTCCAATATCTCATAACGGTCGCCAATCATCATTCCAATCTTAACCATATATGCTCTCCATTCTTTACTCCAGAGGTTCTATCAAAATCACACTGATATTGTCCCTGCCGCCATTCTCATTAGCCGCTCTGACAAGCTCCTGTGTCTTCTCCACTATATCCCGGGCTCCATCCAGTATCATTCGGATTTCCTCGTCCTCCAGCATATTGGTCAGTCCGTCCGTGCACATCAAAATCTCATCTCCTGCCTCCAGCCGGACGGTAAAAAAGTCCGCCTTCACAGTATCCTCCGCTCCCACAGCCCTGGTAATGATATTCTTGTCCGGATGATTTCGCGCTTCCTCTCTGCCGATCCCGCCCCTTTGCACCATTTCCTCCACCCAGGAGTGATCTCTGGTAATCTGGCGTAATCCAAAACGATTCACCACATACAGCCTGCTGTCGCCTACATTTGCGACATATACAGTGCCTTCCCGGCAGCATGCGGCCACCATCGTAGTACCCATGCCCTCCAGCTCCCGCGAACGGGCCCCAAGCTCCCGGATCCGCCTGTTTGCCGCCTGGACAGCCATATCAAAAATACGCAGAATATCCGTCTCCTGGGAATCTGCAATCCGTTCTACCATGGTCTCCACCGCGACCTGAGAAGCGTAATCTCCCGCATTGTGGCCGCCCATACCGTCTGCCACCAAAAATAAATTCGGCAGATTACCCACAGGCTGCTCAGATGAATATACATAATCCTGATTTAATTTTCTCTTCCTGCCAATATCCGTCATGGAAAACGTCTTCAACACGTTTCATTTCCTCCAATGTCCTGCAGGGCCGACATATGCCTTCGCCGCAGCTGCCCGCAGGCGCCGTCTATGTCCTTTCCCATTTCCCTTCTAATAGTACCATTTATTTCATTTTTTTCAAGTATATTTTGAAAAGCTCTGATTCCAAGCGCTTCCGTCCGCTGAAAATGACACTCCTTTACAGGATTTACAGGGATCAGATTGATATGGCAGTGCAAAGGCTTCGCAAGCCTGGTCAGCTGCATCGCGTCCTCCTCGGTATCGTTCACTCCCGCAGCCAGGCTGTACTCGAGGGTAATCCGCCTGCCTGTCAGCCCAAAATAGTATTGACATGCCTCCATCAATTCCTTTATGGAATACCGATTGGCTATGGGCATCAGGCGCCGCCGCTTTTCATCCGTGGGAGCATGCAGCGACAGGGCCAGCGTAATCTGCAGCTTTTCCTCTGCCAGTCTCCGCATCTGCGGCACCAGGCCGCAGGTAGATACCGTAATATTCCTCTGGCTGATGTGAAGGCCGTTTTCATCCGTAAGCATCTTCAGAAATCTCACAAGATTTTCATAATTATCCAGCGGTTCCCCTGTCCCCATGACCACTACATTACTCACCCGTTCTCCGGTCAGCAATGTAATGGCATATACCTGATCCAGCATTTCCGAGGCCGTCAGATTCCGTTCCAGGCCGTCCAGCGTAGAGGCACAGAATCTGCAGCCCATTCTGCAGCCCACCTGGGAAGAAATACATACGCTGTTCCCATGCTTATACTTCATCCACACGCTTTCCACCACACTGCCGTCTGCAAGTTCAAATAAAAACTTTTTCGTCCCGTCGATCTTTGACTCCTGGATACGGACTGCACGCAGAACGATATATAAATATCTCTTTTTACATTCTTCCCTGAAATCTTTTGACAGAACCGTCATCTCATCAAAACTTCTGGCCAGCCTGACATGCATCCACTCATACATCTGCCTGGCCCGATATGATTTCTCGCCTCTCGCGCCAAGCTCCTGCGTCAGTTCCTGCAATGTGAGAGATTTGATATCCATCTTCCCTAAAACTGTACTCTCCGTCTCTTTTTCCATCTATCTTCCCCGTAATCCCGCATCTCTGCAGTCCATCCGCACACTCTTGTCCTGTCCGAGTTCCCTTAAAGAGCTGCCAGCCGTCAGGCATACGCACACTCCCGGTTAGAACGGTGTCTTCCGCTCAGGGCTGCCGGAAACAGGCCAGAAAGAATCCGTCCGCTTCCATATATCCCGGCAGAAGCTGAAGACAGGCACCGCATTCCTCACTGGTAAGCCCGGCCTGTGAAAGCTTTCCCGCTTCTTCGCGCTTTCTCTCCAACAGCCTCTTTTGTTCCAGCACGGCCTCCGGAAGGCGTCCCTCCAAAGACACAGGTTCCAATCCAAGCTCCCGCGTGATGAAGGCAACCATTTCTTCGTTTTCCCTGCCGTGAATGGTACAGGTGCTGTAGAGCAGAATCCCGCCCTGCTTTACATAAGCAGCCGATGCCCGGACAATCCGGCGCTGCAGCGCGCAGACCTCTTCCAGGGTCTGCGGCGTCACGCGATATTTTATATCCCGCTTTTTGCCTATGACCCCCAGTCCCGAACAGGGCACGTCCAGAAGCACCACATCTGCCTTTCCCTTAAGACTTTCATCCTGTACGGCGCCGTCATAAACCTGTACATCCACATTTCCGATACCCATGCGGCTGATATTTTCCCGGATACGCTCCGCCTTTTCCTCCGAGACATCCCTGGCCAGCACTCTGCCGCCTCCCGCCCTCTGTGCCGCCAGCGCGCTCTTTCCTCCCGGGGCGGCACATACATCCACCACAAAGTCCCCGTCCCGGATTCCCGCCGCCTCCACAGCCAATGCTGAACTCACATCCTGCACCATAAACAGCCCCCTGTCGAATCCCGGCAGCTCAGCCGGATTCTCCGTATGTTCCGCCAGAACCACGTAGGGCAAATAAGAACCGGGAATAATCTCCACGCCCCTTTTGCGCATCTGTTCACAGACAATCTCACGCTCCTGTCCGGTCATGCGCAGGGAAAAACGAAGAGAAACCGGATGAATCTCCAACAATGCCTCTAAAAGTGTTACCGTAATCTCCCTGCCGTATTCTTCCATCCACAACTCTATCAGCCATTCCGGCATGGAATAGCGGACAGACAGATAATGCAACGGCTCTTTCTTCTCATCCGGCATAGGAAGCGCCTGCTTCCCGGCGGAGATCCTGCGCAGAACACCGTTCACAAAACCTTTCAGATTCCCGAATCCCCTCTTTGCGGCAAGCTTACATGCCTCATTGCATACGGCAGAATCGGGAACGGTGTCCATATAGAGCAGCTGATAGACACTCATACGCATCAGGCAGCGGATCAGCGGCTTCATCTTCTTCACACTCACAGTGGAATAACAGTCCAGGTAATAATCCAGCTCCAGCTGCCTCTCCAGCGTTCCTTCTGCCAGCCGCTTGATAAATGCCTTCTGCCTGCTCTCCAGATAATCCACCTTGTCCAGAGCGGATTTAATCAATCTGTGGGAATATTCCTTATCCCGCTCCAATGTCAGCAATATATCCAAAACAAGCTCTCTGCCGTTCATATGGCCGCCTCCTGTCCCATTTGCCTGTCCGTTCCTCTTAATCGTCCCTTCTGCGGTTTCCTCCAAACAGCAATACCAGCCGCAGAAGCTGTAAAATGGCGGATGCCGCCGCTGCCACATAAGTCATTGCCGCCGCTGTCAGGACCTTTTTGCAGCCCCTGGTTTCTTCCGCGGAAAGCAGGCCGTACTGGTCAATCTTCGCCACCGCCCTGGCCGAGGCATTGAATTCCACCGGCAGCGTCACCAGCTGGAATAATACGGCCAGCGCAAAGGCCCAGATGCCGATCTCGATCAGTACCTGATTCCAGCTTAAAATCACTCCCAGCAAGATAAGCGGCATTCCCAGCCTGCTGCCGATATTGGCCACCGGTACCAGCGCAGAGCGGAAATTCAGCGGGGCATAGCCTTTCGCATGCTGGATGGCATGCCCGCATTCATGGGCAGCCACCCCCACTGCGGTCACCGAAGGCTGATTATAATTGTCATAGGACAGCCGTACTGTATTGGTACGTGGATCATAATGGTCTCCGCTGCCCGATTTCAGGCATTCTATCTGCACCTGATACAATCCCTCATTATTCAAAATCCGCCTGGCTGCCTCTGCTCCCGTGATTCCGCCGCCATTGCGCACTTTGCTGTATTTACGCATGGCACTGTTCACCATGGCGCTGGCCCCCAGACAGATCACCATACCCGCCAAAACCAGAATATACGTAGGATCCCAATAAAACATACCCATTTCTCATCCTTCCTTTCCAATCGTTTCCCGCCGGATATTTACGCCCGCGGATATAAAGACGCCAGCCTCCGTGAAATCATTCTCCCAATTTCTCTCCGGGCTCCATTCTGACACCCAAGAGAAAATCATGCGCAGACATCCGCTTTCTGCCCTCCAGCTGAAGCTCATAGATGCACAGAACTCCTTCTCCCGCAGCCACTGTGATGCAGTCCTTCTCCACCTTGAGGATTTCTCCCGGTGTCCCGGCAAAAGTATCTGCGGCATAGACCGGCTTTGCACGCCATATTTTCAGCTGCCTGCCCCGATAGCTGGTATAGGCGCTGGGCCAGGGTGTCAAGCCCCGTATCCTGCGGTCAACCGCCATGGCCCCCTGCGTAAAGTCGATCTCTCCCATCTCCTTTTCGATCAGAGGCGCATAGCAGCTTTGCTCCTCCTGCTGCTTCTCCGGAATCAGTTTCCCCTCTTCCAAAAGAGAAAGCGCCTCTGTTATGGCCTGTCCGCCCAATATCGCCAATTTATCATGAAGTGTCTCGTAATTGTCCTCCTCAGATATGGCAATCTCCTTTTTATAAAGCATATCGCCTGTATCCACTCCCGCATCCATCTGCATAATCGTGATGCCCGTCTTCTCCTCCCCGTCCAGAATCACATGCTGAATCGGAGATGTGCCCCGATATTTTGGAAGCAGCGAGGCATGGATATTCAGACAGCCGTACGGAGGTATATCCAGAATCTCCCGGGAGAGAATCTGTCCGAATGCCGCCACCACATAGAGTTCTGCCGGATATTGCCGCAGCTTATCCATCTCCTCCGGCTTCTTAATGCGCCGCGGCTGCAGTACCGGAATTCCATGGCTGCAGGCACATACCTTCACAGGAGACGCTACCGGCTCTTTGCTCCGCCCCTTTGCCTTGTCCGGCTGGGTCACTACCGCCGTAATCTCATGTCCCGCTTCAATCAGGGCCTCCAAAGCCGCCCTTGCAAAATCGGGCGTACCCATAAATACAATCTTCATACCAGCACCTCCGCTTTTATTCCTCTTCTTCATCCTCCATGACGGTATCCTGCAGGGGGCCCTCCGCCTTTTCCACATACAGATGCCCCTCCAGATGATCCAACTCATGGCAGATCGCCCGGGCCAGAAGCTCTGTTCCCTCCAGCTCATATTCCTTCATATTCACATCCAGCGCCACGGCCTTGACATAGTTGGGTCTGGTAACCTGCCCTGTCTTGCCCGGCACGCTCAGGCATCCCTCCTGTCCCGTCTGCTCGCCGCTGCTCTCCACGATCCTGGGATTGATCAGAATATGCGGGTCTTCTCCCGTGGTGTCGATCACCACAATCCGCTTCAGAATCCCCACCTGAGGCGCTGCCAGCCCCACGCCGTTGGCCTCATACATGGTATCCAGCATATCCTCAATCAGCTCTCTGGTGCGCGGTGTCATCTCCGTCACCATCTTGCATTTTTTTGTCAGAACCTCTTCTCCTATTTCACGTATATTCCTGATTGCCATTTTTCCATCCCTTCCCTTTTACATTATATGTATTGGATTAAAATCAAACTGTACCATAAGATCACCTGCCGGAGGCTGCTTTTGCATCCGTTCTTCCAGCATATCCTTTATCTGTACCAGTTTATCATACTTTGGACTTTTCACATAGAACACAAATCTAAAAATATCATTAATTCTGCCGATGGAAGCCGGCGCCGGGCCGATGATCTGCAGCGGCGGTTCTTCTCCTGCCATTCCCCACCTGCCTGCCCGCGCCGCTCCTTCCTCCCTGACCGCAAAATGCTCCCTCACTATGGCGGAAAGCCTTCCGGCCAGCCGGCTGCCCTGTCCTTCATCCTTTGAAAAGATCTGCACGGCAAGCATATTGGACACCGGCGGATACCCCACCATTTCACGGTATATGATTTCTTCTCCGTAGAATTTCTCGTAATTCTGACTTGCCGCGCGCACCACCGCATAATGATCCGGCTGGTAGGTCTGTATGACAGCTTCCCCTGCCAGGCTTCCCCGTCCCGCACGGCCTACCGCCTGGGTCAGCAATTGAAAGGTTCGCTCTCCCGCCCGATAATCGCTTACATTCAGCGACAGATCCGCCGCCAATACCCCCACCAATGTCACATGAGGAAAATCATGTCCCTTTACTATCATCTGGGTCCCGATGAGCACATCCGCCTCCCGGTTGGCAAATGCGGCTAAAATCTTCTCATAGCTGCCTTTATTCCGGGTGGTATCGGCATCCATCCGCAATGTGCGCGCTTCCGGAAACAGGACTTTCAGCTTCTCCTCCACCTGCTGTGTACCCGCACGGAAACCGCTGATATATTTCGAGCCGCAGTGCGGACATAGCTTCGGTTTTCTCTCACTGTGTCCGCAGTAATGGCAGATCAGCCTCTCGCCGTTATGCTCCGACAGAGAAACGTCACAGTGGGGGCATTTCATCACATGACCGCAGGCTCTGCAGGACACAAAACCTGCATATCCCCGCCGGTTCAGGAATAGAATACTTTGCTCCCTTTTCAACAGCCGCTCTTTAAGCAGCTCCTGCAGTTTCCTGCTGAAGACAGAGCCGTTGCCTTCCTTCAGCTCCTGCCTCAGATCCACGATATGCACCCTGGGCAGCCCGCCTCCCGTCAGCCGCTCCTTTAATGTGAAAAGCTTATACTCTCCTATTTCCGCCCGGTAATAGGCTTCCAGGGAAGGTGTGGCAGAACCCAGCATTACGCTGGCCCCGTGGAGCCTTGCTACCTCCATTGCCGTCTCTCTGGCGTGATACTTGGGCGCAGACTCGCTTTTATAGCTGCTCTCATGCTCCTCGTCTATAATAATGATCCCCAGGCTGGGAAAAGGCGTAAACAGAGCCGATCTCGGACCGATAATCACATTGATCTCCCCGTTTCGGGCCCGTTCGCACTGATCATATTTTTCCCCGGCCGAGAGATTTGAATTCATAACGCTGACACGATCTCCAAATCTTCCATAAAACCGCAGCAGCGTCTGGTAGGTCAGCGCAATCTCCGGTATCAGCACAATTGCCTGTCTGCCCCTGGCAACCATCTCCTGCGCCAGCTCCATATAGACTTCCGTCTTCCCGCTTCCGGTGATTCCATGCAGCAGATAGACATCCGGGTTTCCCCCGTCGAAATCCGCCAGCACCTCTTCCACAATATTCCGCTGGCCGGCGCTGAGTGTCCTGGCCTGTTTTTCGTCCATGGAATGCCGCTCTTCCATTCCCGCCTTCACCGGATTCCTGAAGACATCGCTTCTCAATATACGGATCACACCCGCCTTTTCCAGACTGCTGACAGTCTGGGCCGACACCCCCAGCTTACCGGTTACCCATGCATAGGGAATGGACTCATGATCGGCCAGTTCCTGCAAAAGTCTCTCCTTTGCGACCTGTTTTTTCCTCCCGCATTCCCCTGTCAGAGAGAGAATTTCTTCTCTGCCCAGAATCCGGAGGATGGTTTTATGTTCCGGCCTTCTGACTGACTTTTTCACCGGCAGGACCGTCTTTAATGCCTGTATCATGGTAGAACCATAATTCCTGCGGATCCACCCGGCCAGAGCGATCATTTTGTCCTCTATGCCCACACCGCCTTTTACGATTCCCCGAATCTCTTTTATTCTGCCGGGATCAAACCTGCATACTTCCCCGATCCCGATACAATATCCCTTTAACAGCCTGTTGGCAACCCCGAAGGGAACTTCCACACACATTCCTGTTTCCAGCAGGCCTTTCAGCCGCTCCGGCACACGATATTGAAAAGGCTTATCCAGCTTCTCATGTGAAATATCTACAATAATATCTGCATATAGCTCACTCACGATTATACCCCCGCCCGGCGCCGGAAACACTCCCGGCCTAAATATGTTTCAATCCTTTGTCTAATAATTCCCGGATAATCACTCTCTCGTCCATGGGATATTTAATCCCCCGGATCTCCTGATAATCCTCATGTCCCTTTCCTGCCAGCACGATCAGATCTCCCTCTCTTGCATTGGAGATGACATAGGCAATCGCTTCCCTTCTGTCGCAGATTTCCACATATTTCCCATCCGTCCGTTCAATGCCCTCTTTGATATCCCTGATGATGTCTGAAGGTTCCTCGAAACGGGGATTGTCGGAAGTGATCACCGTAAAGTCTGCCAGCCTGCCGCTGACCTCCCCCATCTCATAACGCCGCAGTTTCGAGCGGTTGCCGCCGCAGCCGAACATACACACCAGCCTTCCCGGCTGATATTCCCGCAGCGTGGTCAACAGGCTCTCCAGAGACATGGCATTATGGGCATAGTCGATCAGCAGCGTAAATTTATCCGAAATCTTCACTTTCTCTATGCGCCCCTTTACCCTGGCATCCTTCAGTCCGCACCGTATGTCTTCTATGGATACTTTAAAATGACGGCATATGGCAATGGCACACAAGGCATTGTAGACGCTGAACCGTCCCGGCGAAGGCACTTCCACGTCAAAATCCATCAGACCGGCCACACGAAAACTTACGCCCAACTCACCGGGCGTATGCACCAGCTCCAGATCCCCTGCCCGAAGCATACAATCGTCCCCCAGGCCGAAAGTTTCTACCTGGCAGGTATGTCCTTCCAGAATCTTCTCCGAATGAACATCATCGCTGTTCACAATGCCGACCCTGCATTGTCTGAACAAAAGGCTCTTGCAGGCCAGATATTCCTCAAAGCTGGCATGCTCATTGGGTGCGATATGATCCGGCTCCAGATTCGTAAAGATACCGTAATCAAAAACAAATCCCTGGGTACGGTGCAGTTTCAGCGCCTGGGAAGACACCTCCATAACCACCATATCCAGCCCTGCCTCCGCCATTTTGGCAAAGTCCTCCTGCAGCAGCCAGGATTCCGGCGTGGTAGCGTCAGCAGGAATATGAGTATCGCCGATGACTGTTTCAATGGTTCCGATCAGCCCCACTTTAAAACCGGCATGTTCCAGAACGGATTTTACCAGACAAGCTGTGGTGCTCTTCCCCTTCGTACCCGTAATTCCGATTACCTTTAGCTTCTCTGCCGGATGCCCGAACCAGACTGCCGAGATATAGGCCATGGCATATCTGGTATTCTCCACCCGGATCACAGTCACATCCTTCCCTTCCACTCCCTTCACCGGTTCGGAGACCACCAGTACGCCAGCACCCTTTGCCACAGCCTCAGCGGCAAAATCATGGCTGTCAAAATTGGCCCCTATAATACAGACAAAGAGACATCCCGAAATCACCTTTCTGGAATCATATATTACCGCAGATACCTCCCTGTCAAGGCTTCCATGTATACATTCATAGTCTGTTTTTTCCAGCAAATCCACCAGTTTCACATCCATACCTCCTCTAATTCAGCCATATCCGGCCCGCGCTCTTCCAAGCCCCATTGCCTCTTTGCGTCTCCGCATCGGGACTGCATTTGACATTCTTTATTATTTTACTCCAATTTGCCGTTTTCTACCACCCCTAATTTATGCTCACGCATATAAAAAATAATGAAAAAGCAGGAACATTTCTGCCCCCGCTTTTGAGTTTTTATTATTCAATCATTCCGGCATATTTGATTCTGTAGATACGCCGGAGAGAATCATTAATTCTTTCCTCGGAAATATTGCCCTCCGACACCGCCTGCAGTACACCGTTGTAAGCCTTCTCATAATCCTCCGGCATCAGAAGCATATCGCAGCCCGCCAGAACTGCCATAATCGCCGCTTCATCCGCTCCGTAGTATTCGGAGATGGCCTTCATATTCAGCGCGTCCGTGATAACGACTCCCTCAAATCCCATCCGATCCCGCAGAATATCCGTGACCAGCGCTTTGGAGAAAATACTGGGCTCACTGTCTCCCGTCAATGCCGGCGCCGCCATATGTCCGATCATGATCATATTCGCTCCACCGTCTATCCCTGCCTGGAATACTGCCAGCTCATCTGCCCAAAACTGCTCCGCCGTCCGATCTGTTGTCGCCATTCCATTGTGTGTATCCTGGCCCGTACTGCCGATTCCCGGAAAATGCTTCAGACATGCGGTCACGTTCTGCTCCTCCAGGCCTCTCATCATGGCGGTGACAAATCCTGACACCATTCCCGCATCGGCCCCATAGGAGCGCCCTTCCATAATACTGCCTTCTACATTGGCCAAATCCGCCACCGGAGCAAAATCAAGATTGAAGCCCAAACCCGCCAGAGTGCTTCCGATGGCGACGCCTGCATTGTAAGCATTCTGCGGATCCCCGGTAGCTCCGATTTCTCCTGCCGGACTAATCTCCTGGCCGATGCCCGCCGAAGCCACCCTGGCCACACTGCCGCCCTCTTCATCCACTGCGAGGAAAAGCGGATATTCCGCATATTGCTTCGTATTGCCGAGCATCTCTTTCAGCTGCGCTTCGGACTGAATATTTTCCGCGAAATAGATCAGGCCCCCCACAGGATGCTCGGCCAGGGCCTGCTGCGTGCCTTCCCCTGCCTGGACCACGGTACTTACTCCGGTGATGGTCTCGGGTGTCACGATAAACAGCCCCGCCACCTTATCCTCCAGAGACATGGTCCCGATTCCGGCATTCACAAGCTCCTCCAGACGCTCTTCAGGTGTAGGTTCCGACGCTTCGGGCGCAGGTTCCGGCGTCGCAATGATCTCCTCCTCCGAAGATAAAAGATCCTCTATCATATCCTGCTTTTCCTGCTGTTCCTCCTGATGCTGTTCCTGCTCCCGTTGCTGCACATCCTTCTGCTCCTTCAACAGCCAGTTTACCCCCAGGACAATTCCTGCCGCCAGCACCAGAATAAACACTACCATCACGATATATGCCATGATCTGATTCCGTATCCGTCGTTTTCTTCTATCTTCCCTCTTCTGACGGTCCAGTTCTTTTTTGCCGTCCATAGATCTCCTCTCTTCGTCCCAGTGCCTTATGTACTCTGCCTCTATACAAAAGAATGGGAAATGAGCTTTTGCCCATTTCCCTATATCCTCCACTTTATCTTTGCGTATTTCTCATCATTTGCATATACAAAATCCCACACATTCGCATTTTATCTCTTCTGTATATCAATGGAAGAATGATGACTCTATTATATTGCCCAACTTCCCGTCTGTCAACACAGAATAGCATATTTCCAGATATTTCTACAAATCCTACAAAATTTGTCGAATATGGGCGGCATTTATCTAAAGATTCGTCAAGACAAAGATATCGTAAATCGCCCTGATTGCCGTCTCAAACTCGTCATTTGCCACTCCGATAATGATATTCAGCTCCGACGATCCCTGGTCAATCATTTTGACATTTACATTTGCATGGGCCAGCGCAGAAAAAATTCTTCCCGCAGTTCCCCTTGTGGACTTCATCCCTCTTCCCACAACGGCAATCAGCGCCAGATCCGCCTCTATTTCGATGGCATCCGGCTTCGCCACTCTGTACAGACAGGCCGCCACCTTCTGCTCCTTATCGATAAATTCGTCCTGATGTACGAACACAGTCAGCGTATCGATGCCGGAAGGAATATGCTCGAAAGAAATTCCGTTCTCCTCAAAGGCGCCCAGAACCTTCCTGCCGAAACCGATTTCGCTGTTCATCTGGTCCTTCTCAATATTGACACAGCAGAATCCCTTCTTCCCCGCAATCCCGGTAATGACATACTTGGATTTCTGACAGGTACTGCCCACAATCCAGGTACCGCTGTCCTCAGGCGCATTGGTATTGCGGATGTTGATGGGAATATTGTCCTGTCGCACCGGAAAAATGGAGTCCTCATGCAGCACACCTGCGCCCATATAGGAAAGCTCCCTCAGCTCTCTGTATGTAATGACATCGATTTTTTTCGGATTTTTCACGATATGGGGATCCGTAACCAGAACCCCAGACACATCCGTCCAGTTCTCATACACATCCGCCTGGGCTGCCCTTGCCACGATGGAACCCGTTATATCGGAACCGCCCCGGGAGAATGTCTTCACCGTTTTATCAGGCATGGAGCCGTAAAATCCGGGAATCACCGCATAATCGCACTCTGCCAGTCTGGGCGCCAGCAGCTTATTCGTCTTATCCTGGTCAAATACGCCCTCTTCGTCAAAACAGATCACCTCCGCCGCATCGATGAAGGTGAAATCCAGATATGCGGCCAGAATAATCCCGTTCAAATACTCCCCTCTGGACGCCGCATAATTGCTTCCGGCTTTTTCTCTGAAATTTTTCCGGATGGTTTCGAATTCTTCTTCAAGACAAAGAGACAGTCCAAGGCCCTGAATAATTTCGTTATATCTCATCTCGATAGCCAAAAGCGCCTCTTCGAAATCCTGATCCGTCTCTGCCAGATCATAACAGGCGTACAGCATATCTGTCACCTTTGTGTCTTCCGGAAAGCGCTTCCCCGGTGCGGACGGTACCACATACCGCCTTTCCCTGTCGCTGTGTATAATATCGCTGACCTTTTTGAACTGCTCTGCGCTTGCCAGCGAGCTTCCGCCGAATTTCACTACTTTTGACATTTTAACACCTCTGACCCTTTATTATCTGCTCTGCATCTTACAACAGCCGTATCGCGCCTGAAACACATTCTCCCAGCTCCCGGCATTTTTCCCGGAAATCCTTCTCCCTGATCACCGGAGTAAAAAATCCGAACTCTTCTGCAAGGAAAATCCCTTCCGAAGCTTCTGTATTGTCTTTTCCCCAAAATGCTTCCGCCACCTGCGATGCCGCAGACGCGGCGCACCTTACGAAAAAGCGTCTCTCCTCCTCTGCCGCATCCGCCATCTCTGCTTTCTCCGGACCCCAGCCCCGCATGATTGTCCTGCCCTGATTCCGGGCACAGTCTATCACATCCGCAGCTACTGCGCTGGCTGTGGGCAGCTTTCCTGCCCCCCGTCCGTAAAACAGCGTATCTCCCAGCATATTGCCGGTGAGCACCACGCCGTTGAACACATCGTCCACTGAGGAGAGCGGATGCTCCAACGGAATCATAAAAGGCGCCACAAGCACGGAAATCTTCCCATCCTCCCGGATCCTGCTCCTGGCCAGCAGTTTAATTTTCATCCCCTTTTCAGATGCAAATACAAAATCCGCAGAGCAAATCCCCGTGATCCCTTCCGTGTAAATCTTCTCCGCATCCACCTCCCGGCCCGTCACCAGAGCGGTCAGGATTGCGATTTTGCGGCCGGCATCATGTCCTTCCACGTCAGCCTCCGGATTGCGCTCCGCATACCCCAGCTCCTGGGCCAATTTTAAGACATCGTGGTAGTCTGCGTGTTCCGTCTCCATTTTTGTCAGTATATAATTCGTGGTGCCGTTTAAGATGCCTGTCACGGATTCTATCTGCTCTGCCGTCAGCGAAGTACTAATAGGGCGTATAATCGGGATACCTCCCCCGACGCTTGCCTCAAACAGATAATTGCAGTGCCTGTCTGCGGCAATGGATAACAGCTCGGTTCCGTGCTTTGCCACCAGTTCTTTATTGGAAGTGCATACGCTTTTTCCCGCTTCCAGCGCCTGCTTTGTAAATTGATAAGCAGGGCCCACACCTCCCATGGTCTCACAGACAATGCTGATCTCTGCGTCATTCAATATCGTACTGAAATCATGTATTACCTTGTCCTCGAAAGGATCGCCGGGAAATTCTCTCAGATCCAGAATGTATTTGACCGCTATCTCCTCTCCGGCACTTTCGAGTACTCTGGCCTGATTGCGCGCAATAACCTCCACAACTCCGCTGCCCACCGTTCCGTATCCAAGCACTGCTATCTTAATCATCGTTCTTCTCCTTTTTCTCCGGAATCGCCCGGCCCCTATATTAGCGGGTATTTATCCGTCAGCGTCTGTACAATAGCCCTGGCTTCGGGAATCTTCTCCTCGCCGCCCTGAAGCACCAGCGCGATGGCCTGTGCAATACTGTCCATATCCGCCGTATTCATTCCTCTCGATGTGACAGCCGGCGTCCCCAGACGGATACCGCTGGTCACGAAAGGCGACTGGGGGTCATTGGGAATCGTATTTTTATTGCAGGTAATATGTGCCGCATCCAGAAGCTTCTCCGCCGCCTTGCCGGTGACGCCGCAATTGGTCAGATCTACCAGCATCAGATGGTTATCTGTCCCGCCGGATACGATCTTTACGCCGCGCTCCAGAAGTCCCCTGCAAAGAGCCTGCGCATTGTCCACAATATTCTTCTGGTATATCTTGAAATCGTCCGCCAAGGCTTCTTTAAAACAGACGGCCTTGGCTGCGATCACATGCATCAATGGTCCTCCCTGAATACCGGGGAAGATGGCCTTGTTGAAATTGTACTTGTCATTTACCGCCTTGCTGGACAAAATCAGTCCGCCCCTGGGCCCGCGCAGTGTCTTATGGGTTGTCGTGGTAGTCACATCGGCATAGGGAATGGGGCTCGGATGAAGACCTGCCGCCACCAGTCCTGCAATATGCGCCATGTCCACCATAAGAAATGCGCCCACCTCGTCCGCCACTTCACGGAATTTCTGAAAATCGATGGTTCTGGCATAGGCCGATGCGCCTGCAATGATCATCCTCGGCTTTGCCTCCAGGGCGATCCTGCGCAATTCGTCATAATCAATAAATCCGTCGTCATTTACGCCGTAAGGAACAATGTGAAAATACTTTCCGGACATATTCACCGGACTTCCGTGGGTCAGATGTCCGCCGTGGTCCAAATTCATGCCCATAACAGTATCTCCGGGCCTGCACACGGCAAACTGGACCGCCATATTGGCCTGCGCACCTGAATGGGGCTGTACATTGGCATATTCGCAGCCGAATAATTCTTTTGCGCGCTCTATTGCCAGATTCTCCACCACATCCACGCATTCGCAGCCGCCATAGTATCTTTTTCCGGGATATCCTTCCGCGTATTTATTGGTAAGAGGGCTTCCCATAGCAGCCATCACAGCCTTGCTCACCCAGTTTTCGGAGGCAATCAACTCGATATGGCTGTTCTGCCTTTCCTGTTCATCCGCAATAGCCTGTGCAATTTCAGGGTCTACTTTTTTCACTTCATCCAAAGAATACATTCCGCTTCCTCCATTCCAGTTCCGCAACCGCCATTTCCAGTTTTTGTTCTTTTTGTTGACATACGGTCGATTATATCATAGATTGGCAAGATTGCAAACAAAAAATTTAGGGTTTACGAAATTCTGTCTTCCTGCTAAAATAGAATCGTGCCTTCAGCACATTATTGATTACACTTCCCTTACGAAAGCAGAGGATTTGCCATGTATCATATCATTATCAACCCGGTCTCCCGTTCCGGCAGGGGTCTGCGCATATGGAGCAGACAGATCGAACCGGCTCTCCGGGCCAGGGAGATTTCCTATCGTCCCTGGTTTTCGGAAAAAGCCGGAGACGCTGTCCGAATCGCCGAAAAGATCACCTCCGGCACACAGGAACCGCTTTCCCTGATCATACTGGGCGGAGACGGTACGGTCAATGAAGTTCTGCAGGGGCTTATAGCCCCCTCACGCATTACCCTGGGGTACATTCCCACCGGCTCCAGCAATGACCTGGCCAGAGATCTGAAGCTTCCCCGAAACCCTTCCGATGCCTTGGATATCATCCTGGACTCCGGATTCGCCAGCCCCATGGACTTGGGAACCGTGATTTATCCGGACGGAGAAAAGCGCCGCTTTGCTGTCAGCTGCGGAATCGGATTCGACGCGGCAGTCTGTGAGGAGGCTCTGCACTCCGGAATAAAACGCATCATGAACAGACTGGGCCTGGGAAAACTGACTTATCTGGGGATTGCTTTAAAGCAGCTTTTTGCCGCCAGAGCCGTGTCCGGAAAGCTGATCCTGGGTGAGGGGGAAACTGCGGACATCGGAAATATGCTCTTTATCGCCTGCATGCTCCACCGTTTCGAGGGCGGCGGCTTTATGTTTGCCCCCGATGCGGACGCAGGGGACGGTCTCCTGAATATGTGTGCCGTGGGCGATCTGTCCAAGCTTTTGATCCTTTTCGCCCTGCCCACCGCTTTCCGGGGAAAACACTACCGCTTTGACGGAATCTCCGCCTACAAGGCCAGGAAGCTGACCATTGAAACCACCCTGCCTCTCTGGGTCCATACTGACGGAGAGGTCACCCGCAAAAGCAGCCGGATCTGCGTTACCTGCGAGAAGGATGCCATACGGATGATCTCTATGACAAGTATTAAGAAATTCTAAAGAATCCTAAAGAAGTAAAAAAAGGTCTTGCTATTTCTTCTTTTAAGATTATACTATAAAATGATCAACGGATATACTATAACCTCCTGGCAAACACGAGGCCAACCAGATGCGGCGGTTATCCGAAACAGAGAAATAGTGAAAAGGACAGGTTCTGAAATGAATACATTAAAACGATTTTACGAAAAATACAGACATGGAATTCCCTTACTGATTTACATGCCGATCTACTTAATCTGGTTTGCGTGGCTGGAGCGGACCAATACGAAAAATTATCAGATTATCCATGTGACTGCGGATGATTATATTCCTTTCTGTGAGATATTTGTGGTTCCGTATCTGCTGTGGTTTGCCTATGTGGCATTGGTGGTTATGTTCCTTTTTTTCAAAAACAAGCAGGAGTACTACAGATCCTGTGTATTTCTGTTCACTGGTATGACCATTTTCCTTATTATATCCACGTTGTGGCCCAACGGTCATCACCTGAGACTGGCACAGATGCCCCGTGACAATATTTTTACACAGGCAGTTGCTCATCTGTGGAGCGTTGACACTCCTACCAACCTCTGGCCCAGCATCCATGTATATAATTCCATGGGCGCCCATTTCGCTGTGATCCGCAGCGCAGAGCTGGAACGTAAGAAAGGCATCCGGATTGCTTCCGGTGTATTGGCATTTTCCATCATTCTGTCCACCATGTTCATCAAACAGCATTCCGTGTTCGATGTCATGACAGGAATCGCTTTGGGCACGGTAATGTACACATTCGTATACAGAAGAGAAACTGTACTGGCAGCGAGAATGCAGCGCAAGCTGAAAAAAAGAATCTCGGCATAGATTTTCAGAATCTGCCGCATCGGGAAAACCCAACTTCCTGATGCGGCAGAACTTTTCATAAAGGTTCGTTCAGTTGAACTTAAATATTTTCTGGCAGATTTTATATCCTCCCACCGAGATCTTCCGTCCGCTGCGCCCCGGCAGATTCATTGCGCTTCCCATAATGCCGTGCCTCATCCATCCAAACAGCTTCCGATCCTTCGATTTCAGATATTTCCACAATTCTTTCTTCTTTGCCAGATTCTCTTCCGTACCGGATCGTATCAGCAACACAGAAGATACCGTCGTAATAATTTCCAGATAATTGCGCATATACTGATCCAGGCGCTTATTCTTCATGATCTCCGCTTTTCTGTCCACCATATAATCAATCATGATCTTATTTACTTTAATCTGCTGATCGATCCTGGAGATCATCACTTCCTCATTGACAGACTGACCTTCCCTCCCGATATAATAGCGATAGAAATTCACATCCAGATAATACATATTTTTCACATGGGGCAGGGGTTCAAATACATAAATATTATCTACATAAAAAGTATGCTCAGGCAATGTCAGCTCACAGTCGCGCAGAAGTCTGGTACGGAAAATCACAGAATGCATCAATATATAATGCCCCTTGGTAAAATGATGGCAATCGTCCCAGGTAAACAACTTCCCCGTAGGAAAAATATGACGATAATGCATTACCTTCTTCCGCTTCTCCCCCTCTTTTTCATATACAAAATTGCAGACAAGCATATCCAGTGCACAGGCCCCCCCAGCCAGTTCCCTCAGGGTATCAAGAACCTGCAGATACGCCTCTTTCTTCACCCAGTCGTCGCTGTCCACAACCTTGAAATACAATCCTTCCGCATTCCGAATCCCTGTATTGACGGCGGCGCCATGTCCTCCGTTCTCCTGATGAACCGCTTTGACAATCGTGGGATACTTTTGGGCATATTCCTCTGCAATCCCGGCCGTCCCGTCTTTGGAACCGTCGTTCACGATAATGATTTCCACATCCTCGCCGCCCGTCAGCAAAGATTCGATGCATTTTCTCATATATGCCTCAGAATTATAGCAGGGGATCGCTATCGATAACAATTTCACCTTTCCTGTTCCTCCTCATATCTTTCCTTGCCCAGTTTGATGTCAAGGTATTTTGTATAGGCGCTGTAAGCCGAAGGAATGGGATATTTTGTCCTGGCCGCCTCCGGTTCAATATACAGCCAGTCTTCCGTAAAGCTGTCTGTATTCTTCGGTTCCAGTTCGTCGACTCTGACCATGTATCCCATCATATGCCACTCCCTGTGGGTAAAAATATGCTTTGCCTCCTCCAAAGGCCGAATCCGCAAAACCTGCAACCCGTGGTCTGCCAGATATGCCGCCACTTCCTCAGCCGTCTTAAAACCATCCATAGAAGGAAACTCATACATCCCTGCCAGCAACCCTTTCTCTGCCCGCTTCCGAATCGCAGTCCGGTTCTCGTCCATGACCAGCAAAACCGTGCGTTTCTCGATCTTCCTTGACTTTTTAGGCTGCTTCTTCGGATATTCCGACTCCGTTCCCGTCTGATGTGCCATACAGAGCTTTTCCAAAGGGCAGCTCTCACACAGCGGAATCCCGTTGGGAACACAGACACATGCACCGATCTCCATCATGGCCTGATTGAAATCTCCGGGTCTGTCTTTTGGCATACTCTCCAGCAAATCCTGCTCCACCGCTGCCTTTACTTTCGCATCGGTCACCGGACGCTTGTCCATCCTGAGCCTGGCCACGACCCGCAGCACATTCCCGTCTACAGCCGGAACCGGCCTGTGAAAAGCAATCGAGGCAATGGCCCCTGCGGTATAACTTCCGATTCCTGCCAGTCCCAGCAATTCTTCAAATGTATCCGGCATTCTCCCTCCGTATTCTTTCTGTATCCGGATAGCTGCTTTCTGCAGGTTGCGGACCCGATTGTAATATCCCAATCCTTCCCACATCTTTAAAAGTGTCTCTTCCTCTGCACACGCCAATGCGGCAATGTCCGGAAATGCCTTCATAAATCGCTCAAAATACGGTTTTACGGCCTCCACTCTGGTCTGCTGCAGCATGATTTCCGAAACCCAGACACGATAGGGAGCGGCATCCTCTCTCCACGGCAAAATACGCCTGTTTTTATCATACCATTTTAACAGCGGAATGGAAATATCCTCAAGCTTATACTTTCCTAAGGAATTTCTAAATCTTTCATGAACACCGGCAGATGGCGGCTCTGCGTCCGGAGTGAGAATGATTTGTACCTCCCGATTGATTTTCATGCTGTCTGGCCTTACCTTACAATCATAGGCCAGTATCTCCACACCGGCCTTTTCCGCCCTGCAAAGTGCCTCCGCAAATTGGGGGTGGGTGTCCCGGTTAGGGGTAAAGTATTGCACTGTTTCCATCTGGATCACAAATATTACAAACGTACGAAATCCCGCCTGTCTGGCAGCAATCAACTCTTCCACATGCTTCACGGCCCTTTCCGAGGGCGCGTCGGGAAATCGTACTACACCGCCTTCCTCAAGAGTGACTCCCTTCACTTCCACGTAAGCTCTGTCAAGCGCTGTCTCCACATAGAAATCAAAACGGGAATTCCCATAGACAGCCTCCGGTTTCACCTGCACCACATCGGAAAATAGTCCGCCTCCGCGCAGCCATTCCTCCACTGCCTGGTTGGGCGCCTGCGAATCCATATTGATGATCCTCGTCCCCTTCATCACGGCAACCAGATCATAGGAAGTGCTTCGCCCCGGATTATTGCTTTTTTCCAGGTACACCCGGGCTCCTTCCGTGAGCAATTCCCTGCATCTGCCCGTATTCTTTACATGGACCGTTTCTATCCTGCCCCGAAACGGTGTTTTTTCCTTTCCCGTTTCCCCGTTCTCTCTGGTTTCTTCTGTACTTTCTATTTCTACCCTGGCAATAAACCGATTGGGACGTTCGATAAAACGTCCCTCCACAATGTGCTTATATTCCATTCGAAAAATGTGTCTCCTGATAAACTTCTGTATGTTATGACAATATACAGTATTCCCCGTTTTTCCTCTCGTAAACAATCAGAAATCGTAAACGCTACGCCTGTCTTGCTCTGCGGCCTCTATGCTCCGCCGCCCTGTACGGAACCCTGGCCGCCGGCACTGCCTGGGCTGCGCTGGATGTATGTACCGACTGATCGTCAAAAAATATCTGTGCCCCAAATGCCTTCAGCACATCCCGTTTCTCCAGTCCTCCCAGAAAAAAGGCCTCATCCACTCGTACATTCCAGGAGCGCATAGTACGAATCACTCTCTCATGGGCGGGTGCGCTCCTGGACGTTACCAGTGCGGTCCTGATCGGGCAATCCTGTGTTCCCAGATCTCTCTGCAAATCCGAAAGCTTTTTCAGAAACTGTGCAAAGGGTCCCTCCGCCAAAGGTTCCTTTGCATGTATTTTCTCATTTTCCTCAAACGCATTCAAGCCCTTTTCCTTAAAAATCATCTCAGACTCATCCGTAAAAAGAACCGCATCTCCGTCAAAAGCAATGCGGATGGGGACAGTATGCTGCACCGGCTTCCGTTCCTGTCCGCCGGGCGCCGGGTTCCCGATCCCGCTTTGTTCCGTACAGATAATCCCCGCCGCAATCCCATTGTCTATGGCACTCTGGACATCATCCTCATAGGCAGACAGAAACAAATCTGTATGGAAGGCTTCCAGATACGGCGCCAGCGAGGCGCCGCTTACCAGCACGGAGCGGGTGATATCCAGGCCGTAATGTGCGATGGCATTAAACACACGCAGGGAAGAATCCGGACTGTTGCGCGACATAATGATGACCTCCACCAGATTCTTCTCCGGGCTGTACTCATTTAAACGAAGCAATGACCTAATCAGCCCGAACCCCGGCCCCGGTTTCAGAATCTCCTGTTCATGCTCTACCTGATAACTGCAATAGGCTTCCACTCCCTGCTGCTCAAAAATCTCATTTTCCACAGTCAGGTCGAACAGTGCCCGGGAAGAGACTCCTATTACCATTTTCCTGTCCAGATTATATGCCATATGCCGCCCCTTTCTGCTCATACCTGACAATAATCTCTGATCCCAGGCATGAAATTCTCATCTCAAACGGTTGCACTCATAGCGTTCCAAAGTCAGCAGACATGTCCGCAGAGCCTCGTAACGTTCTTCCACATCGCCGTCATTGATCTCTATATCACATGCAATCGCCATAGTAGTAATCATATCGTCCGTGATTCTGTGATGGATTCCCGCCAGAATATTCAGCTTCTGTTCATAGCTGTCAGAATCCAGGAATTCCAATACCATAGGATCCAGCGCGATCTCATCGGACTGCGGGCATTCTATCCTGTCAAATACTCCCTGCACCGCCTCCTTCGCCGCAGGCATCACGCTTTCCCCGGCGAAGGCATCTTCAGCACGCCTTTTATTCTCTTCGGCAGGCGCTTCCTCCTTCTCCGCACTCAAGTAAGCCCGCTGCCTTTCTGCCTCCGGTCCCTGCAGTTCAAACCTGAAAATCTGCCCTGCATCGGGATACCTCTCCCGGTTCAGCCGCTCCGTAAACATGGCCAGCGGTCTGGCATATGTCTTGAAGTCGCCGTACAGCGCCTGATAGATAACCATCTGCTCTCCTGTCTCCGTATGCTCGGCAACAGCTGTGATCTGATACAGATTTCCCTTAAAATGCCGATATATCTCATGTGGTTTTGGAATAAATGCCATTTTCTCAAGACTCCTTTCCGCCCCTTTCCGGGAAATACTCTTCCCGGCTTCCTAAAAAGAGTATACCCCTATTTTCGGAAATTGTCATGTAATTTCTGTCATCGATTTATTAAAAATTCATGTCGAAAAGTGCAGTCCGCATCTTCAAAGACCATTTTCTCCAGTTCTTTCATCAGCAGAAGACGGTTTTCCTCATCCAGCCTGTCGATCTTTCCGTGGTGTATTGTCAAAGTATACTCTCTGCTCCCATCGGCGGCGATCACCCTTGTCAGCATTACACCGCTGTACAGAAAACCCTCCTTATTCAAAAATTCCTTCACCGCATCCACCAAGCTCTCTTCCTTTTCCCTGTAATATCCTTCCACTTCCTGGACGCTTAAGTCTGTCCTGCTCATCACCGTACCTGCGCTGCAAAAAACCGCGATCAATGTCAAAAGCAATACTACTGTTATAAATCCGCCTTTATTCATATTCTTCACCCTTCCCTCCTCGTTCCTCTCCGCAAGAACAAACGTTCTTGTATTTGTATTAGAATAAAACATTTGTTCTGTTTTGTCAATCCCTTTAATGGACAAATTGTATTAAATTACAAGTCCCATAAAACTCCCTCAAAACCGCGGGTGCCGAAGCTGACAGCCGAACAGGAGATTGCCTGTCCGTCTGACGGCGGATTTTCTATAATGAAAAAAAGAGAATGCCGCCGCACTCTCTTTCTGCATTATCTCTTATATTTTCTTTATTCCATGGGATAAAAAATCATATCATAAAACGAACATTGATCGTCCGAAATATTATAATAGACATGCTCGACATCCGCCCGAAACCGCAGCGATTGCTCTGTTGTGAGAATCACCTCCTCTTCGCCGATAATGACCTTCAAGGTTCCGTCCGTCACAAAGATATATTTCTCCACACCGCGCCGCTGCGCCTCTGAAGGATGCCTCACCTTCGCATCCATTTCCAGATAAAAGACTTCCACATTCCTCACTGGATCAAAGGGAAACATGGGATATGCCTTCATCCCGCCGTTCTCCTCTGTAATTTGTTCGATATCTTCCAAATCTGCAACCTGAAAGTCCGCTTCCTGCTGCTTACAGAAAAAAGACAGCGGTATCTTCAATCCTGTAGAAATCTTCCACAGTGTATTGATTGTCGGCGAAGACTGACCGCGCTCTATCTGTCCCAGCATAGGTTTGCTGACTCCCGTTATCTTCGCAACATCATCCAGCGTGAGCTGACGGATATTGCGGATTTCCTTCAAACGTTCTCCTATTCTCAGCGAAATATTTCCCATAACTCCACCTATCATATGTCTTTGCGCACTCTGTTACATGATAACGTACAATAATATAACATATTCGTTCATTCTTGACAAGATGGATTTTTTAAGTGTTTTATTTGAATAGAAACCGCCCTGTTTTATGCAACCATTTTTTAAGTTATTCCCTAATAAAAATGATCGGCGGCAAAAATTGGCATACCCCCGGCGGCGGGCGTTCTTATCAGGTCCGCCCTATGTCCCCATCATCCCAGACATATGGTCCGCCCCTGTTTCAGGGATTCCTTCACATCAATGATCCGCTGATTTTCAGAGCCCCGGAAGGCGAGACGGAGATTCTTCTTCTCCTCTACAAATTCTCCGTCCACCACTACATCAAGTAAGGATAAAAGCTCCCCCATCGTTGAGGTTGCCTTTTCTTTCACAGCATTGTCCCCAGCCGCCGCACTTCCGGCGAGGTTATCCTCCTCCTTTTTCCACCGCAGCAAATCTCTCTCAAAGTCATAGCCTGTATAACACCAGATATCCTTCCCGGGATAGGTCCGGCGCACTTTACGCAGCAAGTCCAGAACGGTCTTTCGGTTCTCCGGCTCCATCGGCTCTCCGCCCAGCACGCTGAAGCCTCTGATATAGTCTGGCTCAAGCGCCTTCAGAATCTCACTTTCCGTCTCCTGCGTATATTCCCGGCCATAACCGAAATCCCATGCCTCACTGTTAAAACAGCCCCTGCACCTGTGGGTACAGCCGCTGACAAACAGCGACACCCGGACACCCGGCCCATTGGCCACGTCTGTCTTTTTAATCACCGCGTAATTCATAGATGCAATACCCTGGCCTTAATTTCCTTCGTCTTTCCTGTATTCCAAAAGTTTTCGCCCAGATATCCGCAGGTACGCCTGGTCACATTCATTTTGGCATGATCTTTGTTATGACACTGGGGACATTCCCACTCATTGTCTTCATTGATAAGAATCTCTCCGTCGTAACCGCACACATGGCAGTAATCAGATTTGGTATTAAATTCCCCATACTGAATATTGTCGTAAATAAAACGGATTAACTCCTCCACCGCTTCCACATTATTCACCAGATTGGGAATCTCTACATAGGAGATAGCGCCGCCCAGGGATTTATTCTGGAATTCACTCTCAAACCGAATTTTTGCAAAAGCATCTATGGGCTCCCTGACGTCCACATGATAGGAATTGGTATAATAGCCTTTGTCCGTCACATTGGAAATATCGCCGTATTTTTCCTTATCAATCCTTGCAAAACGATAGCAGAGCGTCTCCGCAGGCGTGCCGTAAAGACTGAATCCGATGCCGGTCTCCTGCCTCCATCTGGCGGCCGCCTCCTTCAAATGATCCATCACACGCAGCGCAAATTCTTTCCCCTTCGGCGCCGTATGGCTGCAGCCCTTCATAAGCCAGGTCAGCTCATAGAGGCCGATATATCCCAGAGACATGGTAGAGTAACCGCCCTTCAGCAGAGGATCAATCTTTTCTCCCTTTTTCATCCTGGCGATGGCGCCGTACTGCCAGTGGATGGGACTCACATCAGAAGAAGTACCCAACAACGCCTTGTGCCTGCACATCAGCGCCTCATAGCACAGCTGCAGCCGTTCGTCCAGACGTTTCCAGAAAATATCCTCGCTGCCCTCCGAGACAATACCGATCTGAGGGAGATTCAAACTCACCACACCCTGGTTGAACCGTCCCTCCCATTTATAATTTCCTTCCTCATCCTTCCATGGAGAAAGAAACGAACGGCAGCCCATACAGGAAAATACATTTCCCTCGTAATTTTCCCTCATCTTTTTCGCCGAAATATAGTCCGGATACATCCGCTTCGCCGAGCATTTCGCTGCCAGCCTGGTGACATAGTCATATTTTCCGCCTCTAAGGCAGTTATTTTCATCAAGCACATACACCAGCTTGGGAAAGGCAGGCGTCACATACACACCCTTCTCATTCTTTGTTCCCTGAAGACGCTGATTCAGGATCTCCTCAATAATGCGCACAGTCTCCTCAACATATTCGTCCGTTTCATCTATATGAAGGAACAGGGTCACAAAAGGTGACTGCCCATTTGTAGTCATCAATGTGTTAATCTGGTACTGAATAGTCTGAACGCCGGAACGAAGCTCGTCCTGCACGCGGAGCTCCACAACTTTCTCCTTGGCAGACACATCCAGACTGTCGCCAAATTCCGCATCCAGCTGCGCCCGAAATTTTTCCCGGCTTTTATGCAGATATTTTCCCAGATGCCTGACATTCACTGACTGACCGCCATACTGGTTGCTGGCCACCGCGGCAATGATCTGGGTAGTGACAGTGCAGGCTACCTGAAAACTTTTGGGCGATTCGATCATCTTGCCGTTGATGGAGGTTCCGTTGTCCAGCATGTCCTTGATATTGATCAGACAACAGTTGAAAATCGGCTGAATAAAATAATCCGCATCATGAAAATGAAACACACCATTGTCATGAGCCAGAGAAAGGTGCTCCGGCAACAGCATACGCCTGGTAACATCCCGGGATACTTCTCCTGCAATGTAATCCCGCTGTGTGGATGCCAGACGGGTATTCTTATTGGAATTCTCCTCGGCCAATTCCTTATTTTCATTTCGGATCAGCTTCAAAATAGACTCATCCGTAGTATTGGACTTGCGCATCAGGCTGCGTTGGTAACGATATACAATATATTTTTTCGCCAATACATACTTGTTATTCCGTACTAAATGCTGTTCAATTACGTCCTGTACATGCTCCACCGCCTGAAGTTCCCTGCCCTCATCCTTGACTGCCTCCAGTATCTCATGGACCAATCCTTCTCCGGCCCTGTCTTTTTCTTCCACCTCATTATTGGCTTTTCCGATGGCTGAAGTGATTTTTTCCTCCTCATAAGGCACAATACGCCCGTCTCTTTTCTGAATTCTCATACTGCTCGCTGCTCCCTCCACTGCTCACGGCGCGGACCGCACATCATATCATCAACATATTTGCACGGGCCTGCATCATACAAAAAGGCCGTACCGCAAGGCTTTACGGATACGGCCTTCTCAATATCTTGTGTCATTCAATATTCTCTATCTCTATATCTTGTTATTTATTATAATCGAGATCAGAGAAAAAAGCAATAGGAACAGCATATTTTTATCAATAATAGTACATCCCATGTCCTCCGCAGCATCCGCCTCCCAGACAGCATATATTGCAGATCATATTGGCGATAACTACCTTCAGACAGATATTCCCTCCCCCAAAGGTAGGATAGCCATAAGCCGCCTGCCGCTGCTCATACCAGTTCCCGCCGCTTTCGTACTGCTGTACCAGATTCCGGTAATCCCGATTGTCCGGCTCCATGGCAGCTGCTCTCTTCGCATGCTCCAGCGCCGCCACATTGTTCCCCAGCCTGGAATGCGCAATGGCACTGTAGTAATACCATCTTGCGCTCCTGTCCCGGTTCTCCATATTATCCAGCGTGGTCCTGGCTTCTTGGTAATAACCGTTGCGAATATAATTTCCCGCAGCTCGAAGATGGGTATTTTCCTCATAGCCCGTGCTCTGGCCCTGTCCAAAACCTCCGAATCCTCCGAAACCTCCAAAGGGACCATAGCCGCCATAAAAACCTCCCTGACCGCCTGTGCCGTCATGGCCGCTTCTCCCATAACCGGAGCTTCCGTAGCCCTCATTCCCATAGCCGGCGCCTCCGTAACCGGAGGTCCTCTCCTTCATAATCTGCTGATATGCGGCCTGAATTTCCTTGAATTTTTCCTCTGCCTGGGCCTTATTCGGATTATTTACATTGGCATCCGGATGATATCTGCGGCTGAGTGCCTTATACGCTTTTTTGATTTCTTCCTCGGAAGCATTTCTGCTTATCCCTAACACGCTGTATGGGTCGTACATGTTTTCCTCTTTTTCCGGATGGCAGTCTTAAGACGCCATCCCGTTTTCTTAGGACTTCCTTATGATGAACTGAATCCGATTCTCATTCTGCCGCTTTCTCATGGCATTCCCCGTATTCAAAATCCTCACAAACCGCTGCCTGCTCTTTCCGACAAATTTTCCTCCCGCCTGCTGTCCGCATGCCGCCTTTCCCGGACTACCTCATATCTGCCCCAGACACCGGAGTATAATATATTCCGCAGGATCTCCGCATTCTCCAGAACCGGGAGCTTTTCGAATTCTCTGCAGCACTCCGATATCATCAGCGTCAATATCGTCCGGCACTCTTCCTCGAAATCAACCTCTTCATATCTCTCCTTCAGCGGATTCGGCCTGCCCTTCTTCCGGTCAAGCTCCACATCCTCATAAGCATCGCACAAATAGACAAATTTTCCCAGGAAAAATCCCAGCCGTCTCAGGTTTTCCGCCCACTCATCCTCACGTACAGCCATAACCTCACCCATCACTCTGCCGAACAGTCCCCCCAGCGTATCGATATCAGCATGGCCTGATCCCTCGGCTTCCGAAAATTCCCGCATAAGTCCTGCAATCCTGCGGATTTTCTCTCCATATGCCTGCCTCAGTTTCTTCGACTTTCCCTCCAGAAGCCTGCCGAAAAGGAGCTTTCCGATTTTCCGCTCATCCTCCCAGTCATCCTGACATTTATAATATGCAAAAAGTATATTCATATCCGCGGCATATTCCGTAAATACATTACTCCTGGTCACATGGCGCTCAAGGGGATGAACCATACATTTCGCAGAGCCTTTCCTGGTTTGAGGCTCATACAGGCCGGTGAGCAGAATGGCCAGAAAAGTCATATCATAGCTGAGAGTCATCTGTCCGCAGACTCCGAACTTTCTCTTCAGATCCCGGCAGATACCGCAGTAATAAGATTGATAGACATCAAATTCCTTAAACTTCATTTCGGCCTTATTTACAATAATATATCCGAACATTCCGCAACCTCCATGTCCCTGATACAGCCTCCTTCAATGTTACCCGGCTTTCCTGCGGTACTCCTCCTTAGCTTTTTTTGATAAATTCATTCCCGCATTTTCTGCATCTGATAGCAATCTTTCCTTTTCCTCTGGGTATTCTGATCTTCTGTCTGCAGTTCGGACATCTGTATATATGATAAACTTTTCTCTCGGCCAGCTCTTTTTTCTTTTTGGTAAAAAAGGCTCTCACCTTCAGCTTCTGTTTCAGAAACTGCTGGTTCTCCGCAGAACGCTTGCTGATATTTCTGGAAAACATACGGAAATACGCATAGACCATCACCACCGTGGCCACCAGATAGAACAGACCGCCTCCAAAAAAAGAAATCAGAAGAGAAACAAAAGCGACCGCAAGCAAAAACTGATTAAAATTGTCATTCCCGTAGCGTCCCCACATGAAACGCTGCAACTTTTCTCTCATAGACTGTGCCTCCCCGCAGACAGCTGACCGTACTCACGACGGATTCTGTGCTGTCAAAATGAACTTTGATTACCGGCTGACATGTAACATTTTAAACTTTTTTTAAGGAAATGCAATTAAATAAGTATAAATTTATGTGAAAAAACAACCAAAATGCCAATAAATCGAAAAAACAGCTGACAATTCTCGCAAAAGCAACTGTCAGCTGTATTATATAGTTATAACCCCTCCTGTTTTTTCGAATTATATGTCCTTGCCTGCCACAGCCATATCCCGCACAAGTATGGCCGGAGAACCGAATTTTCCCCTGAGAAGCTCCAGGTCGTTCCCGATGATCTCCACCTTCTTCAGCAGCTCAAAGAAACTGCCGGATACGGTGATATTTTTCACGGGAGCGCCCTTTTTGCCCTCCGTGATCAGGAAGCCCTTGGAAGACAGGGAGAAGTCTCCGCTGACCGGATTTGCCCCTGCGTGCAGCCCCTCCAGATCCGTTATATAGAGTCCTTCCCCGGCTGCCCGGAATATGTCCTCCAGGGCGCTGCCCTCACCCTGCGACGGATGCAGATAGAATGTGAAAGGACTGACGCCCACGACGGAAGAATAGGATGCCTTGCTGGCGTTTCCCGTGGACTTCACCCCGGCCTTGGCAGCGGTCTTCAGATTGTGGAGCAGCGTAGCGAGTACACCGTTCTCCACCACGTTTTTGGCATAGGCGGCCACACCTTCCCCGTCAAAGGTCCTCTTCACCATGCTGTCCTTATACCTGGGATCGTCCGTGATGGTGACAATGTCCGCCGCGATCTTCTCCCCTTCCTTGTCCTTCAGCAGGGACATCCCCTTCTGGGCCTGCTCCGCGGAAAATACAGACGAATAGGTGGCAAGAAGCGTGGCCATGGCCTTATTGGAGAACACAACCGTATACTTTCCGCTGGGAATACTGCCGGCCCCAATGGTGGATACGGCTTCCTCCACAGCCTCCCCCGCGATCTCCTTCAGGTCAAGCTCCTGGATCGTTCTACCATCCTTCACCTTAAAGCCGTCATACATTTCCCCATTGTCTTCCACAATCGCCATACCGTAGCTGTTCGCCATGGAAAACTCGTCTTCCAGGTCCAGTCCGTTGGAATTGCAGAGGGCGTACTTCTGGCTGCCATAGACGATATACGCCTGGGTGCCGTCCACCACACGTCTGTCCGCCCGGTACAGCTCCTTCTGAAGCGCAAGCGCCGTCTCCACCAGCTCCGCGCCGGAGGGCCGGGGGGAATCATTCTTCTCACACACGGCATAACTGTCGCCCTTTTTATGGATAAAGCACTCTTCCTCGCTCTCAATGGATCCGGCATTTTCCAGTGCCCGCGACACCAATGACCGGGCTTCCTCCTCCGTCAGATTCTCCGTTGACGCGTATCCTGCCTTGCCGCCTATGATACAGCGGAAGCAGACACCCATGTTCTCCTCCGTGGTGTATCCCTTCACTTCTTCCTTGTAGATCTCGACAGAATCCGACCAGCCGCCCTCGTAATATAACTCATAATCCGCGATCCCGTTTTCCACGGCGTATCTGATCACGGCTTCCTTAAATTCCTGATATGTCATCTTAACCTCTCATTCTGCCTTTCTTAAGGCTTCATTTTATAAAATCCTCAGCGTCCCCCCACTACAATGGAAGAAACCCTGATCAGCGGCTGTCCCACATCCGTGGGAATGCTGCCCGAAGAAGCGCCGCACATGCCCTGGGCCCTGGCTACATTTTTGCCCACCATGTCGATATTCATCAAAATCTCCGAACCCTTGCCGATGAGGCTGGCGCCGCGGACAGGCTCGCAGATCTCGCCGTTTCGGATCACGTATCCCTCATCCACGGAAAAGTTGAACTGGCCGGTTACAGGATTCACGGAGCCGCCGCCCATGCTCTTGGCATAGAGACCGTATTCTATAGAAGAAATGATATCCCTGTCTTCATCCTGCCCTGCCGCTATGTAAGTATTGGTCATGCGGGATGTGGGTTCGTAACTGTAGCTCTGGCGTCTGGAACTGCCGGTGGACGCCATGCCCATCCTGCGCCCGTTCAGTTTATCGATCATGTAGCTCTTCAGGATACCGTTTTCAATGAGCACATTCCTCTGGGCCGGCGTTCCCTCGTCGTCGATATTTATGGAACCCCAGGAATTGGGAATGGTGCCGTCGTCGATGGCCGTCACCTTCTCGTTTGCGATCTGGGTTCCCAGTTTCCCTGCAAACTGGGACTGGCCCAGTGCCACGGAAGACGCCTCCAGGGAATGTCCGCAGGCCTCATGGAAGATCACGCCGCCAAAGCCATTCTCTATGGCCACGGGCATGGTACCCGCCTTGATGTAACCTGCATGCAGCATGGTGACTGCCTGGCGGGAAGCCTCCCTGCCAAGCTCCTTCGGGTCATATTCCGAAAGAAGCTCCAGTCCCTTCCGTGCGCCGTGGTTTACGCTGCCGTCCTGATTCTCCCCATCCCTGCTGGCGATGGAGGTAACCACGATCCTGTTGCGAATCTGCCTGTCATGGGTAAGCAGGCCCTCGCTGGTGGCGATCATGATCTGGTGATCCACCTCCAGATAGCTTCCGCTGACCTGGCTGATCTCGTCACCGTATTCCTTCGCGGCCAGGCATGCCTCTCGCACATACTCGATTTTCTCCGCGTTGCGCACATCCGCAGGCACGATCTTCACCGGATGGATATCCCCGAAGAGGCGCTCCCGCAGAAGGATGTCCTCCACTGCAGCTGTACCTGTAAGGGCATCCGCCACTTTGGAAGCACAGCTTAAAACCGCCTCCGGGGCCAGAGAGGAAGCGGAACCGGATACGCACCTTGTCCCCTTGAAAATCCGGATGCCCACCCCGGATATCACGGCGTCGGCGATCTTATCCGTCTTGCCGGATATCAGGTTGATGTTCTTGTTCAGGGTGTGCTCCGCGAACACCTCCGCATAGTCCGCGCCGGTGGCGAGGGCACGCCTCAAGGCTTCTTTTACCAGTTGTCTTGATAACATATGTAACCTCCTGTTGAAAATATTAGTATGGAAATTTCTGATAATATATAGTAAATCCCCTGTCGAACCTGCCGGGACGACAAGGGATTCCTGATTCTTATTTCTGAGCCACATCCTTCATAGAGAAACTGATCCTGCCCATCCTGTCCTTGCCAAGGCAGACCACAGTAACCACATCGCCCAATGTCAATACGTCCTCCACGCGGTTAATCCTCTCCCTTGCAATCTTGGAGATATGCACCATACCCTCCTTGCCGGGAGCAAACTCAATAAAAGCGCCGAACTCTTTGATGCTGACAACTTTGCCCTTGAAGATCTGGCCTTCTTCAAAATCGGTCACAATAATCTGAATCATCTCCACAGCCTTGTCCATCATTTCCTTGTCCGTTCCGCATACAGATACATTGCCGTCATCGGTAATATCGATCTTTACTCCTGTACGGGCAATGATCTCGTTGATGGTCTTGCCTCTCTGGCCCACTACATCACCGATTCTCTCCGGATCGATTTGGATGGAAATGATCTTGGGAGCCAGCGGCCCTACCTCCGGCCTGGGCATCGAGATAGCGGGCTTCATACAATTGTCCATAATGAAGAGTCTCGCCTCACGACATCTGGCGATAGCCCCCTCCACTATCGGTCTGGTCAGGCCATGAATCTTTATATCCATCTGAATGGCTGTGATACCTTCCGTCGTACCGGTTACCTTGAAATCCATATCTCCAAAGAAGTCTTCCAGGCCCTGGATATCCGTAAGCAATATATAATCATCATCGGTCTCTCCGGTCACCAGTCCGCAGGAAATACCTGCCACCATCTTCTTGATGGGAACGCCCGCCGCCATCAGGGACATGCAGGAAGCGCAGGTGGATGCCATGGACGTGGAGCCGTTGGACTCGAAAGTCTCGGACACTGTACGGATGGCGTAGGGGAACTCCTCCTCGCCGGGAAGCACAGGAATCAAAGCCCTCTCTGCCAGCGCGCCATGACCGATCTCTCTTCTTCCGGGTCCGCGGGAAGGCTTTGTCTCACCAACGGAATAGGAAGGGAAATTGTAATGGTGCATATAACGTTTGCTGACTTCATTTTCATCCAGCCCGTCTATTCTCTGCTGCTCGGACAGCGGCGCCAGGGTACATACATTACAGATCTGAGTCTGTCCGCGGGTGAACATAGCGGAGCCATGCACTCTGGGAATAATGTCAACCTCTGCCGCCAGAGGACGGATCTGGGTAATGGCACGTCCGTCCGGACGTTTGTGATCCTTCAGAATCATCTTGCGCACGGTCTTCTTCTCATACTGATAAACAGCCTCATCCAAGATCGCAAGCCAGTCCTCTTTCTCGGCAAATGCTTCCTCCAGTTTGGCTGTCACATTCCTGATATTCTCTTCCCTGACCTGCTTCTCATCGGTAAATACCGCCGTTTCCATCTCTTCCGGGGGAACCAGTCTCCTGATTTCCTCGAACATTTCCTCCGGAATGGCACAGCTTGTGTAAGCATGTTTCTCCTTGCCCACCTCTGCCACAATCTTGTCGATAAAAGCAATGATAGTCTGGTTGATCTCATGGGCCTTGTAAATGGCTTCGATCATCTTCGCCTCCGGAACCTCATTTGCTCCGGCCTCAATCATGATCACCTTCTCCCTGGTGGAAGCCACAGTCAGGTTCAGGTCACCGTTCTTCCATTCTTCCTGAGAAGGATTGATAATGAACATACCGTCCGCCAGCCCCACCTGTGTCATGGCACAGGGGCCGTCAAAAGGAATGTCCGATATAGATGTTGCTATCGCCGCCCCCAGCATGGCCACCAGCTCCGGACGGCATGCCGGATCAACGCTCATGACCATATTGTTCAATGTCACATCATTGCGGTAATCCTTGGGAAACAGGGGACGCATGGGTCTGTCTATAACCCTGCTGGTCAGCACTGCATTTTCGCTGGCCTTTCCTTCTCTCTTATTAAATCCCCCGGGGATCTTGCCCACTGCATACAATTTCTCTTCGTATTCTACACTCAGCGGGAAAAAATCGATTCCTTCTCTGGGCTTCTCTGACGCAGTGGCAGTAGAAAGCACCACCGTATCCCCATAATGCATGAACGCACATCCGTTTGCCTGCTTTCCTACACGGTTGATGTCAACTTTCAATGTGCGTCCGGCCAATTCCATTTCATAAGTCTGATACATAAATTCTCCTCCATTCCATCTTTTTACAAGCAACTAACAAACATCCCGTCTCTCTGCACGGCCATGTACTGTCTTCTACCCCTCAGGAACAGAAGATACCGAAACTACTGAAAAAAACATGTAATTCTCTTCATATTTTTTTCAGTGGTCTCGGAACATTCTTCTGTTCCTGCCCTGCAACTGCGCATGTCATGAAAACGCCTCTGACGTTGTTTTAATCCCAGAACCGTCAGACGGCCGCACTTTCCTGGAATGCCGCTCTTCCATTACGATAATAAGCAGACCTGAAATGCTTTTACTGCATTTCAAGCCTGCCCTGTTTACACTGTCTGTTATTTTCTCAAACCAAGTCTCTCGATTAAAGTACGATATCTCTCGATATCTTTCTTCTTCAAATACTCCAGAAAACCACGCCTCTGACCTACCATCTTCAGCATACCGCGGCGGGAATGATGATCCTTGGGATTCACCTTTAAGTGCTCTGTCAGCTCCTGAATCCTTGCTGTCAGTACCGCCACCTGCACCTCAGGTGAACCGGTATCACCAGGGGTCCTGGCATACTCATTCATAATCGCCGTTTTCTTTTCCTTTGAAATCATTGTTCTTCCTCCTCTCGATTTTACCACCTGATACTAAGACCGGGGCGGAGTATCCCACATCCGAGTATCGGTTGAGACGGCATATCTGCATGCCCGTCTGTCATACCTGTCTATCATAGCATATTCCCTGCAAAATGTAAACCGGATTTTTCGGATTTGCCGGATTTTGTATCGGAATTTCAGAATTAATTTCCTTAATCCTGGAGAATTCGGACGTATTTTACGGGACTGCGGTATTTGTAGTTGCTGATCTTGATCCCTGTCCGCTCATTGCTGGCATGTACCACCTGGCCCCCGCCGATGTAAATCGCCACATGATTAATGCTGCCTCTGCTATTGCCATAGAAGATCAGGTCTCCCGGCTGCAGATCTCCGGCTGTGATCTTGGTACCGTAGCCTGCCTGGGAAGCAGCATGATGGGGCAGAGAAATACCGTATTTCTTGAATACGCTCAACACGAAACCGGAACAATCCGCTCCCTTGGTCAGGCTGGTGCCGCCCCATACATAACGGTTGCCCACGAACTGCTTGGCATACTCCACCAGATCCACACGGACATCCGACACTCCCTGGCCGTAAAGAAGCTCTGTCATTGTAATCGCCGTATCCAGCTTTTCCTCTACCGTCACATATTCCGCCGATACATATGCTTCATCCGCATCCACGGCTACTTTGATCCAGCCGTCCAAGGTCTCCAGATAATCCATCTCTTCCCCTGATGCCACCTGGGTCAGGATTGCGCTCTCCGTATCGGGCTGCTCTCTCACATTCAACCCGTCTCCCTTCACTACCACCACAGTGCGCACAATCTCATTTGCCTTCAGCTTCGCATCCGGCCCCACCAGCAGATAATCCGTGTTGACGTAGCCCTCTACCTCTCCGGACTTGATATGAGCCCATCCGTCTGCCACCTCCAGCACTTCACAGGCCGAGTCCTTGGGCATCTTTCCCACCATCTTCCCGTCTGTGGACGGACTCTCTCTCACATTGAGATTGCCGCTCTCCACATTCGCAATTCCTATGTTGGTATATCCCCAGGCAGCCCCTTCCGCCTGCTGTGCAAGTTCAATATATTCTTCCGTAGATAATGTGGTCTCCAAAACAGATGCCACACCCGCCGCCGGCAGTACATTTCCTTCTTCTGCATATACCGGTAAGGGTTTCAATGCCATACAAAGTATCAAACCTGCCGAAGCCGCTGCTATCTTCCTGTTTTTTGAGTATCTCATGTAATCTCTCCCAAATTAATATTTGACAAAATTGTTACAGATTTGTTACACCTCAACAAGAATTATACAGGCATGCATGTTTTCTGTCAACCGTTTTTGAATACTTTTTTACATTTTTTTAATTTTTTATTAAATTCTTCCATTAATCTTCCTCTGCAGTGATCACCGCAAAGGCAATATTCGTAGCATGGTCAGCCACTCGCTCCAGACCGGATGCGATATCGGAAAACATCATCCCTGCCTCCGGAGAACATTCCCCTCTGGTAAGACGCTGCACATGACTCTTCTGCATGGCCTTTTCTCTTGCATCCACCTCATCCTCCAACGCAATCACATCCTGCATATGGCTCTCGTCGCTTCTGGCAAACATATCCACAGAATACCGGATCAGGCGAGTCACCATTTCCAAAAGCTCTCCCAGCTCCCGCTGCGCTTCCCGGCTGATGGTCACACCGGTCTCCCTGCGCTGTCTTGCTGCATCCGCCACATTCTCCGCATGATCGCCGATTCTCTCGATATCGTTTGCCACATGGAACAGCGCGCCGATACTCTTCAAATCTTCTATGGGCAGTGTGGTCTGGTTAATCTTCACCAAGTAATCCGTGATGGCATGGTTCAGGAAATTGATATTCTTCTCTACCTCATATACCTCTTCGATATCCTCTTCATCCAAAGTAATCAGCGCATTCATGGCACGGGTCAGATTCTCGCTTGCAAGAGAAGCCATACGATCCAGCTCCTTTATTACTTCCACCACTGCCGTGGCCGGATTAAATACAACCTTATCCCCTATGTATTTCAGCTGATAGCTTTCCCGGTAGTTCACCTTCCTGTCCTCGCCGGGCACGCAGAGGCAGGACAGCCTGACTATTGCCTTCGAGAACGGGAAGAGGACGATCACCTGGAATATCTTGATAATCGTATGTGCGTTTGCCACAAAACGCCCCTTATCCGAAGAGACCGCCCAGATCATCTTCATCACCGGCTCTTCTGCTGCAAACAGAATGATATACAGCAATGCCGTACCGATTACATTAAACCAAAAATGGATCAGCGCCGCCCTCTTGGCATCCTTTTTACCCGCCATGGATGCCAGCAGCGCAGTGGTACAGGCTCCGATATTACAGCCCAGAATAATATAGAGGGAAATGCGCAGAGACAGCAGATCCTGATTCGCCAGCAATAAAACAATACTGACCGTGACGGAAGAACTCTGAATAATCGTCGTCAAAAGCAGTCCCACCAGAGTCGCCACAAAGGGAGTCTTCAGGGAAGCCATGAGATTCACAATCTCCGGGATCTCACGCATGCCGGCCATGGAACTGGACATGGTACTCAATCCCAAAAACAGAACGCCGAAACCAATGATGATATCTGCAAATTTTTTGACCTTATCAATCTTGCAGAACATGGCCGCAAGTACGCCTACCAGCAGAATTACAGGTGCATATGCAGATAAGTTGAAGGAGACTAACTGCGAAGTGACTGTGGTACCGATATTGGCGCCGAAGATAACGCCCGCCGCCTGGTACAGATTCATCAATCCGGCATTGACGAAGCTGACTACCATGGCTGTACAGGCCGATGAAGACTGGATAATACCGGTAAAGATAATACCTACGATCATCCCTGAAAAACGGTTGGTGGTAAATATCTCCAAAATACGGCGAAGTTTCGCGCCGGCAACTTTCTCTATGGAATCGCTCATGACTCGCATGCCAAAAAGAAAAAGACCTAAACCGCCTGCCATTGACAATAGTATGTTTACACTCATTTGTTTCTTCTCCCGAATGGTTTTTACGTTTACTGCGCCTATACCGACGCGTGCCATTTCATTGTACGGGAAAAGACAAAATTTTACAATACTTTTCCGAATAATTTTTACGGTTGATTCCCTGGCGCATACACTGCTCCTGCGGCGATATCCTGCTGCAGCTGTTTTTTCAGCATCTCCACGCTTTCAAACTGCCTCTCCGGCCTGAGAAAAGCATGCAGATACACTTCCACCCACCGTCCGTAAATATTTTCGTCAAAATCATAAAGATAGGATTCTACTCCCATCACTTTATCCCTGGATACAGTAGGTTTATACCCGATGTTGGTAATGGCACGGCAATTCCTCTCTCCCACACATACGGTGGAGAAATACACCCCGTTAGGCGGCAGCAATTTATCCTCTCCGGGCAATATATTGACCGTAGGAAATCCGATAGTCCTGCCGATCCGGTTTCCGCTGACCACTTCCCCCATCACCATATAAGGCATTCCCAAAAGCCTGCACGCCTCTTCCATCTCTCCCGCTTCCACCTGGGAACGCACCAGCGTGGAACTCACTTCCCTGCCGTCCAGACATACCTTGTCTATGGTCCTGCATTCGAATCCCAGTTCCGGCCCCATTTTTTGAAGAAGCGCCGCGTTTCCCGCCCCTTTGGCTCCAAAAGACAGATCTGTCCCTGCCGCGAGGAAACGGACCTTCATCCGGCCGGCCAGAATCTCTTTAGCAAAATCTTCCGGAGGCGTGGCAGCCGTTTCCCTGTTCAGCGGAAATTCAATCAGAATATCCACGCCCATCTTCTCAAACAAGAGACGCTTTTCCCTTTTTGCGGTCAGCTCTTTTTTGTCGGAATGGCCGAAAAAATAAGCCGGCGGCGGATCAAAGGTAAAAACACAGGCAGCCAACCCATCGTTTTTACGGGCCAGAATCTCTTCCAGAAGTCTCTTGTGGCCGATGTGTATCCCGTCAAATTTTCCGATAGCAGCTGCCGTTTCTCTGTGTATGCAAATATCTGTTGTATCTGAAATAATTTCCAAATAAACTCACTCTTTCTCCAAAAACATTTTTACCGGCCGATATCTTTTTCGCTCCGGCTCCCAGGCGTAAACACCGGCGAAACGCTCATCCGACCTGTATACCCGAACCCATCTGCCAGGGGCATGGAGCTCCCTCTCTCGAGTCTGTGCCGCGTCAAAGGCATTTCCATTGTCCAGCAGCCGGCAGCAATCCTCCCGAATATGAAGCGCCGGACAGTTTGAAAATACACTGTCCACCGGACGGACAACCGCTGACAGCTGCCCCCCATCCCGCAGCTTTTGTATCTCTCCCAGTGTACGGGCCTCTTCCAGACGAAATTCTCCTACCCTGGTCCGCTGCAGACTCTTCATTGTTCCGCCGCAGCCCAAAGCCGCCCCTATATCTGCAGCAAGCGTGCGAATATAAGTTCCCTTTGAACACACCGCCCTGAAACGTACCACCGGCAGAGCATACTCCAAGATTTCCAATTCATAGATTGTGACCGGACGGGGCCTGCGCTCCACTTCCTTACCGGCTCTGGCCAGTTCATAGAGCTTTTTGCCCTGCACCTTCAGAGCCGAATACATGGGTGGAATCTGCTGATATTCCCCCACAAAGGAAGCTGCCGCCTGCCGCACATCCTCCTGCCCTGCATCCACGGGATGCTCCGCCTGGACTTTACCCGTTATATCCTGGGTATCGGTTTCCACACCCAACAACAGCTCCGCCACATACTCCTTGTCCCGATCTGCCAGCATATCACACAACTTTGTAGCATTTCCCAGGCACACCGGCAATACTCCTGTGGCCATTGGGTCTAGGGTACCGGTATGGCCGATTTTCTTTTGACCGCAAATCCCCCGCATTTTGGCCACTACATCATGAGAAGTGAAGCCTTCTTCTTTAAAAATCGTCGTTATCCCGTGTATCATGTTCCGCTTCCCATTTCTTTAACTGCTTTTCAATATGTAGCGAAAGATTATTCACACAATCATGGAAAGTTCCGGACAAAGTACATCCTGCCGCCCTTGCATGTCCTCCGCCGCCGAAATACGCCGCCACATCCGCTACATTGATCTTCTCCCCTGAACGCAGGCTCACCCTGTACTCCAGTACTTTGGTCTCATACATGAAAATCGCACATTCAATTCCTTCAATGTTGCGCAACTGATTTACGATACCTTCCAGATCCTTCGGCTCCGCATGATAAAACTCCATGGTCTTGCGGTCTATGGAGCTCACAATGCAGTTCCCGTCCAGGAAACGGATACTCTCCATCAGCGTCCTGCCCATAATCTGGGCCTGCACATAAGTCTTCTGGTAGAAAGTCTCCTGAATCAGCCTGGGAAAATCAAAACCGTAGCCGATCAGTCTGGCTCCCTTTTCCAGGGTGGCCGGCGTGGTATTGGAGTACTGAAATACCCCTGTGTCATGGATCATCCCCACATAGATTGCCATGGCCAGATCCTGATCCAGCTTATCCAAATCCATCAAATCATACAATACTTCACAGGTAGAACCCACATCGGGCCTAATCACATTCAGCTGACAACTTCCCTGATTGCTGATATGGTGATCAATATTGATGGTCTTTGCCGCAGCCTTCGCATATTTTTCACCGGCTCCCAATCTATCTACCGTGCTGTCCAACACGAAAAAGACATCGAACGGCTCCTCATCCGGAAAATCGGAACAAATCTCCCCGAATCCCTTTATTTCATGAAAAATGTCTGCAGGCTTCTCCAAAAATACCTGTACCTTCGCCTGGGGAAAGCATTTTCTGAGATACTGCCACAGTCCCAGACACGCACCCACACAGTCGCCGTCCGGCCTGACATGCCCGCCGATACCAATCCGTCCCGCACCTTTACATTCCTCTATCAAATGCAAACTCATCCGCTCACCTTCCCTCCGCATAATTTACACATTCCGTCACATATCTTCCGGTTCTGTCCGGACTTCTTCCCTGTTTCTGGCCATTTCGTCATCCTGCGCAATGACCTCATCGATCTTCTTCGCCATATTGACCCCATACTCAATGGATTGATCCATATGAAAAGTGATCTCCGGCGTATTGCGCAGATTCACGATCTTTGCCAGCCGGTTCTTGATGAAGCCCTCCGCACTCTGCAGACCTTCCAGGGTGGATTTGCGCACTTCTTCATCTCCCAGTACGCTGATCCGCGCCTTACAGCTCTTTAAATCCGGAGCCACCTCCACAGATATTACACTTGTCCACGGACTGATCCGGGGATCTTTGATCTCCCCCCGAATCACCTCCGCCAATACACGCTGTACTTCCCCGTTGATACGGGTATTTTTTACATTATTCTTTCTCATACGCTCCTGTCTGACACTCCCTTATACCGGAAAATGCCTAACGTGGTACTTCCACCATCACATAGGCTTCCACCACATCCAACTCCTGTATCTTGTCAAAGCCCTCGAACACAAGTCCGCATTCGAAACCTTCCTTCACTTCCTTTACATCATCCTTAAACCGTTTCAGCGAAGCCAGACCGCCTTCGTAGATCTGCTCTCCCTCACGGGTGATGCGGATCTTACAGCCTCTCTGGAAAATACCGTCTGTCACATAGGAACCAGCGATATTTCCGATCTGAGATGCCTTGAAAATCTGTCTGATTTCCGCATGGCCTATCACCTTCTCCTCAAATACGGGATCCAGCATTCCCTTCATGGCCGCTTCCACGTCCTCGATGGCCTGATAGATAACCCTGTACAGTCTGACGTCTACTCCTTCACGCTCTGCCGTAGTCTTTGCAGTGGAATCCGGTCTTACATTAAAGCCGATGATAATGGCATTGGAAGCACTTGCAAGCGTTACATCCGACTCATTGATGGCTCCCACGCCGCCATGAATACACTTGACCACAATCTCCTCGTTGGAAAGTTTTAACAGGGACTGCTTCACAGCCTCCACACTGCCCTGAACATCCGCCTTCACAATCAGATTCAGTTCCTTTAAGTTGCCTTCCTTAATCTGCGAAAACAGGTCATCCAGAGACATTCTGCTCCTGGTCTCTTCCAGCATCTTCTCCTTATTCTGTGCAAGATAGGTCTCTGCATAGGATTTGGCAGTTTTGTCGTTTTCATGCGCCAGGAACACTTCTCCTGCGCTGGGAACATCTGACAATCCCAAAATTTCCACCGGCGTAGAAGGAGTCGCTTCCTTCACTCTCCGGCCTTTATCATCAATCATGGCCCTGACTTTGCCGTGGCATGCGCCGGCGGAAACGAAATCTCCCACATGCAGCGTGCCCTTTTGAACCAGAACCGTGGCAACAGGTCCCCGTCCTTTGTCCAGCTCGGCTTCGATGACCAGACCTCTGGCTCTTCTGTTGGGATTCGCTTTCAATTCCATAATATCAGCCGTCAGTAAAATCGTCTCCAGCAAATCCTCAATTCCTTCTCCTGATTTCGCCGAAACCGGAACAAACTCCGTATTTCCGCCCCAATCGGTAGCAACCAGCTCATATTCCGTCAGTTCCTGCTTTACCCTCTCAATATTGGCCGAAGGCTTATCGATCTTGTTCACCGCTACGACGATCTCTATTCCGGCTGCCTTGGCATGGCTGATGGCCTCCACGGTCTGGGGCATCACACCGTCGTCCGCCGCAACTACCAGGATCGCGATATCGGTAGAATTGGCGCCGCGCATACGCATGGCTGTAAATGCCTCATGTCCGGGCGTATCCAGAAAAGTAATCTTCCTGCCGTCTACATTTACGGTATAAGCGCCGATATGCTGTGTAATACCGCCGGCCTCTCTGTCGGTGACATGCGTTTTCCGAATAGTATCCAAAAGCGAGGTCTTGCCATGATCCACATGCCCCATAACACAGATCACGGGAGGTCTCTCCTGAAGAGAATCCGCATCATCGTCTTCCTCCTTCAGCAGTTCTTCGATCACGTCCACCTTGACTTCCTTCTCACAGAGAATCTCATATTCCATGGCGATATTCTCCGCCTCTTCATAGGAAATCTCCTGGTTCACGGTGACGATCTTCCCTTCCAGGAACAGTTTCTTTACGATAGCGGAAGGCGCTACCTTGATCTTCTCGGCAAAATCCTTGATGGTGATCATCTCCGGCAGCACGACTACCTTGATCACCTCTTCCACAGCTTCCTCTTTCTTCTTCTCAGGCTTAATAAATCTGCCGGGTTTCTTCTTTAACGCCTCGTCTTCTTCATAGATGTGGTCTTTCTTGGAGCGCTTGCCCTTCTCCTGGCTGTTGGCGCGCCTCTTTTCTTCCTCGCGCTTCTTCTCCATATCCTTTGTAGGAGCTTCTCCCGCAAAGCTCTTGCCCGGCTTATTATCTCTGAATCCGCCTCCCTGTCCGCCATTGCCTCTGCCGTCACGCGCGCTACCGTTAAAATTGCGGTTAGCACCCGGACCGCCGCCCGGACCGCGCCGATCACCTGCAGCGCCAGGACCACCCGGCCTGCCGCCTCTCTGAAATCCGGTCTGTCTGTCGCCCTGGGGTCTGCCATTCTGTCCGCTGCCTCCTCTTGACTGGAACTGTCCTCTCTCCGGTCTGCCGCCCTGGCCGCCCGTCTGGCTGCCGCCCTGGCTACCTGCCCGATTATTGCCGTAACTTCTGTTTTCATTTCTGCCGTCACGGCTGCGGTTGTCCTGACCATATCCATCCTGTCCCCGATTTCCCTGGAAACGTCCGGTTCTGGGACCTCTGTCCTGATTGCCGCCGTCAGCCTCTCTCCTGCCTCCCTGAGGACGGTCTCCCTGGAATCTGTCGTTCTGGGCTCTGCGGGGTCTCTCTCCCTGATTCCGGTCATTCTGGGCTCTGTCATTCTGAGGCCGCTGCGTCTGAAGCTTTTCAGCCTGTGTTTTATCATCCTGCGTTTTTACGTTCTGTTGTCTGTCGTTGACCGGTTTATCAGTTGCAGGCTTCTCGCTTTTTACCTTTTCGGCTGAAGCCGCCTGCTCCCGCAGCATTTCGGCCTTCTGCGTCTCATTTTGAGGCTGCTGAGGCTGTTTACGCTGCTCCTCTCCCTGTACGGGAATCTGCACTTTACGTTCTTCCGTCTGCTCTGCCTTGGGCTTCGGCGATACCTGCGGCTTTGCAGGAACCATTTGTACTGCAGGTGTAGGAGACGGCGGTGTCAGCGGCTTAATCCGCACAGTAGGCTGAACCTGCGGCTTACGGTCATTTCTGTCACGCCGCTCGCTCCGTTCGCTTCTGTCACTGCGGTTATTCTGCTGGCCTTTCTGACCTCCCTGGCCCTGATTCTGCCCCTGCCCCGGACGTCTGTTGTTTCCGCTCTGTCCGGTACGTTGCTGTCCCTGCATCTTTGAATTCTGAGGATTACTCACAAATATAATCGTCTTCTTCTTTTTCGGAACCTCCCCTGCCGGGGTGTCCGCCGTTCTTCCAGCCTTCGGAGCTTCCTTCTCCGGAGACCTGGGCGCCCCCACGGTTTCCTTCTTACCGGCTCCTTCCGCTTTCTCAGCCATACTTTTCCCCCCTTTGCCAAATGCCCTGCGCACCAGCTGTGAAGCTTCCTCGTCGACGGAGCTCTGCGCAGCCTTCGCTTCTATTCCCTTTCCCTGCAAAAAGCCCAGGATATCTTTACTTTGCACCTCTAATTCCTTAGCGAGTTCATGTACCTTTACTTTCGCCATGCCTTCCTCCATTTCTGCCTTAAACGGCGCTTTGTTTCTCTTTTAGTTGTTTCACGATCGCATCCGCTAATCCTGCTTCACATACGCCCAATGATGACCGAAAATCTTTCCCGATTGCCCTTCCCAATGCTTCCCTGGTTCCGAAAAATTGTATCGGAACTTTGTAAAAAGAACATTTATCGGTAAATAATTTTTTGGTATTATCCGACGCATCCTCCGCAATGATTATCAGCATGGCGGAGCCTTTTTTTATTGCCTCCAGGGTCTGAAACTCACCGCTGACCAGATTGCGTCCCTTCATCGCCATTCCTAAAAGCGACAAAACATTATTCTGCTTCAAGCTTTTCAAACGCCTCCTCCAAAGTATCATACACTTCATTCGGAATACTCATTTTGAACGAACGCTCCAGCCCTTTATTCTTTCTGGCCCTCAGCAGGCATTCCCTGCTTTTACAAACATATGCGCCTCTTCCGTTCTTTTTGCCTGTTACATCCAGACATATATCATTTTCGGCTGTTTTCAGGACTCTCATCATGTCCCGTTTTCCTTTCATTTCCCCGCAGCCCACACACTGCCTCAAAGGAATCTTCTTTGCCATATGATCATTTACTCCTTGTCAGACATCCGTTATTCCCGCTTTATGCCGGAAAGCTCCCCTTCTCTTATTTCACATCTCCTGCTCCCCGTCTTCCTCCGGATCAGATGCCTCCTCGTATTCGCCGTAATCTTCCGTCTCTGCTTCATAATCGTATGAATCCGGATAACCGGAATCCAGCGGATTCATTCCCTCTTCCGCTCCCTCCGATCCTCCGTAGTCCTCATACTCTTCTTCATACTCCCCGTAATCCTCATAGTCTTCCTCTATGTAGTCTTCATAGCGGAAGCCGGGAGCATCCTTCGCCTGTGTCTCCGACTTAATATCAATCTTATATCCTGTCAGCCTGGCCGCAAGCCTTGCATTCTGTCCCTCCTTGCCGATGGCCAGTGACAGCTGATAGTCCGGAACCACCACCTTGGCCGTCTTGTCTTCCGGATCTGCAAATACCGCCACAATCTTAGCAGGAGACAGGGCATTTTGAATCAGGTTTCCCGGATTTTCATCCCAGTTTACAATGTCGATCTTCTCTCCCCGCAGTTCGTCCACAATCGCATTCACTCTGGCGCCGTTCATTCCCACGCAGGCCCCTACCGCATCCACATTGGAATTGTTGCTCCAGACGGCAATCTTGGTACGGCTTCCGGCCTCCCTTGCAATACTGCGTATCTCCACCGTGCCGTCTCTGATCTCCGTCACTTCGGACTCAAACAGACGCTTTACCAGCTCCGGATGCGTGCGGCTTACATTGATCCGCGGTCCCTTGGGAGTGTTTTTGACTTCCAGAATGTATACTTTAATGCGCTCCGTAGGCCGGAAAGTCTCTCCCTTTACCTGCTCTCCCTCATTGAGCATGGCATCTGCCTTACCAAGGTTAATGCTGATATTCTTCCCCAGATAACGCTGAACCACTCCCGTGACCACATCTCGCTCTTTTTCATAATATTGATTATAAATAACACTTCTCTCTTCTTCCCGAATCTTCTGCAGAATCACATTTTTGGCATTCTGTGTCGCAATACGTCCGAATTCCTTGGATTTGATCTCCACATGGACCGTCCCGCCCACCTGCGCTCCGGAGAAAATCTCTCGCGCTTCGTCCAGGGAAATCTGTAAGCAGGCATCTTCCACTTCATCTGCGGCAGACACGACTTCTTTCTCCGCATATACCAGAAAATCGCATGTTTCTCTGTCTATCTCCACATGCACGTTGTCCGCCTTTCCAAAGTGATTCTTGCATGCAGTCAACAGGGAATTCTCAATTGCCTCAAACAAAGTCTCCTTGCTGATTTCCTTTTCCCTTTCCAAAATATCAAGCGCTTCCATTAACTCCTTATTCATCATTTCCTCCATTCCGGCTGTTCGCCAAACCCTTTGTCTCCAGATCGTTATTTCCCGACAATTCCCAGTGTTAAAAATCAATCGCCAGACGTATCACGGCTATATCCGCGCGTTGAAAAGTCATGGCCGTATCTTCGCTCAGAATAGTAAGCGTGTCCGTGTCAAAGTTTTTCAGAATCCCTGAAAAATCCCTGCATTTTTCTATCGGTCGAAAGAGCTTTACCTCCACCTCCTGACCGATGGATGCCTGAAGATGCTTTTCTTTTTTCAATGTACGTCCCAAGCCCGGACTGCTGACCTCCAGGATATAGGCATCCGAAATGAAATCTTCTCTGTCCAGCTCATCGGACAGGCGGCGGCTCACATTTTCACAATCCTGAATATTTACGCCCTCCGGCTTGTCAATATAAGCACGCAGACAGTAATCCGTACCTTCCTTCACATATTCCACATCATAGACGGATACACCGTTCTCCTGCGCTATGGGCTCCAATAATCTCTCGGTTTTCGTTTCGTACTCTTCTCTGCGGGACATTTCCTGCCTCCATGAATTCCTGAAAATTTGCTTCTACATACAAGTAAGAGTGGCCGTCAAGCCACTCTCACCTTCATCCTCATCTAAACTAATACCACTATAGACCCATATTTAGGAAATGTCAATAGTTTTCGTACATTTTTTTGGCAAATTCAGGTGTTTTCCTGCATTACCGGCCATTTTGCATTTTGCCGGAAAGCAATACCACCGCCTCTGTTTCGTCTGTGAACGGAAACATGTCCACTGCGTTACACTTTTCCGTCCGGTATCCTTTTTTCGTAAGAATCTTCAAATCCCGCACCAGTGTAACCGGGTTGCAGGAAATATATACGATCCGCCCGGGACCAATCTTTCCAACTGCATTCAGGAACGCCTCGCTGCTGCCGCTCCTGGGTGGGTCCATGAGGAGCACGTCCAGACTGGCTTTCTCCTCCGCCATCTCAAGCAGAAATTTCCCCGCGTCGTTTTGATAAAACCGGATGTTGTCGATCCGATTCCTCCTGGCATTGCTTACCGCATCCCGTATTGCTTCCTGATTCAGTTCCACCCCAAGCACTCTGGCAGCGTTCCTGCTGGCAATCATGCCGATGGTTCCCGTACCGCAGTAGGCGTCCAGTACAGTTTCTTTCCCCGTCAGCCCGGCATATTCCATGGCTTTTGCATACAGTTTTTCCGTCTGTACCGGATTTACCTGGTAAAAAGATTTGGGGGAAATCCTAAACGTCATACCGCAGAGCCTGTCCTCTATATAGCCCTTCCCATAGATTACCTGTTGACGCTCTCCCAGTATCATACTGGTGTCCCTGTCATTCACATTGACCACTATGGTGGTGATCTCCGGATGCAGCTTTAAAAGCGCCCTGACGAAATTATTCTTGGAGGGCATGATGGGGGAACTCAAGACCAACACCACCATAATCTCCCCTGTGTCGTAACCCACCCGGATCAACACATGCCGCAACAGCCCGAAACCTGTATCTTCATTATAAGGACGGATCTTAAAGGATTTCAAGAGCCCCCTGATGGACACAATGATCTCGTCTGCCTTCCGGTTCTCGATCAGGCAGCTATCCACAGGAACAATACGGTGGCTCCGCTCTTCATAAATGCCGGAAACAGCGTTGTGCCGTCTGTCCTCTCCAAATGCCGCATGTACCTTGTTGCGGTAATGCGTGGGATTCTCCATCCCGATAATAGCTTCCGGCCTGCAGTAAGGCTCCATCAGCTTATGAAATCCCATGCTTTTGACCCGCAGCTGTTCCTCATAACTTTTGTTAATCCACTGGCAGCCGCCGCATTTGGCAGCTGCGGGGCACAGGTTCTGATTTGCCTCTTTCTTCTGTTTTTTATCTTTCGGGGACGTATCCCTCCAGCTACGGCCTTCCGGGGACGCTTCCCTCCCGGTTCGGCCCTCCGAAGCTGGTTCTTTCCGGCTACGGCCTTTCGGGGACGCTTCCCTCCCGGTCCGGCCCTCCGAAGCTGTATCTTTCCGGCCACGGTTTTCCGAATTTGTACCCTTCTGTCCCAGGCTCTCCAGTTTTGTCTCTCCCTGCCATACCCTTTTCCTATTTCCTGTCTTCAGCTCTTCTTTCCGCGGCATAATTTACTGTCCTTCCGTATGCTTGATTTGGAAACAATCTCGACAACCCAATCCGGCACGCCCTTATATCCTTCATCTGTAAGCCTGCCCTTTGCCCGTCCGTATGCATTCTTATCACATTCCTCTACCCAAAGATATTATTTGCAAAACTTGCTATATAATAAAAAAATGCCAATACGCTATGCAATCAGCGTATTGACATTTTTAATCTATCGGAGTGGCGGGATTCGAACTCGCGACCTCCGCCTCCCTAAGACGGCGCTCTAACCAAGCTGAGCCACACCCCGAAGCACATTTAGTATTATAATCTGTCAGAAAGAAAAATGCAACCACTTTTTGCTTATTTTTTGAACATTATACAAATCGCACAAAAATGAGGGCACAAAATGCCGTTTTTTGTCTCATTCTGCCATATTATTCTTTCCATATACGGCTTTTTATTCTTCTCCATCTCCCCTTCACAGGATGTCGTACATTATTTTAAAAACCATACTTAGGTTCTTTAAGAACCGGTATCCGGATCCGAAGATGAATAGAATTCCTCCCCCGTATCCAGGCATATGGCCGCCAGCCGTCCGCCATGATGATGCGCCCCACAGTCAATCGCAATGTGATTGTTCTTTCTGTAAATGAATCCCGGTTTCGGATTTCCTTCTATCATTTGTGTCGGCGTATGTCCTGTAACCACATAGATATCGTCAAAATATTCCTTTTCATAATCAGCCCGTTCCCAGACAAGATCATGCAGTGAATATTCTTCGATGTCCTTTTCAGGCGCGAAATTGCCAAGTCCCGCATGGACAAGAAGGTAATCCTTTCCTCCTGCAGACAGTTCAGCATACAGCAGGAATTCTTTTATGTAATCGATTATATCCTGCTGCATATCCCTGTCCAGATCCCGGAACTCCTTTATTGTGGTGAGGCTTCCGTTATATTGCCATGTCACAAGGTTATCCAGCATCTTCTCATCCAATTCTCCAATGGAAACATTCGTTATTTCTTTTCGCAGGAATTCCAGACATTCCAATGCCATAATTTCATGATTACCCGCTATGCATACGGCATTGGGCATTTCCATGAGTTTCAGCAATGTCTTAACCGGATGGGGTCCCCTGTCAAGCACATCCCCCAGAACATAGAGCATATCTGTTTCTCTCAGCCCGATTTTGCCGAGCAGTTCCTCAAGCTTGTCAAGCTCGCCGTGTATATCCGAAATGACGTAGGTTGCCATATCCGCCTCCTCCTTCTTTTTCCGCACAGTCATGTATCCTGCAAATCCGCCCCCGGCCTTCCGTTTCAGAATATCCTTAAAACCTCCGAACCGGAAATACCCGTCAGACCAAACTGCTTTGCAGCCTTTTCACCAGACCTGACGGGCAGCAGGATTCTGCCCTGAACCCTATTATAGCAGATACGGGATGAAAATAAAACACTTCTTTCTAACGCTTTCCTGACCGGAAACCCTTTCCGCTGACCGCAAAAGATACGGATGAAAATCATTTAAAGGGTCTGCTAAAGTGCTTGCATTTTACTGGAATTGCGAGTACAATAGCATATGCCAAGATATTTACATCCTGATTGCTTTAACCGCTTTACGCTTCCCGTAAGCGGCTACATGGCAGGTTGCCTGCCGCCGGATGAAATATGTTGTACAAAGAAACATAAAAGGAAACGAGGTACATCATGAAGAACAACAAATGGATTCGCGCCGCAATTCCGGCGCTGCTGCTTCACTGCAGCATAGGTACTGTCTACTGTTGGTCCATCTTCAGCCAGGAGATCGCCGACTATATCGGTTTCTCCAAGGGCGCCACGGAATGGGCCTTCAGCTTTGCCATCTTTTTCCTTGGCATGTCCGCTGCCTTCCTGGGCAATATCGTGGAGAAGGACATCCACAAGTCGTCGCTGATTGCTTCCATCTGCTTCGCCTGCGGTATGGCGGGAACCGGCTTTTTCATTTACTACGGAGGCAGCCATCAGCAAAGCCCCCTGGCGCTGATCGGCATTTACCTTTGCTATGGCTTTATCATGGGCATCGGCCTGGGTACCGGTTATCTGTCCCCGGTAAAAACCCTGATGCTGTGGTTTGAGGACAGAAAGGGCCTGGCCACCGGACTGGCAGTTGCAGGCTTCGGCGCGGCGAAGGCCATCGCAAGCCCCATCATGCAGGCCATGCTGGACAATCTGGGAGACGGCGGCATTTACAAGATGTTCTGGATTCTGGCCGTGGTTTATTTCATTATGATGTTCGTGGGGCATCTGCTGTTAAAGAAGCCCGATACCTGGCATGAGCCCCAGAAGGCTGAAAAGGGCAAGGGCATGATGGACGTCATCAAGTCAAGGCCCATCACCAACTACATCGGTATATGGCTTATGTTCTATATCAACATTACCTGCGGCCTGGCGCTGATTTCCCAGGAAAAGATGATCGTGAAATGCATCGGCCTGGCAGGCGCCGCCGGGATCATTTCCACCGTATCCGCCATTTTCAACGCTGGCGGCCGTCTGGGCTTCTCCGCCTGGGCTGACAAGATGAAGGACAGGAACACAATCTACAAGCTAATCTTCATCCTTTCCATCGCCTTTACCGGAATCGTCATGCTGACGGGCGGTATTAAGAACGGCGAGGGAAATACTTTGCTGATTATCCTGGTATTAGGCCTGATCTTTGTGGTAAACGCAGGCTACGGCGGAGGCTTCTCCAATGTACCCACCCTGCTCTCCGATCATTACGGCATGGGCAATATCAGTGCCATCCACGGCCTGACCCTCTCCGCATGGGCTATCGCAGGGCTTACCGGCAACCAGCTGGCTACCTGGATTGTGAACCATACGGGAGAGTTCTCAGACCATAACGGCATACAGGTTAACCCCGTAGGTTACCAGAATGTGCTGTATGTGACCATTGTGCTGTATATTGTGGCACTGCTGATCAGTCTCTTTATGGTGCGGCCTGCAAAGGAAGGGAAGAAATAACAGAAGAGATCTGTTAATAAGCAAATAAATGTCAGAAACAGCCTGGCTTAGGAAGTATTCTTTCGGCCAGGCTGTTTTCTGATATCTCAATGGAATGCTTCTGGATTGCAGATTCCCATATATTTGTGGGCCGGAAATTCAACCCTCACGTTTGCTGCTATTAAAATCATACTGCTCATACGAAACTACACCATGGATAACAGGATCAACGCAAAAATAGCACAGATGGCAGCAACGATTCCCATAATTCGTATAACAATCATGCGGGCTTTGCTCTCCTGCATAGACTTCTTCGCCACCGACTTGGGCGATATCGCCATGATAATACCAAGGATTGCAATGATAACCATCGAACCCCCTTGCAGTAACTCGTACATAAATGTCCTCCTCCGTTATTTCCAGACAATGATGTCCTTTTTCTATATACAGATTACATCGCCTTCCATTTGCTGTCAAGTGCAGTCGGAATATTTCGGAAATCCAGACCCGATTCTTCTCGTATATCTCCCTGCAACTTTCCCCGATGCCATATTCCTCCACCTGAATATCCATTCCTCGTCAAAGGCATCCTCCACAGGCGGCAGCCATCCTATTATCTGAAGTAATTTGTCAGCAGACAGAGTCTCTGTAGATCACAGGTTTTTCCAGGAGCCCCTGAGGATAAAGCATATAATCCCTGCTCCACCCCTCTCCTTCCGTCACAAAATTCCCGGGGCCGTAGGAAGGCGCTTCCCTGGGGAACTGGTGCAGCGGGCCGAAGGTATTCCGCCTGGTAAGCACCACTTCTATGCCCCGCAGGTTCCCGATCCGTGCCTGGTAAGGCGGAAATGCAATGACACCCTCGCCGTCACCTAACAGTTTCACCAGACTGCCCCCGAAATCTTCTACCGTAACCGCCACACTGGCCCCGCTCAATCCTTCGATTTCCTCTGTCTCATAGACCACGCTTCCCGAGTAAAAAGGCAGTCCCTGGCCTGTGATGTCCCCAATGGCAAGCCTGTCCGGAAGTGCCGTCAGGATGGCGCTGTCCCCCTGTACCTTGACACCGAAATCGCCCAGCAGGTATACGGCCTCTATTCCGCTGGTGCCATAATACGCCATCTCTATATCGATGGTATTGCCGCCGGGCCGTAAACAATCCGCAGGAATCTCCAGTTCATCAAAGCAGATGTCGATCCACTTTCCGCTGCTGACAGCGGAAACCTGCACACCGTTCACCGTTACGGATCTGACATGTTCCAGTGCTTCCATTGCCAGCCTTACCGGAGTATGTATTTTCCAGGCAAAATGGCCGTTTCCACTGGATTGTGAACTTCTGCTTCCTGAACAAGTATCTCCCGCCTGGAAGCTGCCCAACATCTCCTCAATATTGACCTCATAGCGCAGGCAAACTATATCCAAAAGCTTTGTATTTCCCCCTTTGTACTTCACCTGATACCAGGGCTGCAGCATTTCTCCGCCCCGGTATGGAATTCCCAGTTGATCCCGCAGCGCCCGGTCAGCCTTCAGTACTTCCATACAGGGAAACTCCCTGCCCTGGCTGTCGGTTACAGATACCATATCCAGGACGCAGATATTCCGTTCCGACAGGCGATAGGAGAAGCTGTCGGGAAGGGCAACCTTTTCTTGTCCGGAAAAGGCTTCTGCCCCCGGCAGTTCCCGCTTACTGTCCGGAATTATGTACAGCCTCTCGCCGCCCTTTTCCAAATCTATGGTAATCAATATCCTTCCATCCTCCACCCGGTACTGCGGCTCCGTCACCCGGCCGCTTCTGGCTTCCCATGCCTCCAGGCAGGAGCCTTCCCCCAGGTCCAGAGTGATTCCATTATATCCCTGCTCCCTGTTGACATTTAAAACCATTATGACACGGCCGCCCTCTATCTCGAATGCCTGTGCAAATAAATCCTGGTTTTCTGTATTTTCTTTCTGCCCGCCGTCTCCTGTGCGGACGATGCCGACTTCATGCCCACTCCGGCAGGCTCTGGCCACTTCCTGCTCCGTAAAGTTTATCCGTATACACGTTTCTGCCAGTTTTCCCGGTTCTTCGGAGGGCTCCACATCCATATAGCCGGGGACTTCCCCGGCGAAGATTACCTCTCCTCCCTGCGCTGCAAAAGTCTCCAAAAGGTGAAGCGTACTCCGGCGCATGGTATCCATTCCTGCCACCAGGACTTTCCGGTAAGCTGCCTTCCCTACATACAGCACACAGTCTTCCACCCTTCCGTGCCTTGCCAGGATGTCTTCTTCACCGTAGTCAAAATCAATCCGATTCCCCGCCAGCATGTGGAACAGGGACGCATACTGTGCCTCCAGGCGTTTCATCTCCCCGTCCGCTGCCGCCAGGCCGTCAAAGGCGCCGCTGTAAGCCCTAGCCCATACGCTCTCTATGGGATTGATCACCAACAGCTCACAGGCCGGCTTCCCGCCATGCAAAACCGCATGGATCCTGGAAAAATAGTCCTCCACATAACGGTAATCCTGATACCATCCGGACTGGTGCAGGATACTGGCAGGATAATCCCGTTTCGCCTCCCCCTTCATGGTATACCAGGACAGATGGGGACACCGCAGATTGACGCCGAACAAAGCCTGCCAGTCGCCTACATTTTTATAATCCTCAAAATCCATCTGCCACCCGGTACAGCCGTAGAGCTCCGACAGCACCCATTCCTTATCAAGCTGCCTGGCCACAGAAGAAATCTGCTTCGCCACCCAGTAACAGCGGTTTCCCTCGGAAAGGATATCAATGCCGGGATAATCCATGTACTCATAAAAGCGCATCAGGGATCCCTGCATCACCGCCTGGCAGGCCAGAGAATCCTCATGAAGCACATGCCCCGTGAAAATCAGCTTGTTTTGTTTACACCAGTCATACACAGGGATTGCAAAGCGCTCCAGGAACAGTTCCTGGCACAGCTCAAAATAATCCCTGGTAACCTTGGACAGCTCTGCCTCCTGGGTTCGCAGGAACAATTCCGGCAAGCGTTCTTTCAGGCTGTAGCCGAAGCGCTTTTCAAACTCCTCAAAAAGATCCTGCGTATAAGGAACCGCATTCACCTCCGCCTCCGCAAAATTCGTAAACACGCCTCCCCTGTGGGGTTCGTCGGTAAAAACGCCGTAAATCTCCTTTCCGAATCTTTCCCCGCATTTTTCCTTATACTTTTCATGGGTCAGCTCTATGTACTTTCTGGTAGCCTCCCGGTTCATGGTGTTCACATAGCAGTAGCCATTGTAATTGTCGGTGCAGACAGAAGTACGGACGCGGAATTCCACCGCAGTCTCATCTGATGCCAAAACATCGCCCGCATGGAGCAGCCTTTTCGCCCGGAAAATTCCGTTCTTTCCGGAGGGGCATGTTTTTGTCAGGCTTTCCCTCTCGCTGCCAGACTGCTCCTCTGCCCCTGTCAGGCTTTTCGCTTCGCTGTCGGATGGATTCACCTTTTCTGTCAGGCTTTCCCTCTCGCCGTCAAACTGGGGGAAATCTCCCTTCAGCGCAAACACCGCGACGACATTTTCATCCGGCTGCCAGGACCTCCACATATCCTCTGTCAGAAAGTTCATTTCCATATACATGGCGCGGTATTTTTCTTCCTTTGTCACCATGCCCCCGGCGCTTCCCGAGGGCCAGCGGTCCTCGTCGTACAGCCATGCCTCCATCCCCTTCCCGTAACCGTAATCGGCGCACTTATTAGTGAGTTCGAACCATTCCTCCCCCAGGTACTCCGTCTCCAACCCGGTGCGGGAATGCATGAAAAAGCCGCCGAAGCCCATCTCCTTTATGATGTCCGCCTGCCGCAGCAGCTCCGCCTCTTCCAGTTTTCCGTTCCAGGACCAGAAAGGTTTCCCACGGAATTCCTTTGTTGGATTTTCAAATTGTTTCTGTCTCTGTGTTATATTCATATGTTCTCCTGTCTTTCTCTTTCGGTCCATGCCTGGTACGGTATCCCTGTGATTTTCGCAGACAGGCACTGGTTTCTTTATTCCGCTCCGGCTTACTTTAAGAAACCGTCCCCAAACTACTTACCATATTCCTGTCCCTTTTCTCCGCCAACACTGCTCAAAAATCAGTTACATAGCCCACTATGCGCCCGATTTTTGAGCGGCACCCAAAGAAAAGTCCTGAGAACTATCGGTAAATTCTTTCGTGACAGTTTCTAACCCGGACGAGCCGGAGCGGAATTTTGCCACTTTGCATAAGGCTTTGTTGTTAAGTGCCTGCCCCGTATCAGCATTGGCATCCGCCAATGGAAGCTCTATGCAGCAGGCTTATGAAAAATTACCGGCACAATTCCACGCCCTCCGGCGCTTCCGCCTTCGTCTCCACGGAGCCGTTCTCCCGCTTTCTATGGGACACTTTGATGTCGCCGTAAGGGGTGGGGTAACTGCCTTCCGCCCACTCCAGATCTCCCAGATGCGGCTCCACCTTCACCTTCCTGCAGCCCGGCTCCAAAATCTTTATGCCCAATACATTCTCCGTCAGCCAGGGAGTTGCGCCGCTGGCCCATCCATGGCAGAAGCTGTGGCGGTGTCCCTGATAACAGAAGCCGCCGTATGCGGCATGGACATCCACCTTCCCATCCTGGGGCAACTCGTCGATGGGAGACGCATTTTCCATCCAGTCCACATTGAAATCCTCCCAGAAGGTAGTGGCACCTAACGCAAGCATGCCGCCCCAGTATTCCCGAATACAGTCCAGGCACCCCTGGTAATCCTCTGCCATAGCCCTGGCGGTCAGAATGTAATATCCCATGAAAGTGGACATCCCCTTTGCCCCGCCAGGTTTTAACAGTGTATCATTGACCTGAACCGCATCCTTCATACCCATCAGCACCGACAGCGCCGCCGCCTGCTTGGAATCCTCATAATCTGTCTCATACCCGGCCAGCCGCTCCAGATCACGCCTGCACTGTGCTATCCGCTGCTCGTCTCCCAGGACTGTAAAGATTTTCTCCAGGCTCCTGGCGGCCCAGATATGCAGCGCCTGAACGCCGGCATCCACGACTTTATCCCTGCCTGCGGAAGGCCAGTCCAGGAAGCGCCCCTCCTTTACCGTATCCTGGCCGTTTTCATCTATGTGGGCGGAAAACTGGTCCAGAATGCCCCCCAGATAGTCCTTTTGTTTTTCCAGAAATTCCTTCCTGCCCGTATAAAAATACCAGTCATATGCAATGACGGCATACCACATAGAATAACTCGCCATTCCGTTCATCCAACCCGGCAGCGGCGTCTCCTCCCTGATAAAATCAAGGCTTTTCTCCACGGAATCGTCCTCGCCGAATACCGCCTTGACGGTAGTCACCTCAGGATGCATGTCCCCCACCCACACCAGGCGGTCCCGCTTAATGCCGTCCCAAATGTATTCCTGCATGTTCAGATGCACCGTGTAGGCGCCTACATCCCAGATACGGTTCAACAGCGGGTCACTGCATGCGAAGCTCCCCCGGTAAGGCACATCCTTGTATACCAGGACCGCCCACACGCTCTTCAAAGCCAGCACCGCTTCCGGCTCCTCCAGGTCAATGCGCACAAAACGGAACCCGCTCTCACCGATCTGATTCATGCTCATCATGCCCACTTCCGCGGTGATATCCCTTCTGGCATGGTCATTTGTAGAATTACTCTCACCGCCCGGCTCGCTCATGGCTTCCGACGCGGATTCCCCGAAGCGGATGCGCACCTTTGCCCCCCGGTTCGTGCTGTCGGACCAGACAAGCAGCCGGATGCCGCCGTGAATCTCCACCCCGTAGTCCAGAAGCAGGGATGCCTTCCCTTCTTCGCTGCTCTTCATAACGCAGGGCTCCTTTGCCGCCAGAGATATCTGCAGCTCCCTGTCTTTCAGGAGGGCCTGGCTGTTCTCCACATCTCCCTGAGTCCACAGAATCCTTCTGGGAAGCAGGAACTGCCTGCTCCGCGTGTCGGCTTTACTGCAGTCAACCGTCTCTTTCTCCATCACCCGAAAAATATCCCTTCTGTCCCGCTGTGTCTCTTTCATCTTTTCTGTCTCCTGTGTTTCCGGGCAATATCTCCGCCGGCGGTTTTCGTAACTGACCGTCCTCCAGCGGGAATATTGCTGCCTTTAAATTCTATGCTATGGTTTTCTTACACTCTGTGTTTCCCATTGCCATATGCTCATTATACAAAACGCCGGCCTATTACACAACGGAACAATTTTTTAGTGAAGGGGTTAAATATTGCCTCTCCGGCATTTGCACTGCCTGATCAGCCTCTGCACGCACGCCCATATACCCTCTTTTGTATCAGGACGAAACGACAAATAACACGTATAGTCTTTGGATTATCTGCCGCCGGACGCCCCTTATGCTTTTCCGGCATACTTCCCTCCTTTCCTTGCCAACAAAAACAGTATACTATAATACCGCCAATAAATCAGGTAATATTTTACCGCCTTAAATTCAAAAATGCCGATTCCAATTCATCTTTCATTTCACTAACTTTTCCATCCACGCAGCCTCCTGAAACCCTACAAGGACGAAATCCTCCCCCACCACAATCGGCCGCTTCACCAGCATGCCGTCCGTTGCCAACAGGGCAAGCTGTTCCTCCTCGGGCATAGACGGCAGTTTATCCTTCAGTTGTAGTTCCTTATACAGGTTCCCGCTGGTATTGAAGAAGCGTTTCAGAGGCAAACCGCTTTTGCGGTGCCAGTCGGCCAATTCTTCTTTTGTAGGATTTTTCTCCCTGATAGGTCTGTCCTCGTAGGCGATATGGTTGTCTTTCAGCCAGGCCACTGCCTTTTTGCAGGTACTGCATTTCTCATATTGTAGTAATATCATTTTCGGTTTTCCTCCCTATTTTGGTAATGTACTCCCGGAATTTCCAAGCCTTATTTTTTGCGGCTATTGCAGATCCGTTTTTGCAATTTCTCCGCTATTTGCAATAGAATTTAGATACTCCCTTTTCGGAAAAGCGTTCCCAGTACATCAGTCTCCAACTACAAGAAAATCTAAAAACAACTCTGAATACTCATTGATTGATTTGCTTTGTCAGCATTTTTTCAAATTCACATCGATAGGGAGCAAAGCCAAGTCTCTCATGCATCTGAACGGAAGCTCTGTTGCATAAACCAGTTCCGGCGCGAATAACTTGTGCGCCGCTGCGCCTGGCTTTCAACTCAACGTACTCGTATAATCGGGTTGCCGCGCCATGCCGCCTAAACTCTTCTTCAATATAGATTTCCTGAATCTCCACAAAACAAAAACCGCTTCCTTCATCCTTGCAGAAGGTAGTCCAGAGATAGCCGACACTGCGTTCATCCTCTGTCTCAATAATCTCTGCGATGCTGTGTTCATCCTGTGCGGTTCGTTCGAGATAGCCGTAAAATCCCGAAACCTGGCTTGTTAATGAGAACCATTCTGAGCGGTAATCAGAGTATGATATTTCCATTTTCCTCCTCCGCGTCATAAGGGTTTTATTTTAGTCCTGCCACTTTGTGCCATAATAAGGTCCTTATACCACAGCCTCAAAAATAACCTTCCCACCCCATGAAATTTCTTTCACTCCCGGCACTTTATTCTTATTGAAGTTAAAGCTGAGCAAATACCCCTTCTGCGCATGATAGGATTCCAGATAAGATGCTAACTGCTCTTCTCCCCTTCTGTTGTACTCCTCGCCGCGCCATATTTTGATTTCTATAATGTACTGCCGCCCTCTGTAGTCAACAATCACGTCTGTACGCCCCCGATCCCTGGTTCTGGCTTCAATATAGTAGTTGCCCACGCCGTTGATGACCGGCTTTAAATACAGCAGGAAAAACTTCCTCCCGTTTTCCTCTATAAATTTCTCATCAGCGGAATGGTATAAGTCTCCCCAGTGGACTACAAATTTTTCCAACAGAAGCTCCATATTCAGGACACCATTTTGGACAAACTGGTTCCGGTCTGCCACTGCAGCCGAAAACGTCCTGTTGGAAACCTCTTCCTCCGATAAAAATAGATTATACAAAACAGTTTCAAAAATTCTATTTGCAACCGCCATGGCTCCATTTACATTCTTTACAAAACCAAACATAGACGCAAGCTGAATAACATCATTGTGGGCATTAAATACAACCGTTTCCCCCAAAAACAACATGGAATAAAGCAATTTCCGCAGTTTCGGAAAATCCGTCAGCTTATTAATCAAAGAGTCAAACAGCGTGTTCTTCTCCATCAGCAGAATCTTCTCTGCCGCCAACAGCCCCTCCCTGGTCCATGCCGCCTGCCTGTCCGGGAATTCCACGCTTCCCGCAACCTCCTCATCCATAAGCTGGCAAAGACGGGAAACCAGAAAGGGGTAGCCGCAGGTTTCCCCATACAAAAGTTCCGCCATCTGCTTTACGTCCATTCCAGTATGGTAGTCCGCCTCATATTCGGCCAACATCCCCTCTATGCCCTCCGCCTCCAAATCCATATTCACATGAAACGCGGCTGCAATGTTCCATGGACTGTTATGCTTATGCTCCGAATCCGGGCGGACCTTCTGCTTCAGGTTCCTGATATCATATACCCCTGCCAAAATCACCGACTGAAACGTGGGAAATTCATCCCTCTGCAGGTAATATCCCCGCAAAAGAGCCAGAAAATCAAGGAAGACCTGGTTATTTGACGCACTGTCTACCTCGTCAATGAGCAGAATAACATGGCCGGAATTCTATGGACCGAATCATCCTCCGGCTCCGAATTGCAGAACCTATAGATTTTTTGCAAAATATAACACCAATGTCCCATCCTCTACTTCGGACATGACAAACTCATCATAGCCCCAGTGGAGATAGATTCCCAGATTTCTGGTCATATGGGCCTCTACCCCGATGGTCAGCCTCCGGCAGCCGGTCTCTCCGGCATACTTTTCCATCAGCTTCACAAGACGAGAGATATGTCCCTGTCCTTCATAGGCCTTCTCTATCCTCAGAGCGTTGATATTTGCCGTTGTTCCGCCATCCGCCAGCAATTCCCGCCCGCCTATGGCGCGGCATTCCGGCTCAAAGAGCAGCGTACCCTCCCCTACAGGCTCTCCGTCAAGCGATACCAGAAAAGTTTTTGACTTGCCTGACATATGATAGTCTATGTATTCCTTCCTCCATCTTACCCAGTCTTCATCCCCCTTGTTATTTTCAATGTTCTTCTCCCATATCTTCTCCAACCCCGGCAGCAAAGCAATTCCATAGCTCCATTCCATACACTGTCCCTCCTCCCCAAGCCTTTTTATGCAACTTCCCAGACATACTTTTATAATTCCTTTATAATTGCTTTATCTTTTTCCAAAATCCATACCACAAACTTTGGTATAAGGATACCCTATTCTGCCAGACGAGAGAATAAATTTGGCGTTCTGTCATCAAAATAGCCGATAGGATTTTCTTTGCTTTTTTCCAAATCAATTTCCAACTCAAAGCCGCCATATTGATTTTGCTTCCATAACACGCATCTTCCTGACGGGTCATATGCATAAGCCAGGGGAATGTGTCCCGCAAAGTGGGAGCAGCCAATGACGGATACCTCATTCTCAATAGCCCGCGCCCTTGCCAGTGAAGTCCACTGTTCAAGCTGCAGCTCATGGTACATTCCTGTCCCGATTATATTGATCAATAAAACCGGATTGTCCAAACACATAATCCTTGACACTTCCGGAAAATGTATCTCATAGCAGATCGGTATTCCAATCTGTCCGAATTTCGTATTTACACAGCCGATTTTTTCTCCATGTCTTTTCTTTTTCTGCTTTTCCCCTTTGGTCAGGATACATTTCGTATATTCATCAACAATATTGCCGCCGTCTATGACCAGGGCCTTTTGCTGTCCGTTCTGGCTGAAATCCTTATAACCGGTGATGACATATTTTTCTTCTTTCCTTATTATGGCAACCGCTTCTCCCAGGACATTGCTGTCTAAAAAGCCTTCCGGAAAAACGTACAGGTCTGCTTTTCTCTCCGACAGAAAATGCTTTAGCTCCTTTATGCTATTATTCTGCTTCGGAACGGCTAATAACATATTCATGGCTCTCATTCTTCCTTTCACTGAATATCACCAAGATGGAAAAAACAATTTATCTTTCATCCGCTCATGAGAAATATCACCCAATGAATGTCATCTTGGTATGCAGAAATGTTTTCCGTCAGATCTCTGTTCCCGCATAATAATCTTCCTCCTCTTTGTCGCCCTGGAGCATATGGCATCAGACAACAATGCGAATCTCTGTCCCTTTTTATTATATATGGCTTTAAAGTGAGTTGCAATGAGAAACCTGAATAAATTTTAATTGATGCAATTTTAATTGATCTGTTCCGACATTCCGGCCGATGTGTTCCACGGTTTACTGCTTACGGCTTCGCCATTCACAGCATAGCAGCCTCTGTAATGCCACAGCATTTAGCATCCCCGCGATACCTCATCAATTATTTCAATAAAGTATTGCAGTAATTATTTAACGAAAAGCATTAAAACATTATTGACATACTTAAATTCATATGCTATTATACGGCTAAGATGACAGACACAAAGGTAACCTTTTATACTCGTGAACGCATTTAACTGCCGCTTATTACCCCGGCACTGAAGAAGCGTTCGCTCGTTATACATATTGGTTGGCACTTGTTTTCGTTAGTAAGTATAAATGCCGGATAAGGCAGTCTGTCATCAAAAGGCAACTATTGACTGGTATGAGCGCTGACGCGCACAGGAGGTACAATGCGTATGAAATTCAATCAAATATTCGCAAATGAGCACTTGGCCGGATCTGCCGCCCGGCTCATGAAATATCTCTGCTATTTTGCAATCTGTTTCTATGTCCTATGCGCCGTCCTCAGTTTTATGGGACGTCAGACCTTTTTCCTGCATACAAAAACAGGAACCTTTGAGCGGGCGATTTACGCAGAGGAAAATCATAACCCGCATTCCCGCAGTATGACTGTCTCCATGGGCGATGATATTCATGTATGGACAAATGATACTGACCAGATTGACCCGGCTGTTCAGGCAGGGCTTTCCCTCATGTATGCTGTCCACATAATTCCCATGATTTTTGCCTATTGGTTTTTGAGCCGTGTATTTTCCAACATAAATAAAGGGCAGATTTTTACGGAGCAGAACTCCTCTTATCTGCTTTATTATGGGATGCTCCAATTGGGGGCGGCTGTTTTTGTACCATTTATCAAACTGTTGATTTGCCGGGTTGTGAACCTTGCATCTGGCGGCCGGATGTCCATTTCCACCGGCCGTGCCGTGCTTAATATGCTTATCCCCGGCATTGCTTTCATTGTGGCTGCGTACATCATCCATTACGGGGTGCATCTGCAGGACGAGGTGGATCATACATTATGATTATTATTCGGCTTGACCGTGTGTTGGCGGACAGGAAAATGCGGCTTAATGACCTGGCGGCCCGGGTAGGTATCTCTAATGTCAATCTTTCTTACTTAAAAACAGGAAAAGTAAAGGCCGTCCGTTTCAGTACCCTGGATGCAATCTGCAAAGTTCTGAAGTGTCAGCCGGGAGATATTCTTGAATATGTCGAAGATTCGGAATGAACCACCCCGCCACAGGCTAAAAGCGTCCTTTGGACACTTTGGTATCCGGCCCTGGTTTCCATCTTCAGAACGCTGCAAACAGCGGGGTATTAGACCCGTAAAGGAATAAAAAACTGCAGTCTCCGAATTCGAAGACAAAAATACTACGGCCTTAGGAGGACAAAATAATGAATGTTTATTATCGCAAAAATGGAAATACATGGAAAGAAGACCGCAGGAAATCCCCTCTCTCCTGCATCCCCGTGAACCGGACTTTCCTCTGGGGCAGCCATGAAATCCGCATTCCGGCCCTCTATATCGGCAGGGAGGGCGTTGTCATCGATATCTGCTCCAGACTGCCCACAGAAGAAATCCTCCGGTTCCAGAGAAAATGGCCCCGTGAGAAACGGCTCTGCCTGAGGACACAGGAAGACTATGAACAGATAGATGCGGATAATCCGGGAAGCCGTGATTTTCTGGCGGATTTGTGCCTGGACGGACAGCCCCTCGCCTGCCGCATGAGCGCAAGCCTAAGATGGTATCCGGAAGCGCTCCGCCCCGACAGGGACGCGGAACAGGTGCAGGATGCACGGCACAACGGCATAGACGCGGATACAGAAACGCCCACAGCTGCACGACACGACGACGTAAACGCGGATACAGGAACGCCTATTAATGCCCGGTTCAACGGCACTGACACGAAAACACGCACAGCTGCCTGGCACAATGACGCAGATGCAGAAGCACTCATGAATGCCTACGAATGCGACAAGAACGCCTGCTGGCATCTGGGACGGATTCTCTATGACTGGAAGGAAGACCCTATCCTGTCTCCCTCAAGAGTTTCCCTGGTATTCCACGCCCGCCCCATCTCTGTCACCACAAAGCATTTTACCACAAAACCTTTTTCCGCTGAACCATCCATGGACCCCAGAGAAATCAGGACCATCCATCCCGCAACCGGACAGGAATACACCCTGACGCTTCACGGATGCGAAGAAACCATGCACGACTTCAGCAACATAGGCGCAAAGGAGATACTTTACCCGGAACACTGCCAGGTTCTCTCCTACAGCATCTCCCCTGAAATAGAAACTGGCCTGTTTGAAATCAGGGACTGCGGGGAAAGTGACCCGCCCCGTCCGCAAGAAAAGACAGACACCCCCCGCGAGTCAGGATCCGGCTGTACCGCCATCTTTCTCGCGGGAAAAAATCCTTCCCCCGACAGGCGGATCGCTCTCTCCTCCCTGCATTTTGAGCCCGTCAGGGAAGTCCGGTGGCGGACTGTTTTTGAGATAAAGCCCCTGGAAGACTTGGAGATTACTTTTCCGATTCCGCTGCCTTGAAGTTCCGGAGGATGCCGGCTATTTTCCCATTGTCCATCTCCTGCATCAGCCCCTGCTTCAGGCACGCCTGAAGCCCATAACCCACCACATTCTCTATCACATTTCCCAGTCTGGAGAATCCGAACTTCTTCGCAGTCTCCCGAACCAGGTCAGGACGCTCCATTGCGCCCTGCTCCCGGAGCACTTCCAATGCGGCGTTCTGTATCTCCCGGGAGGGAACATCGTCCATGCTCCGTCTGCCGTCCTCATCCCCGCCCACCCGGTATATCGCATATTCGTCGGGATTCTGCTCCTTCTTCCAGTAGAATTCCCTGTCTTCTTCCCTGGTGACGGTCATCTCCTCCTTCTCCAGGACAGCCGAAAAAATACCTTCCACTCTGGCACCTGTCCTGCTGATTCCAAAGGCCCCCAAGACCTTTCGCAGCAGCAGCTTCCTGCTCACCGGCGCTTCCTTCTCCAGAACCGTCTTCACCACCCTGGTGATTTTTTTCCGGTTCTCCGGCAGGTAAAAATCATCCGGCGAACCTGCAGGCTCGACTAGTGCGCTCTCATAAGCCCTCGCCGCTGTCTCCTGCGCCTCCTCCCGTTCCATCTGCTGAAAAGCCTCAAAGCAGACCGGTGGCTGCGGCACGGCCTTTTTCTCCGGCTCCCGGGACCGGGATGCGTTCTCCAGTCCCTGTCTGATGTGGGCAAGCACCCTGGACGGGTCATCCACCCAGTCCAATGTCCAGACGCGCATCACATTCCACCCCAGTCCCTCCAGTACTTCAGGCTGTAAGAGGAACCGGTCTCTGGCTGTGGCAGCTTCCCTGCAGTTTTCTCCGTCTAACAAAAGCCCCAGCAGATACCGCTCCCTGTCCTCCGGATCCACGATGCCCATATCCATCTTGAACGCGGAACAGCCGATATTGCATTTCACTTCGTATCCCAGGCCTCTCACTGCATCCGCAATGTCCTGCACCAGAAAATCTTCTTTTTTTACCAAAGTATCCGCCCGCTGCGCCAACGCGCTCCTGCCTCTCTCGGCGAATTCCAGAAAGCCTTTCAGCCCTGCCAGACCCTCCGCCCTGGTCCGCGTCAGGTCAATCTGCTCCGGCCGCAGCACGGAATAGACAATCATAGATTTCCTGGCTCTGGTAATCGCCACATTCAGACGGCGCCATCCGCCTTCCCGGTTCAGGGGTCCGAAGTTCATGGACACATTTCCCTCCGCATCCGGTCCGTATCCCACGGAAAATAAGATGACATCCCGCTCGTCACCCTGGACATTTTCCAGGTTTTTGATAAAGACAGGTTCCCTGGAATTTCGGTCAAATTCCTCCAGTTCGGGATGTTTCCTGAATTCCTCGAACAGCATATCGTCGATGAGGTTCTGTTGGGCGGAGCTGAAAGCCACCACCCCGATGCTGTCCCCGCGCAGCGTCTCGTCCTTCAGCCTGCGCAGCACCTCCGCCACAATGGCCCGGGCCTCCGCCTTATTCTGCTTTGTCTTTCCCTTATCGTAGAATCCTTCCGGGCGGATCAGCCTCACTTCCGATACCAGGTCCGCAGGGGAAGGGAATGTATAGAGCCGGTTGTCGTAATATTTCATGTTGCTGTAGGCAATCAGGCTCTCGTGGCGGGAGCGATAATGCCATTTCAAAGACTCCTGTGGCATGGAAACGGCCAGACAGTCGTCGAGAAGGCTCTCCAGATCTTCCTGCTCCCCGTTCTCCTCATCCACCCGGTTGGAGGAAAAGAAGTTGGTGGGCGGAAGCTGTTTGGGGTCTCCCACCACAACCACACTTTCCCCTCTGGCGATGGTTCCCACGGCCTCACTGGTGGGCAATTGGGAGGCTTCGTCGAAAATCACCAGGTCAAATTTGGGGAAGGAAGGGTCTATGTACTGGGCCACGGAGATTGGGCTCATCAGCATACAGGGGCAGAGCTTGCGGAGCAGGGCGGGAATCTGGTCAAACAGCTTCCGCAGGGACAACTGGCGCCCGTTGCTGCGAATCGCCTTCTTCAGGATGCCCAGTTCGGAAGTAGCGGCACTGGCACCCCCGGAAACCGGAACCTGGGCCGACAGCCTGGCTGCCAGTTCCTGTACGGTCAGCCTCTGGTAAAGGGAAAGGGTCTCCCGGTACCGGGCAATCTCGTCCCCGTACTGTTTCCCATGAAAATCAGCAAGCCGTCTGTCTCCCGCAATGGTTCCCAGTGCCAGCCCGTAATACAGGCTTCCCGTGAAAGCGTCCTGAATGTCCGCCCCGGTGACCCGGCCGGACTTGTAAGCCTCGCTCACTGTCCCCAGTCCGTTCTCCCGAAGCGCCGCATCCGCCTGATTGAAAAGCGTTTTGCTGCGCAGTTCTTCCAAGTGGCCGGCGTATCTCTCAAGGGTCCGGCGCAGGGTTTCGAGCCACAGCTCCTCCTTACGGCCTGTCTCCCGGAGTGCCCGGCTGTCCGTAAATGTGCTCTCCCCGGCTGCCTGCATTCCGCTTCCGTTTCCTGTTCTGCCTGCTCCGCTTTCCGCAATATCATACATTTCTGCCGCAGCGGTTCCCGTCGTGTCAGTCGTGGCTCCCGCCCTGCCGCTTCCCGTTCTGCCGGTCACGGATTCCGTCACGCTGCTTCCTCTCCCGGTCACATCCTCTATATGCCATTTTTCCAAAAATGCATCCAAGCACTTTCGAAATTCCGTCAGCTCCCTCACATGCCCTGTCAGCGCCCCTTCCTCTCCCCGGAGGACGGCTTCCTTAACGGCCTTTCTGTCCCCGTCCCGGAAAAGAGCACAGCCTGCCTCCAGAGCGGCAGTTTTATCCAAAGCGGCCTCCAGTGCACCCCAGTCCGTGGATACGCCGAAAAACAATCCTGCCGTCAGCTCGGTGAGTTGGGGCGGAGTCTCCTGAATTTCCCGTTTTCCGGCTTCCAACAGGCCCAATGCCTCGTAAAAGCCGGGCATCCGGTCTTTGGTGACGGTTTCCGGTTTCCTGGCGTAGAGCCGCAGCTCCTTCACCAGACGGTTCTGTTCCAGCGCTCTGGGCAGGAACCATTTGCCCTCTGCCTGTTTCCACCGCAGGGCCGCCTGCCCTGCCGCATAGCTAAAGACCGCCGGTTCAAACTGTTCCTCCAACAGGGCATGCCTGCTGTTATATGCTTTTCCGGCCTCCGCCAGTCTCCGAAGCCTCTCCTCCGCCTGCGCATAATTGGGAGCTTCCAACAGCCGCGTCAGCACCCCGCCGGGCATCACGGCAGCGCCTGCCACTGTCAGCAGCATCTCCGCCGTCTGCCTGCTTTTATCCGCAATGCCTCCGGCCCAGTGGAAAAGGGCTTCCTGATGGGGCAGGGCCTGAGTGCATTTCTCAAATATTTCCTTCAGTTCTTCCCGCAGCTGCTCCCGCAGTTCCAGGGAGTAGGTAAGCCCCTCATACCCAGCCAACGGATGCTGCGCATATACCCCGATCTCCTCGATTGCCACCTTGTACTGGCGAATCAGCTCCTCCCACTTTTCGATGCGTCCCCTGTCCGCCCCGGAGAGTGTCTTTTTGTCAAAAGGAATCCTGCCCCGCAGCCCTTTATGCCGCTCATAGCGTTCGATGGCTTCATAGAGGGAGCAGCCGTACTCCCTTCTCTGATGCAGCGCCTCTATGACGGCATTCAGCTCCGTTCTCAAACCGTGGATCCGCTCTGCAGTCCGAAGGTACTCCTCCGGCGCCTTGATGCGTCCCACTTCCAAAGTCTTTTCCAGTCTGGACAGAACCGTGCCCTTATTGGTCTTGTTGGAATGAAGCTCCAGGCAGAAAGGTGCCAGGCCAATGCCCTCCAGTCTCTTCTGCACCACATTGAGGGCAGCCATTTTCTCCGCCACAAACAGTACGGATTTTCCCTGATAGAGCGCATTGGCAATCATATTGGTGATGGTCTGGGACTTGCCGGTGCCCGGCGGCCCGTGAAGCACAAAGCTCTGCCCTGCCGCCGCAGCCGCGATGGCCGCCATCTGGGAGGAATCCGCGCTCATGGGAACCGCCATGTCCGCCGGAGAAAGTTCCGCGTCCAGGTTATCCGGCGTAATCCTCCATTCCCCCACGTCCCAGTTCATACGGCCTTCTATCAGACTGGAAACCACCTTGTTCTGCGCTATCTCCTCCATCCGGCTGCGCAGATCGTTCCACATCACAAACTGTCCGAAGGAAAACAGCCCCAGATACGCCGCCTCCTCCACATTCCACCGCCGCTGCGCCATAACAGCCTGCCTGAAGGTGTGGAATACCAGGCGCAAATCCACGCCCTGCTCGTCCTCCGGGAGGGGATCCAGTCCATCGATTACGATGCCGTAGTCCTGTTGTAAAAACGCAAGCAAAGTGACGTTCATCCGAATCTCTTCCTGCCTGCTGCGGATGATATATCCCCGGCTGCGCACGCTTCTCACAATGTCCACAGGCACAAGCACCAACGGCGCATATCTGGCCTTCTCCGATACGTCGCTCTCATACCATCGCAGAAATCCCAGGGCCAGAAACAGCGTATTGGCTCCGTTTTCCTCCATGCTCATCCTGGCGGAACGGTAAAGCCCCTTCAGGCGTACCTCCAGTTCCGCAGGCCCTAAGAAAGTGCGAAGGCGGTTGCTCTTAAATTCCTGGGCAGCGATATTCCGAATTAGATTTAAATCCGTCTCCTCCTCAAATATCCGGAAATCCCGCCGGGTTCCGGTCCACTCGGAGGGAATCTCCAGAATCTGGAAATCTGTGCCGCCGGACAGCCGGTCCTCCAGTTCGCAGAGGTCCGCCGTCATCAGCTGAAAGGCGTTCTTGGTCAGGCGGAAATTCAGAAGCGCGTTGCGGAGGCTGAAATCCAGGAGCTTCCGCTCCCACAGTTTCTGCTTCGTCAGCCCCTCCGGATTGCCCTCCGTTACGCGCCCCATCAGGGACTGGTCCAGTGCCGCCGGAGCCGCATATGCAGGCGAAGAATTCTCCGTCTCTGCCTCCGCCTGCTCCATTCTGTCCTGCTCCGTAAGCTGCAGCGGGATGGGACGGATACCGCTGCCCCTGGAACGTCTGATATCTATCACATACCTGAATTTATCCGGCGTCTGGAAATGTCTCCTGCCGCAGTCCAGTGCCCCGTCAAAGTCCACATTTTTACCCGATGTAAATAATGTACATTCCACCAGAAGCATTTCTTCCGCACCGGGCGTCATCCTCTTCTCCAGGGCAGAGAGATCATCCACCACGCAGTCCGGAAAAGTATTCTCCTCCAGCCAACAGCCCCCGAAAGCATGTCCCTGCAGGAAAACCTGAAGGGGATGAAGCCCCACCGCCTCCAGGCAGGCCGCATACAGCAGCGACAGATCCAGGCAGGTTCCCTGCTTCTGTTCCAGTACGGCATGGGCCATCCTGACCCTCTGCCCTGTCTTCTCAAAACTGGCAGGGGGATTGTTGTAGATAATATTTTCCTGGCGCAGGGCCTCGTAGACAGCCCCCATCTGCAGTTTGACATTGTTGGGATTCCGGCTCTGGTAACCGGTGAAGGAGGGGTTCCCGGTCCAGTTCTTCAGCACCTCAGACGCATGCTGAATCACTTTCGCAATCACGGGATGGTTGGGCGTCACAAAAGCGGCTATGAGCTCCGGCATACCGAGCCCGCCGTTCCACTGATCCGCGGCCTGCAGCTCTATCTCCCTTTCCAGGAAACAGAGCCTTTCCTCCTTCCGGCACACCTCCACGGTAACTACGCCCAACAGCTTTTCCGTCAGGGAGAACAGGTATTCCGTCCTTAAATGAATCCGCACCGGGGAGATTTCCACGGATTCCCCCGCGGGAATCTCCCCGATAAAATAATGGTATTCCCTGGCAAAGTCCGGTTCGAAACGAATCCGCACATTCAGTTCCGGCAAAGCCTCCTCCGTCTCGTTCCTGACAATCAGGTTCCGTATTATGGGAACATAATTCTGCTGCATGGCAAAATTAATGGCTCCGGCAAAATTCCCGTCAATGCTTACTCTGTAGCTCATGCTCTTCCTCCACAAGGTATCTCATTCCGCCTGTTCTGCCCCAGGCTGCAGGTTTATTACGGCAGCTCCCTGCCTATGACCGTTAAATAATTTCTTTTGCCATAAACAGAACATGTCCGCAGTCTGCAAACCCGTTTTTCCGGTAAAAACCAGGAGCAGGCGCGTATTTATTAATCATGTCCATGTTCTCCTTTGATTTTTCTGTCTTACCATTGTTCTGCTCCGCTGTAAATCGCAGACAGCTCAAGGCTTCCGCAGAATCTTATCCATGGGCTTCCCTTTGGCCAACTCGTCCACCAGTTTGTCCAGGTAGCGGATTTCCTGCATCAGGGGTTCCTCGATGTCCTCCACCCTTACCCCGCAGACCACCCCCTTAATCAGTTTCCTGTTTTCATTTAATGCCGGAGCATTCCGGAAGAAATCCCCGTAGGAAACCGCTCCTTGCGCCATACCGTCCAGTTCCTCCTGGCTGTAGCCGGTCAGCCACCGCGTCACCTGGTCAACCTCTTCTCTTGTGCGGCCTTTTTTCTCTGCTTTGGTCACAAGAAGGTGATAGACCTTTTGAAAATCCATCTGGTATACTTTTTCGTTTGACATTTTTGAAATAAACTCCTCTATTTTCTGAATTTTATCTTCTTCCATTCCTTTAAATTTGAACGCCCCTGCCCTTATTCCCGCTCCGCCACCGTAACCCGCACCTTATCTCCCGGCTGCTTCCCTATTTTAGCACGGATATCCTTGCGCAGGCCCAGAATGTAGCAGATGCTTCCATCTCCGTTTCGGACGCCCATATTCACAATACTGCCTTCATAAGGCTCCCCGTCAAAGGTGGCGTGGACCTTCACCCTGCCCCGCCCGAATTCCTTCCGGATATCGTAGGGAAAAATCACATAGGCGCCGCCTGTATCTCCTGCGCTGTAAACAAGAGATTCATATTCGTATCGTTTTTCGTTCATTCCTTGCCTTTCCCTTCCCACATACTGAAATTTCCTCTCCATCTCAAGACTACACACGGATCTCCTCTCTAACTTCCGGAAAGCCTCGTTAAATTTCATCTACGCCGAACAAAAGTGGAAAACGGAAGAAACATCCGGCCGCTTCATGCCGGCAATAATATCATTTTGCCACAGTTTCATGCGCGACGGCACATATGGAATCTAAATTTGTTCAATGTCTTTATGATTCAACATTGTACCATATAAATACCAGAAAGGGAAAGAGTCTACAGATATTTATAGAAAAAGTTCCAGGCAAAAACGGAAATCTGATGCGTTTAGCCTGATCTAAAGCTGATGATCATGAGCTGTCCACCCGGTGCCGCCGCGAGGTGTTTTCGTGCGCATTTTACACGAAAATCCCCGGATTACAAACACCAAAACAGGCTGCGCCTGCCCGTTTTGTGTGCATCCGATAAAAAGCATAAAATAACGCATATTGAATTTCTAAGCAGATAATGTTATTATATAACATATGCAAAAAATAGATTCCGGCCACTTTACTGCTTGGCCGTTCTATTTTGTCTAAAATACCGTCAACCGAAAGGAATATAGCAGTTATGAAGTCAATCAAATCAAAAATCCAAGTCAGTATGCTTTCGGCAGTATTGGTCAGCGCAGTGCTGATTGGTGTGATCACGGCCTTTTTAAACGCCAGCGGAATTGATGATGTGATGACAAAGACACTGGGGCCTGCCACACAGATGGCGGCAGATGCTGTGGAATGGCGGATGGGAAACTACTGGACAGCCCTCCAGGAAGCCGCCTCTTCTGATATTTTCAGAGAGTCCGACCCCACCGCGCCGGAATTGGTTCCGGTAAGAGAGGATATCGCACAGCGTAACGGTTTCCTCTACACCGGCAAAATAGATGCCTCCGGTTTTTCGTCCACCGGCTACAACTACGGCGAGGAAGATTATTTCCAGCAATGCAGGGCAACTATGGCGCCTTATATTTCCGACATCATGAATGACGGCGAACAGCTGATCTTTCTGTTGGAGGTTCCCATTATCACCGACGGCCGATTTGACGGCATAGTCTATGGCGGAATCAGCGCCGATTTTCTGTCGGACATTGTAATCAACCTTGCTATGGGCAGCAACGGCGTGGCCTATGTACTGGATCACAGAGGCAATGTCATCGGACACAGAGATCTTTCCGTGGTTGAGGAAGGTTCCAATATGATTGAAACCGCCAAAACCAATCCTGATGTGGCAGACGTGGCCGCTGTAAACCAACGCATGCTTGAGGGAGAAACCGGCTTCGGCACATACAATTTTTACGGGGACAATAAATTTGTAGGATTCGCCCCCATCGGCGGGAATCAGCAGTGGAGCATTGCCATTGAGACCAGTCAGCGAGAATTCAAATCCTCTCTGGATCGAAGCATCCTGTTGACGGTTCTGGTGGTGGTTCTGGTGGTGATTGCAACCTTCCCCATAGCAGTCCTGGTGGGACATTCCATCTCCGGCCCCATCCGTTCCTGCGTTTCACGGTTGGAGAATCTGTCCGACGGCGATCTGCAGACACCCACCCCTGTGGTATCCTCCCGCGATGAAACCGCAAAGCTGACAAACGCCTTAAACACTACCATCCTGCGTCTGAATGATGTCGTTCAGGATGCCTCCCATCACCTGGGCAGGATGGCAGAGGGCGATTTCCGCGAAAATATGACCCGTACCTACTGGGGTGATTTTGTGACAATCGAGCAGTCTATCAAGGCAATTCATGGTTCCCTTAAGGACACGCTTTATCAAATGAGCCAGTCCGCCGGAACAGTGGCATCCAGCGCCGCAAACGTATCCAACGGGGCGCAGGCTTTGAGCCAGGGCGCCACGGAGCAGGCCAGCGCCATCGGCGAACTGTCCGCCACTGCCGCAAGCATTGCGGATAATGCCCAGCAGACCGCGGCGGTTGCCGTGGAAGCCGGACAATATGTAGCCCAGGCAGGCGCACAGCTTGAAGTCAGCGTGGATTATGTCAAAGAATTAAGCACAGCCATGGAGAAGATTTCCAGTTCTTCCATAAAGATCCGCAAGATTATCGACACCATCGAAAATATTGCTTTCCAGACCAATATTTTGGCGTTGAATGCCGCTGTGGAGGCCAGTCGGGCAGGCAGTGCGGGCAAAGGCTTTGCGGTAGTTGCGGAAGAGGTACGCAGCCTTGCCTCCAAATCCGATGAGGCGGCCAAGGCTACCAAGGAATTGATTGAGAGATCCATTTCCGCCGTCACAGAAGGCGAGCATCTGATGGGCATGGTGACGGACTCCCTGGACAAGACCAATTCCATTGCCGGAAATGTCACCATCAAAATGAACGCCATGGTAGAGGCAGTCGAGATTCAGACCGCTGCCATCTCCCAGATCACGGACGGCATTGACCAGATATCCTCCGTGGTTCAGAGCACCTCCTCTACATCGGTAGAAAGCGCTGCCACATCCCAGGAACTGTCGGAGCAGTCCCTGCTTATGAATAATCTGGTACACAAGTTCCGTTTAAGCTGACGTTCAGCGCGGCATTTTTGTGCATTTTGGATAAGTTCCGGCCCGGGACTGTTGGAAAACGACACTCTTGTCACACCCGGCACATAACTGCGGCTTCCTATACGCCACAGTATCTGTCGGGTGGGCAGCTGTTTGCGTCTCTTTCTGATATTGGGGTGACTCCACCCCGTTTTCCGGCGGCCCCGGCTTTCATATAAGCATCGTACCATCTATCCCCTACATTTCCGTCATATCTCTCCGCAATCCCCCAAAATCCAGATAATCCTCAATAAACTGCTTCCGCAGCAGGCCGAATGGCACGAACTCATTGTACTTCCCCTTCACCTGCACCTTGTCCGGCAAAAGAAGGCTGTACAAATCCGGCTCCGAGCGCAGGATATCCAGAATGATGGCTTCCAGTTCCTCACCGCTGCCGCCAAAAACCACCTCCAGGTACAGACTGGTGCTCCAGGGCATTTTATTGCTGATGCCTCTCTGGAGCAGGAGAAAGTGAAGCGTCACAAGCTGCCTGGTGCCGATCCAGGGAAACACCGCATATTTTCTCTCGGAAAGGGCCGTAACCAGGTTTTCCAGGATACCGCTGTTCCTGGCGATGTAACGGATTTCCGTCAGCCTCTCCTGACAGCGTTCGCTTAAATACAGATAGGGGTCATCCAGCTGCATCACGCTGCGGACCTTGCGCACCAGTCTGGTGTGCAGGTCAATCTCGAAATCCATATCCCAGTCCACCGCGGAGATGCCCGGCACCTGCTTCACAAAGAGCACCTTGGACTTCACATTGATATCCACGGTCTCCCAGGACAGCCCTGCCAGGGCAAAGCGGGTGCCCACGGGATAGGGCTTGTCCACCGTGCCGATGGTGCGGTTCTCATCCTTCACCAGAAGATATTCCGGCGATTCGAAAACCGTCAGGAACTTGTGGCTGTTGATAATCTTCTCACCGGCCCGGCCCACCGTCAGGCCGTTGTGCTCCGTGCGTTCCAGCTGCTCAATGTCCACCAGGTGGAGCAGGAGCTTCTTATAATCCTCCTGGGAAATCCTGCGGAAACAGCCCAGGCTTAACACCGCGCCTGCCAGGGAAGCCGGAGACATCTCCCCGTTGCTTTTCAGGCAGCTTAAGGTCTGGTGGTACAGAAGGTTGTAGGGATGGTGCCTGGGCGGGATGGGTTCAATCCAGTGCTCCCGCAGGTACAGCTCCACAATGGCGATGGTGCGGATAAATTCCCAGTTGATGGGGCCGAGCACATCCGAAGTATTGATTTTCAGGCTCTCCACAAAGGTAAACAGCAGCTGCGGAATCTGTCCCCGCCGCCCGCACCGCCCCAGTCTCTGAGCAAAACTGGACACATTCAGGGGCGCCCCCACCTGCACTGCCTGGTCCAGGGAGCCGATGTCGATGCCCAGTTCCAGGGTCACGGTGGCGCCGGTGACGATTTTCTCCTCCGCGGACTTCATCTCCTCCTCCGTGTTCTCCCGAAGCAGGGCGGACACATTACCGTGATGGACGCGGTATACGTCCGGAGCCTTGTGTTTTAACGCAATTTCGTGCAGATGGGCCATAATCTGCTCGACTTCCTCCCGGCTGTTGGCGAAAATGATGGTCTTCTTGTCCAGGGTCTGGCGGAACAGGTACTCGTAATGCTCCCTGTCGCCAATGTCGCCTCCGGTATCCACATCCACCACATTCAGGCTGCCGTCCCGCTCCACCATATCCCGCCTGTCCGCGTAATTCACAAAGCGCTCGATGTGCAGCCGCACCCGCTTTTTCCCCTCGTTCACAATGGGGGCCGCGCACCGCCTGCCGCTTCCGGTGTTCAGCCAGTTCTGCGCCAGGGACACATCCCCCAGGGTTGCGGACAGGCCGATGCGCCTGGGATTCACCCCGGTTAGGTTTTTCAGCCGCTCCAACACGCACAAAAGCTGCAGTCCCCGCACGTCCCGCATGAAATAATGCACTTCGTCGATAATAACAAAACGCAGATCCGAAAACAGGGACAAACAGCTCCCCCGGCGGTTGGTCAGCAGGCTCTCCAGGGATTCCGGCGTAATCTGAAGGATACCCTCGGGCTGCTTCATCAGCTTTTCCTTCCTGTCCATGGAGGCGTCCCCGTGCCATTTGGTCACCGGGATATTGGAGTCTAAGAGCAACAGCTCCAGGCGCTTGAACTGGTCATTGATCAAGGCCTTCAGCGGGGAAATGTACACCACCCCCACAGAGGCGGACGGATGGTTGTACAGCTCCGTGAGCACGGGGAGAAAGGCCGCCTCCGTCTTGCCCGAAGCCGTGCCCGAGGACAGCAGCAGATTGTCGTCGCTGTCGAAAACCACATCGCAGGCCGCCACCTGTATACCCCGAAGCTCCTCCCACTTATTCTGATAGATAAAATCCTGGATGAACGGCGCAAGCCTGGAAAACGCATCCATTTTATACCTCCCTGCGGTCTCTTAACCACTATCGCTTATTTGTTGTGGCTTCGCATATGGCTCCGAAATTCTGATTGCTTCCACTATAGAATCCACGGACAGATTCCATGATCCGGATTCTGTATTTGATTCTAGCATAGAATAAAACGCTTTACAATGAATTTTAGATTGAATCTCCGCCTCTCCCGTGCTATACTGAATGACAGGGAAATGCGCTGCCGCGCAAAACCCGGGCGAAAACAGAAACGAACGGATATGCCAAGGAAGCAATATCCGTTATTTCCCCACAATTCCCAATTAAAAAAGGAGCACACAATGTCAGATTCCTACTATAAACCCTGTAAAGAGCTTGCAATCTGTAATGAGTTGATTGAGAAATATTTTAACACACAGCAATATGAAAAATGTTTCCAGGGACATTTGGCCCTTGCCGGACAGGGCTATCCTCTTGCGGAATGCCAGGTGGGATATTTCTACTATGAGGGTCTGGGAGTAAAAAAAGACCTGAAAAAAGCTGTCTATTGGACGCGCCGGGCTGCGGAGCACGGTGACCGTGACGGTCAATATAACCTTGCCTGGTTCTACGAAGAAGCCATTGGTGTGGAACAGGATAGGAAACAGGCAGAATTCTGGTATCAGAAGGCAGCTTTGCAGGACCATGACCTTGCCGCCCGGAAATGCGCGGAGCTTGGTATTGACATAAAGGCTCAGGCAGATTGTAAAGCGGAGGCATAGAAAGGTAGGGAAGTTTTGTATATGGAAGAACCAAAAGAAACACCAGACAACAAACAAGCGGATGTCCCCGGAAGATACATAGACCTGCACACCCACTCCACCTATTCCGACGGCACCAATACACCGGCCGAAATCGTAAGACACGCAAAGGAAACAGGACTGTCAGCCATCTCTCTTACAGACCATGATACCATATCAGGCCTGGAGGAGGCGCGTATGCAGGCCGCAGCCTTGGGAATCCGCTTTGTGGACGGAGTGGAGATTAATTCCCACTGCCACATGGACAATAAAGAGATCAACATTCATGTTTTAGGATATTCCTTTGTCCCCAACGCCCTCAGCGACTACATGAAGACACTGAAAACCCTGCGTACAGAGCACAACCGGGCTATTTTACGTGCTCTTGGCTCAGCGGGGATTCCCATCGAGTATGAAGAACTGGAGGCCCGGTCCCCCGGCAGCACCATAACCCGCTTAAATATAGCCAGACTTTTGGTCCAAAAGGGATATGCGGAAAACGTAAAAGACGCCCTGCACAGGTATCTGCACAAGGAGGGTTCCGCCTACGTTCCATGCCAGTACCCTCCATTTTCCGCAGTAGCCCGGAAAATACATGATGCAGAAGGTGTGGTCTCCCTGGCGCATCCTGCGGAATATGGACTGAGCGGCAGCGAAACGGAATCCCTGATCCGGCATCTTACAGGGCAGGGCCTGGATGCGGTGGAATGTATCCATCCCACACAAAATACCGCATATGCACATAATCTCATCCAAATTTCTTCTAAATACCGCCTTTCCCTGACCGGCGGCAGCGATTTCCACGAAAATAGGAAAGACGGTACCGGCCTTGGGACAGGCGGAGACGGAATGCGGATTCCTGAAAGCTTTCTGAACGGGCTTTGCGTCAGGCGGCGGATGCACTTATAGGAGGTTTATTGTATGTTTGAAGAAATAACATTCCCAGAACATGAATATGAGTCTGTTCAAAAGTATTTAAATAAACTAGGGTATTGTTATACCACGAGGGTATATAAAGAAGTCGGGAAATATAAAGTCGGGGAATTATATACCGCCCCATGGGGTGATATATTGAAAATAGACGAAGTTAAAACATACTGGAAAGTATCAGACCGCCCTTTCTATGACGAAATGAATGATGATGAAAAGACAGAAATCTGTAAATATTCTGAAGATATAGGATTGCCATATGAATTTATAAGATTTTCTAAAAGTACAGTATTATAATATTTTAACAGCGACAAATTCCGGTTCGCTGACGCAAACTGCTCGCAAATGCTTCACTTTTTGCTCGACACCGCTTGAATATCGGAAAAATAGCAAAATATAGGAGGACAACACCATGATTTACAAACAATTTCAGAACCTGCAGCTTTCCGCCCTTGGGCTTGGCATGATGCGCCTGCCCGTTGTAAACGGCGACGACAATGTGGTGGATGAAGAAAAAGCCGCGGAAATGATCGACTATGCCTACCAAAACGGCATCAATTATTTTGATACGGCCTGGGGCTATCACAACGGCAACTCGGAGCTGATTGCCGGGAAATATTTAAGCCGCTATCCCCGGGAGAGCTATTACCTTGCCAGTAAATTCCCCGGCTATGACCTCGCCAATATGGACAAGGTGGAGGAAATCTTTGAGAAACAGCTTGAGAAGTGCCGGACGCCCTACTTCGATTTCTATCTGTTCCACAATGTCTACGAGGGAAATATAGACTCCTATCTCAACCCCGAGTATGGCATCCTGGAATATCTGCTGAAACAGAAAGAAAACGGTCGCATCCGCCATCTTGGTTTTTCGGCCCACGGCAGCATAGACGTAATCCGGCGTTTCCTGAACGCTTACGGCGCACATATGGAATTCGGCCAGCTTCAGCTCAACTACATGGACTGGCACTTCCAGAATGCACAGGAGAAGGCCGCGCTGCTTACACAGTCAGGCATTCCGGTATGGGTCATGGAACCCCTGCGGGGCGGCAAACTGGCGGCGGCTTCCGAAGAGCTGACTGCCGCCATGCACTCCATGCGCCCGGAAGAAACCGTTCCCGGGTGGGCCTTCCGTTTTCTCCAGAGCATTCCCGGCGTGACCATGGTTCTATCCGGCATGTCCAATCTGGAACAGCTCAAGGCAAACATTGCTACATATGCAGCCGACGCGCCTCTGAACAGGGAGGAATTTGACACCCTGGTCAGGATTACGGACACGGAAGTGAAAAAGGCCGGACTGCCCTGCACCGCCTGCCATTACTGTACCAGTCACTGCCCGAAGAACCTCCCCATTCCGGATCTCATCGCCCTGTACAATGAGCACAAGGCCACAGGCGGCGGTTTCATCGCCCCCATGGCCGTCGGCAGCATGCCCCCGGAGAAACGTCCCGCCAGCTGCGTAGGATGCAGAAGCTGCGAGCAGGTCTGCCCTCAGCAGATTAAGATATCCGAAATGATGGCAGACTTTACTTCTATGATTGGTATGTAGTGAAAATTTTTGAACTATATATGGATTGTACTTATCCGGCTGACTGTATTTTACAGTGTAAGGAAGTGTCTTAAAATAATTTGTACGAGTTTCCGGAAGATTTCTGATTATATGCTGTTTTCGGAAAAACGAATTGCACATAATATTTTGCGGCTTTCTTATCCTGACCCGGACAAGCCGGAAGCAAAATTTTGTCAAAATGCACAGGATTTTGCTGTTAAGTACCTAAATGACTACTTCGAAACAATGCAGACCATAAAAAATGCAGTTTTTCAGCAGCATCAGAATTATGTACAACACTCGTGAGCGCATATTTTTACTTACGTAAATGGCATTACAGATACGCTCACGAGTGATACACTTATTCGCGGCAAAGGTTTCAGGCTGTAAACTTATAGTAAACGACTTTAAAATCTTTACCTTGGTATACAATACTGATCGCAGCTGTGACTCCGGCTCTGGATAAAGTAAAAATGATACGGATGTTTACTATAATTCTGATGCGGCAGCAAAAAAGTCTGGCATACTCTGGCCCGGACAAGCCAGATCCAAAGATTTTCCGGAACACGCCAGAATGCTGCGAAATGCACCAGAATACTGCGAAATGCGCAAGCTTCCGCTTAAGCGCCTAATAATAAAACACTTCCTGTATACTATTGTACCCTGCGATTCCGTCTTCCTTTAAGCCGATCTTTCTCTGCAGAGCAAAGGTCTCCCGCCTGGCCTCCTGCCCGAACAAACCGTCCACGGCCTGTCTGTGGCCCAAAATCTCATTACACCTGTCCTGCCACCATTTCACCACATGCCCGGCGGAACCCACGATGTATTTCTGCCCGGACTTCTGCGCCTTCAGTATGATTTGTCTGCGGACATATTGTGTCTTCGGGCCGTCTATCCCATCCGCATTCAGCTCGTTTCCGTTTTCGTCCCGAATATTGTCAGCCCTGGCTGCTGTCTGGAAATTTAGGATATTGATATTTTTCTTCTCCTCCCGGGGAACTCTTTCCATGATTTTGTCAAAATCCGTGTAGAACCGGTTCAAGTCCACGCTTCCCCGCACGCCGGGCACCCGGCCGCCGGAGGTATACTGCCAGATATCTGCCGCCTCCCGTTCGTCCTCCGAAAGTGCTGTCTTATACCTGGCATACCAGATATACACCTTCCCAACCGCAGCCTCAATCCTCCCCAGTTCAAAATAATTCCGCAGATAGTCACGGTTGCCGTAGAGAACCGGAATGAAACCAGCATCCCGCACATGAGTCAAGAACGCGACAGCCATATCCGTAGCCAGTTTTTTTGTCACATCCACTCCGTTTTTTCTGGCATAATTCACACTGTCATACTCAAAATCAAAAGCGATGGGACAGCCTTTCCAGTACTTCCCTGCCTGGGCAACTGCGTATCCCGCCTCCGCAGCTGCCATTTCCTCTGTATACGCATAGGAAAACCAATACAGCACCACAGACATGCCCAGATGGTAACAGGCCGCCGCATTTGCCGCAAACTGCTGATCTACATTATTCCGGCCGTATCCTATCCGCAGCCCTGCCATCCGGTATCCCGCATTCCGTATCCGTTTCATGTCCACCACACCCTGATGGGCGGACAGGTCCGGCCCCTCTCCTGTGAAATATCTGCTCATAAATTACCTCATTTCGCTATCTGCCGCAACGCGGCTCATTCTGAACATTATATGCAGGGAGACGCCAACAGCATTCCTTTGCCCGTCTTCTTTCCGTCCCTGCCCAGCACCGGATCATTCTGTTTAGTAAGCGCTGGCCGTTTTCATATTCACTCTATAGGTGAAAAAATATCACTTTATGTGTAGTTGTATTTTCCGGGAAACAGAGATAAAATTTTATCAATATGAACGGCACAACTTTACCCGCAGCCAAAAACATCCTAAAATATTTACCAAAAAACATTATAAGGAGTCTCCCATCATGAAACTACAGATCGGCGAAAACATAAAATCCCTCCGCAAAGCCGCAAACATCACCCAGGAAACCCTGGCTGAAATGCTTGGGGTGTCCTGTCAGTCCGTCTCCCGCTGGGAACTGGGCGTGTGCTATCCCGACATGGAGCTGCTGCCCGCCATAGCACAGATTTTCCGCTGCTCCACGGACAGCCTGCTGGGCATTGACGATGCCACGGAAAAGGCGAAAGTAAACCGATATCTGGAACGGTTCCAGGCGGCCATCAACAAGGGAAAGGTCCAGGAATGCATTGATACCGCCCGGGAAGGAGTTGCGGAATTTCCCAACAATTACGCGCTGCTCAACAAACTGATGTACGCTCTCTTCATATCCGGCGACGAGGACGGCAACATTCCGGAATGGAAGGAAAACATGGAAAAATACGACAAAGAACTCGTCGCTCTGGGAGAGCGGATTCAAAAGCACTGCCCTGACCAGGACATCCGCCTGGAAGCCACCGCCCGACTGGCCTTCCAACATGTGGAGATGGGGCGCAAAGACCTGGGACGTTCCATCTACGATACCCTTCCCCCCAAGGAATTATGCCGGGAAAACCAGATCTGGTGGGGACTGAAGGAAGAGGAAAAACTGCCCTTTCTCAGGAAGGAAGTCCTGGCAGATTACGAAAGCCTGCGCGGCAACATTTGGATGCTCAGCCAACAGGACAGGATTCCGGATCAGGACGCAGTGATGATGATAAAGAAAATATTTGCCCTGGATAACCTGGTTTATGACGGAAAGCCTTCCCCGGACAACTGGCTTACCGCAAGGCTGCAATGCGATCTGTCAAAACTGTACGCAAAACTGGGCCTGGAACAGCCTATGTACGAGCACCTGCATCTGACAGCCCGGGCGGCGAAAGCCTTTGACCTCCGGCCGGAACGCCAGACCTGCACCAGTCTCCTTTTAGGCGACATAGAGGAAAAGTCCATTGATTTCGAAACGGATGATACCAGGCCCCTGACGGAAATCATGCGGGACAAATGGCTTTCCGTTTCCGCCTTTGACCCGTACCGCCAGGAGGAGCCCTTCCGGGATCTCCTGCGCTCCCTGGGCGCTTAATGACAAAATCCCGCGCGAAGCCTCACTCATTCCGGAAAATCCGGCTTGTCCGGGCCAGGAAAGGATAGTTTACATGAAAAATATACCGAAAAAAAATTCCGACTTGAAAAATACAGCCTCCCCCTCCCGGGAATTTGCCCCCATCCTGCGCCGGGCCGGTATCACCGCCTGGCTGTGCAGGCTTCTGCCCATTCCCATAGGCCTGTACAATGCCCGTCTGCTATCCCGGACCGTGGCCAGTGCCGTATCCGGGGACAGCGGCGGCGTACTCCGAAGCGGAGGTTTTCTGCTCCTGCTGTTGGCTCTGGCGAAGGCCTTTGATTTCCTTGCAAACGCGGCATACGGGAGACTCTCCTCCCGGGCGCTGCACCAGTGCAGGCAGCTGCTGTACCGCCGTTTCCTCTCCTGCCCCCTTTCCCTGCTCCATGAAACGAAGCACGGTCAGGCCACGGAAATGCTCAATGACGATTTCGACACGGTGACGGAAAAATTCCTGAACCTGTATCCCGGCTTTTTCACCGGATTTGCCACTCTTCTCGCCTATTTTTCCTTTCTTCTGGCACAGAGCCTGACCGCCGCCCTAGCGCTGCTGGGCATATCCCTCCTGCAGGCTGTTCCGCCCCTGGTGGTAAAGCGATTTCTGGAAAAAAATTACGGCGACACCAGGGAAATTGAGGCGCGGATTACGGACTGCACCCTGGAATATTACCACGGTTTTGCCTGTATCAAAATGTATGGGCTGAAACACTGGTGCCTGGACCGCCTTGCCCAGCTGCACAAGGATTACCTGGTCATCGGAAACCGTTCGGAAGCCGCCTGCCAGGCGGAGCTGACCCTGAAACAGCTCACCGGGAATATCCTGACCTACGGCACTTACGGGCTGATGGGATTGTTTGTGCTCCGTGAAACCATGGCACTGGAAACCGCCGTAGAGGCCATTGCCCTCTCCCAGGGATTTTATGCCGCCGCCAAAACCATATTTGACACGATTCCCGCTTTCGTGGTAGCGGGAAAAGCGGAAGCGAGGATAGCGGCTTTCTATTATAATGCAGAATCGGCCCCGGGAGAAACCATGGGACTGGCTCATGGCGTTTCCGATTCCGAAAAGTTATACGGCACAAATCCCTGCATCCGCTTTGACCATGTATCATGCAGCTTTGAGGGCAGGCAGGTGCTCAATGACTTCAGCCTGTCCCTCCCGGCAGACCGCACCGTCCTCATCCGGGGAGCCAACGGCATGGGAAAATCCACCCTGCTTCGCCTGGCTTTGGGCTTAATCAAACCGGGCTCCAGCGATGTCAGCATGGGAGGAATCCCTTCCTGCGCCCTCCCTCCGGACAGTTTCCCGGAAAAAATCTTCTATCTGCCCCAGGAGGATCCTGCCTTCCATGTCTCCGCGGAAGAACTGTACGCCATGGTTCCCGGTGTGGAAACCCTGGAAGCCCTCTCCTTCGCGTATCGATTCCGCCTGCAGGAGGAACAATGGAAACAGCCCATAGATACACTTTCCGGCGGTCAGCGGAAGAAAGTATTCCTGGCACTGGCGTTGGCGCTGCATCCCGGGCTGCTGCTCCTGGATGAGCCGGGCAATTCCCTGGACGGGGACAGCAGGGAAATTCTGGCCGGGCTGCTGAAACAGCGGGGAGGCGGTACTCTCATTGTCACACATGACTCTGCTTTTGACAGGTTGGCGGATGTCTTCCACACATTGGGGTAAGCCTGGCCCGGGCTGCCCGAAAACGCATTAGGAATTGTTGCCCTGCATTACAGAAGCGATGAAGTCCCGGTTCCCGGATTTTTCGCCAAAATATACTCAAGACCGCCAGAATTCATCGTTTTGATTCTATTATGCAGAATAATATATCGGTATACAATGAAGACTGCGCTTGTATCCTCAAGAAGATTCTGGCAGAGTTTGCCCTCATTCTGTCCGGGTCAGGTACCAGAAAAGGAAATCGGGCAAGCATTCCATCATAAAAAACACAAAAGATATCAGTGGCAAAAACGGCTCTATATATTCGGAAAAGAGGTTCCAATGAATACAAAAAGTAATGCAAGTGCAAAACGAAATACGGATAAAAAAACGAAAATCAAAAAGGAAATATACGGTGACGCGCTTTATTCCATGCGCATCCCCATCCTGCTCCACACTGCCGTCGCCTGCGCGGAAGGCATCCTGGCCGTTTTCACCGCCACCGTACTGGGACAGTTCGCGGATTCCGTCTTCCAGCTTGATTTTGCCCTGGGAATGGAAAGCGCCCTCTCCCTGGGACTGGCGTTGTGCGGGATGATTCTCTTCCTGCCCGCCCTGACGCTGCTTGCCAATGTTTTCATGCTGAAATATGCCCTCGTTCATGACCGCATGGTTCTGGGACGGTTCCTGGACAAGACTTACGACTCCGTCCTGCCGTATGAGCCGGGGGACATTCAGAACCGCCTGGACTGGGACCCCACCAGGCTACGCTGCGATCTGGTGGAATACATCAACAAGGGGCTTATGATGCCTGTAACTCTCGCCTTCCTGCTTTTCCACGCCCTGGAATTAAGCCCTGTTTACACCGCGGCGGTTTTCGGCATCTCTCTGCTGAAGCTGCTGATTCCCCTGGCGGTCAGGAAACTGGAAGGCCGCTGCGAACAGGAAACCCGGGAGTATACCTCCGCCCGCCGCTCCCTGGAGGCGGAAATCACCCAGAATCCCTGCATGGTAAAGCTTTACGGCCTGGGGGAAGCCTTCGGCGGCAAAGCTGACCGGCTCTATCAGGATTTCTTCCGGCAGACACAAAAAACGAGCATCCGCCTGTCCGCCGGCGCGCAGGCCCTCTCCTCCTTTACCGGAACCTTCTGCCTCCTGGCTATCCTGCTGTCCGGCTCCCTGTTGGCGGCGAAAGGCTTCATCACCCCAGGCACCGTGGCGTCCATGTACGGATACTCGGCGGTTTTCAATACCTTGTTTGAAAATACCGGCTTCCTGCTCCGGGACCTCCCTGTCCTGCGAAATACGGCTGACAGGCTGTCCATGTTCTATGAGAATGCCGAAGAAAATTCCGAGCGCATTATGGAACAAAGCGATAAGAGCACGCAGAACAATATTACAAGCAAAACCATTCGCGAATACGTGCACAAATTTGTGAAGAATGTCTCGACAGGGACTACGAAGAGTACCTCAACAAGAACTGCAAAGAATACCTCAACAGGCACTGCAAAGAATGCCTTAACAGGCACTGCAAAGAATGCCTCGACAGGCACTGCAAAGAATGCCTCGACAGGCACTATAAAAAATGTCTCAATAGAAACCATGAAAAATGCCGCCGGAAAAGCCGCCATCCCAACAGACGGGACATCCAATGACCGGAAACAGATTACACAGTTAGACTGCCAAAACCTCTCCTACGCCTACGGCGGTCAGCAGGCCCTGCCCCGGATCTCCTTCTCCCTCCGCCCGGGCGGAAAAACCGCACTCTGCGGCCCCAACGGCAGCGGCAAATCCACGCTCCTGAAGGTTATGGCATGCCTGCTCACAAATTACAACGGAAAACTCCTTGTAAACGGCAGGGAACTGCGGGAATGGGACACCTGGGCTTACCGCAGCCACATCGCCTATGCGCCCCAGGAGCCTTACCTCTTCCAGGGCAGCGTCCTGGAAAACATTAAAATCGGCAATCCCTCCCTGTCCGATGCCGCGGCACAGGCCCTTATAGAAAAAATGGGCATCGGATACCTGGCACACACTCCGATTTCCCCCGGGAACAGCGGCCTGTCCGGCGGGGAAAAGCAGAAAATTTCCATAGCCCGGGCCGTAGCCAGTGACAGGCCCTTCCTCTTCCTGGACGAGCCCGGAAACCACCTGGACGGTGACACACTGGACTGGCTTTGTGCCTTTCTCCGGAAAAGCAGTAAAACCATCGTGTTCGTCTCCCACCATGAACGCCTGGCAGCCTGCGCTGACAGACAGATTTGGCTTGGATAATATAAAGCTGCCCGGATTGGCAGGGCGGCAGGAAGACTGCTTCGTCTGCCTTTCGGGCTGCACCTGCTTCCTCCAACAGTGTATTCCATTTCCATAATGTTGTCAATATTTTGTACAACAAGGTGCTGCACAGCTGACGGAAAAAGATTTCAAACTGGCTCTATCCAATCTCCAGAAACCGCCCTGCCCTCTCCGCCAGTCCGTCAAAATCCACTTTTGTAAAATCTGTAGTATCCACTCTGACCACCTCTCCTCCCACGTCGAAAGCGTCCAGGTTATGGCACCAACAGTCAAAATCCTCATAGGAAACCGCTGTGCCGATTTTGTTTGCCTGCCCTCTCTCCGGGGTCTTTTCCCGTTCCACAAACCGCCGGTGCAGCACCCTTGTATCGCCCCGGAATTGAAAAGTCAGGGACTCATATCCGTACCGGTGGAGCAGGCTGTACAGCACCGCCGCTTCGTCTATGGCCTTGACACCCCCGGGCACGAAATTTCCTTCGAGCAGAATGGGAAATCCGGTTTCAAACATGCGCTCTGTGACATACATCATCCCGTCAAAGGCCACTGTGGAAAAGCGGCTGCTCTCCTTTCTGTCCGCTATTGTGATGCTGCTGCACAGGGCAGACTTAAAGGTATCCTTAATCAGGCAGGGAATCTGCAGTTCCCCGGATAACCGCTGTGCAAAAGTTGACTTGCCTGAAGCAAGATAACCCTGGATTATGATAGCTTTGCGTTTCGCATTTTCCATTTCCTGATTCCTTTCTCAACACAGTAAAGTCTGCTGTATCCCGTTTTACAAGCGCCCCGGTTATTGCACCCCCACAGCTTTCAACGCCATCCCCGTCAATTCCTCCACCGTCCTGCCGTCGGTATGAATGTGGATCCCGCCGGGAAGGGCTTTTGACGCTGACCGGGCCATCTCGGTATTTTTCATGCACCAACAGCCCTCGTCCTCCCCCCGCGCAAGGATACGGTCATGGATGCTCTGCCAGGAAGCTTCCAGGATAATCAAATGCGTCTCGATCCCCTCCCGGATGAGGGCCTTGATGATATTGGCATGGGACTCGCGCCGCACCAGTGTCATGGGTACCAAAATATCCTTCCGGAAACTATGGTGTATGTCTTTCAGCAGCTTCCTGCAGAACTCGCCCCCCCAGGGGATAATCCTCGAATATAAATCCATACGGGCAATCCAGGTAATTCCCCCGGACCGCATTGCCCACTTCCTCCGCGTCAAAAATCAATGGTTTTTCCATTCTTGCCGCCATGGCGTCAGCCAGGGTAGATTTGCCCACGCCGTAGGCTCCGCTGATCCAGATAATCATTTGCCTCTCCTTTTATTGCTCTTCCTATTTGTTCCCAAAATTTCTTTATTATGACTGCACATACTTCACCCAATCAGCACCTTCTTTCCCTCAAAAGCAAACCCGTAATGCCGGATCCGGTCCCTGGCTATTCCCCGGGCAGTCAGTTCCATATCATAAGCCTTCTCCTCTATCTGCCTGAGGGCAGCAGCCACGGTGTCCGCCAATGTCTTCTCGTCTTCCGGGTCATGCACCTTGAATTCCAGCACAAAGGCAGGATCTGCCGGTTTGAGCGGCTCCAGCATGACGTCATAGCGCCCAAATCCGCTTTCCCGGTTGGATGTGACACGGTATCTGCCCGCCATATCCACAATCAACCCCAACACAAACCCATGGTAAAAACGTTCTGGTTCAGCAGCTTCAGAGGGCTTGCTGCCGGAATCAAAGGAACTGAAGGTAGCCAGGGCAGTCTGGTTCATGTAGATATTCATGGCTTTTCTGTCATCCAAAAGCAATGCCTTAATGAAGGCATTGTAGGCAGGTGTGTATTCCGCGAACCAGCCGTCTATCATCCTGCGAAACATCAGCCGCACTTCCTTATTGGTCAGGGACAGGGTATACTCATATTCGCCGTATTCCTCATCAAAGTCCAGGGCTTCCACCTTCAAGTAGCCACAGGCCAGGAGCAGGCTCCAGATAGCGTTGATATTGTGATCCAACTGACTGAATATGATCTGTTCGTCTATGACTGTGTGGAAAGATTTTCCCTGCAGCAGGTCCTCCATGATAATCTTAATTTCCGGTATGGCCTCCCGGATCAGCTTTCCGGCCAGGCTGTTGGAACTGGTATTGGCCCAGTAGGCTGCGAAGCGTTTTTTGTCCAGGTAGTTGATGATGGACCAGGGATTGTAGATATCAGGGATGTCGCCGAAAATAAAACCGTCATACCAAGCCCGGACTTTGTCCTTTTCCGTGAGGCCGAATTCGTCCATGGCGGCAAATACTTCTGTTTCTGTGAAACCAAAGGTGGTTTCATATTTGCCGGAGGTAGAGGTAACCACTTCCAAATGATTCAGGTCAGAGAAGATGGATTCTTTACTGATTCTGGTGATGCCCGTCATAACTGCCCGCTCCATGTAAGGATTTGTCTTGAAGGTGGAATTGAAAAGGCTCCGGATGAAGGCTGCCATTTCGTCCCAGTATCCGTATACATAAGCCTCCTGCATGGGCGTATCATATTCATCTAATAAAATTATGACTTTTTTGCCATAATAGCGGGACAGGTAATCCGATAAGGCTTTCAGGGATCCCGCCATCCTGTGGTTCTCCATCTCGTCCGATACCAGCTTGTAAGCGTTTTTCTCATTTTCATTTAAATAATCGCTTTCCAGCAAAAAGTCATATTTATTATACAGATCTGTAATAATCTGGCAGATCTGTTTCCTGGTGTCCGGAAAAGAGGGTTCTTTCACATCCGCAAAACTTAAGAATATTATCGGATAGCTACCCTGGAGGCCATGGTATCTCTCATCCTTCCAGATATCCAGCCCATGGAACAAATCCGCCCTGTCCGTGTAATCCACAGAGAAGAAATGTTCCAGCATGCTCATGGTCAGCGTCTTCCCAAAGCGGCGGGGGCGGGTGATCAGGGTTACGTCGTCACCCGATTCCCACCACTCCTTTATAAAAGCTGTCTTATCGATATAAAAGTAATTATTCTCAATGATTTTCCCAAAATCCTGTATTCCAATGCCCACAGTCCTTGCCATATACCGCCTCCGTCTGTATTCTTTTTATTCAGAAGTATCTCCTGGCTTGCAATAATACAAAAAGACAGCGCTCGTCAGCCTCTGTCTTTTTTCGGGGGAAGGATACCTCTTTTATCTTTTGTAAATGGGCAGGCCTCCCCTTTTATATATGGTAACATGGCCATCCGGCCCTTCCTGCAGGGAATGAAGTCATTATACCATAATTTCATGCGCTCCGGCGCATATGGAATCAAAAGTTGACTCAATGTCCTTGTGAGTCAACTTTATACCATAATTCCGTGCGCACCAACGCATATGGAATCAGAAGTTGACTCAATGTCCTTATGAGTCAACATTATATCATGATTTTACCTTTTAAGCAATCAGTTCCGGCATTATACAGAAACCATTATACAGAAAGCTCCCTTTTCATATTATAGGAAGCAAGTACAGCTTCCTATAATCGATTGCGGCGCAAAGAAATGTGCCTTTTATCAGAAGCGAAAGAATTGCTTTGCCAGAGGATCCAGGGCCGCAGCCGGTTCATCGATGACAACGATTTCAGCATCGGAATTATAATAGACTCTTACCATGGCAAGCTTCTGCGCTTCTTCCCTTGACAGCTCAATCCCGCCGAATGTCCGTCCGATCCGCTTATCACCATGATGCTTCTGCAAAGGAAAATTCGCCTGCCGCAAAGCCTCATCCAATCTATCCTGATTTCTTTCCTTCCGGATATTTCCAAAGAATACATTATCATAGATGGCAAAATTATGTATTTGAAAATACTGAAAAACCGCCGCGATTTTCTAGGCTTGTCATCAGGTCATTTTTTTGATATAACATATATGTAGAAAAAAACATTCCTCATCTATGCAGAGCCAGAACATCCATTCTGGCTCTGAGTCGTTGAGCAGTTTGCGTCAGAAAACGAAATGTGAAAGGGCATAATAAAAATGATTTCTGCAATTTATGACAGACGAAGTATCAGAAAATTCTCGGATAAACCTATATCCCAGGAAGATATTATGGACATTATTCAAAGCGGAGCCAAAGCACCTTCTTCCAAAAACAGACAGCCATGGAAATATATTGTGATACAGGGAAATGCTAAAGCAGAAATGCTGAAAGTTTTCCGGCAGGGAATAGAGCGGGAAGAAAACGAAAGCGCATTACTGCCGCAAAGCAAACAACATCTGCCTGGAGCAAAACATACAGTGCGCATAATGGAAGAAGCACCGGTTATTCTTTTTGTTGTCAATTCTCTGGGGAAAGATATTCTGTCAGAAATGACGCCGGAAGAACATATATTTGAAATCTGCAATATACAATCCATAGGCGCTTCTATACAGAACATGCTTCTTGCCGCTACCGAAAAAGGAATCGGCAGCCTTTGGATATGCGATATTTATTTTGCATATTCAGAACTAAATAAATGGTTAAATTGCGGCGGACAGCTTATCGCTGCTGTTGCTTTTGGCTATCCTGATGAATTTCCGGGCGAAAGGCCGCGCAAAAGGCTTGATGATATCGTTGAATGGAGAGGCTGAACCACCGACAGACAGGAATGAACAACCCAAAGGCAGCGCAGATACCGAACCTGGCGTGGCCTTCTCAAGCCGGCTCTCTCAATGGTAAAGGGGCGGGATAACCGCCCCCTGTAAAAACGTTACTTTTCGCTATATTGGTATTTCTTTAAATTTTTTCCAGTGATGATACAAGTGAAACTTCCGCTTACTCCAAGTATCAGCATCATAATTGCGGCGCCGGAACCCTTACCCGTGCCAAAGAGTGTTTTTAGAACTGGCAAATCGCCATACATTCTCATAAAGGGTTCGCATACATTATCTACCATAAAACCGCCCAAAAATAGTCCTATGGGAATCGTAAAAAATTGAAGTGTATTACGGCATGCATAAACACGTCCCTGCAGCTCCACCGGAATGGTAGTTCTGAGAATCACATCCATATTTGCACTCATAATCGGTACAAGAATCCATCCAATTATCTGTCCAATGCACCATAATACCGGTTCTCTGGAAAATGCCAGTAAAAAATTTTCAGTACTCAGTGAAAACAGCATTGTCAGGTAAACAACTTTTACCCTGTCTTTCGGTTTTGGCAGGGCCGAGGCAATCAGGCTGCCGATGACCGTAGCAATACCCGAACAGGATGTGACAATTCCCAGAATAAAGGAACCGCCTTTCGGATTAGGAAGCACATAACCGGGCAATGTTGCATCGAAAGCGGAAGCCACCAGATTAACACCGGCCATAAATAAAATCAGCGCCCTGATAATCGGCGTTTCCTTCAAAAATACAAGCCCCTCTTTGGCAAGGACAAGTACGCGCTCTCTCCGATTACTATTGTTTTCCGGAATTTTGATAAAGAACAGCAATGCCGCAAATGCGACAAAAAAGCTTCCCAAATCAATGGCTATCACACCGTTTAGCCCTATCAATGCGTACAATGCCGTAGCAACCAAAGGATTCAATATCGATACCAGACTGCTTGACAATGAACGAAGCCCGCTTGTTGTCTGATAATATTTTTCCGGCATAATCAGTGTCATAGCCACCTCGGAAGCAGGCTGCTGTACGGTGTTCATTAACCCGGAAACCGCATTCAAAATATATAAATGCCATACCATCAAACGATTTGTCCTAAATAATACAAATACAATAATCGTACACATTGCGGCAAATACATCACAGCCAAGCATTATCTTCTTTTTATTAAACCGGTCTGTCAATGCTCCGGCAAATATGCTCATTAATACATATGGTGCATAAGAGCATATGGTAAGCGCCGCTGTACCAAGAGAGGAACCTGTCTTTTCATACAGCCACAATGTCAGTGCAAATCCCGTAATGCTGCTGCCAAGCTGTGATATACTTTGCGTACTCCAGAGTATCAAAAAGTCCCTTAATTCAAATAATTCATTCTTTTTCAATTTCATTTCTTTGCTCCCTGTTTTTCATTCTTTCTCTTTCTTAAAACAGAAGCAAAGTCTGAGGATATCCGCTTAAGCGATTCCTCCATGCAGTCTCCTCAGACTCTGCATGGAGCTGCTGCAATGCAAAGTATCATTGTATCTCCTTTCATGCTTTTACATTTCTATTTCATTCTATACAAATAGCTGTATAGGGACAAGCAGTTTTATTTCTTACTTTTTTGAAAACATTTGGCATTTCCATCCGTTCGCCGCTTTCTCTCAAAAGCTGTAAACTGGCGGTAAATTCACATTGAAACGCTCTTCGCTTCCAATCAATATGGGTTGTCAGAAATCGCGTTTTCTTCCTTTTTTACAGCCTGGAAAGATATTTACTCCGGGCCTCCATGGGAACCTTTATGGCATCCATCGCCTGCTCCGCGGTCAATTTCATGGTTTCCATCAGGTTTCTGACAGAAGTGATAATGGTATTGTCTGTGCCTTTCTCCACACCTTTCTCCATGGCCTTTTCTGCCGCTATCGCTGCCGCCTTTTCTGCCTCTTCTGCTGCCCTTGCCGCTGCCTCTTCTGCCGCCTTTGCCGCTGCCTCTTCTGCCGCCTTTGCCGTGGCCTCCTCCAATATCCTGTCTATCTCATCTTTCATCAGTTCCCTTAACGCTTCACACATACCCAAATCCCTCCTGACTTCAGTATATAATCTTTTGTTCGCATGGATACTTGCCTGCAGAATCGCATCCGCATTATGCCTGTTCCCAGGGCTGTCCAACCGCTTCGCTTTGGTAAGGAATGTCCTGACATCCTCCGCGTCCGCATTCCTGGACAGGATACGCAGGCTGCTGTGAGTTTCCCTGCTCAGGCGCCTGGTTACCACGATCTGCGTATCAAAAAGCACGTTCCCAAGGATATAGTATATTCCCGGAAATTGTTCCTTTATTGTACAGCCGGACTCTATCAGGGCTTTGAACAGTTCCCGGGGATAAGCTTCACGGAAGATTGACAATGTCAGCTCCTCTGCCGGAACCTGGTTTACCCTGTCTCCCAATCCCTTATAGAAACAGGCATATCCCATGGTCTTGTAATAATCGTCTATAGTAAGCCTGTCTGCCGGGCTTTTGTATTCCAGTATATTATATTTTTTGAAAATACGGCCGATTTCATTCTCTATCTGTACGTCAGCCAGTTTCTTGACAATGAGCAGGTCTATCTGAATCGGCTTCTTGCTCAGATTATACTCCCTTTGAAATTCCAACGCTTCCCTGTTAGACAGCAGTTCAAGCTCCGCCGCGCCGTAAAAGGCGGGATGCCATTGTATTTCCGTTTTCTCCAAATTGTTGCCCATAAGCAATCACCTCCCCTTTCCGTTTTGATGCGGCATAATGGCAATGATTGCCAGAGCGGCACATAGAAGCGTGGAAAGATTTTTTAAGAATAGTCGAAGCGGTACAGATACTTCCCTATTACCAGTATATATGAAGTACGGCTGACGGGCAAGAGAGAAATCAGAAAATTTTTCTAAAAATTTTCTGATATATTCCCGCCTGCTGCATACACTATCCAGGAGGTGTCTGCCATGAAAAAACTGAAACTTGCTACCGTTATCGGAATTATTTTTGTCCTTATCACAGGCTCCCTGGCCCACTTTGTGTATGAATGGAGCGGGAACAATGCCCTGGCAGGATTATTCACTCCGGTAAACGAGTCTGTGTGGGAACATATGAAACTGGTATTTTTCCCTATGCTGCTCTATTCTGTCTGGATGATTTCCAGGTTCAGAAAGGAATACCCCTGCATTGTCTCTGCCCTCTGCCTGGGGATAACGGCGGGTACGCTGCTGATTCCCGTATTTTTCTATGCCTACACCGGGCTGCTTGGCAGGGATTTCTTTGTGTTGGACATCGCCGCGTTTGTTTTAAGCGTCCTGGCCGCCTTCCTGCTCTCCTACAGGCTCACCCTGTCCTGCGGCGCTAAAACATATACCTTTTTTCTATGTGTTCTGGTCTGTATTCTTTTCGTCTGCTTTATGAGGTTTACGTATCATGCGCCGGCGCTTGGAATCTTTGCTGTCCCGGAACCCTGAAAATCAGAGGCCGGGACATAGAATATGATGCAGATACAATGGCGTACGCAACGGCTTACATAACGGCGTACGCAACAGCTCATGCAACGGCTCACACATAAGCTTACACAACGGCTTATACAACAGCTTACATAACAGCTCATGCAACGGCTTACACAGCAGCTTATGCAACAGCTCATGCAACAGCTTACACAACGGCTTACGCAGCTACTCATGCAGCTGCTAACACAACGGCTTACGCAAAAGCTTACACAGCAGCTTACGTAAAAGCTCATACAACGGCTCACGCCATTGCAGACCTGATTTTCGCAAAACACCGGTTCAGCATGTCCGTATTCACCACGCCCATCCGGTCAAAAGCGGTGGCCTCCACGGTAAAAGTCCCGAGGTAACCGGTTCCGCGGACAAAGGCAAAGAATTTATCAAAATCCACATGCCCTGCCCCTATTGGAAGGGTTTTCAGCTTTTCCCATTCCTTATACCCCCCGTCGTAGTCATTGACGTGGAAGTGGCGGATATGCCCCTGCTGCCACAGCCACGCATACTCCGGACTGTAGAGCAGCTCCAGTTCCCCGTGAAAAGCTGCCATTTTTGTATCAAAAACAAATCGCATTTCCGGATACTCCTCCGCCAGTTGCCGCCAGTGTTTCATGGGATTTTCCACGTTGCAAACCACATTTTCCACCAAAATCATGATGCCGTGCGCCTGCGCCATCCTGTACAGCTCCCCATATGCCTCCAGATTGCTGCCGAAATTGCTGTCCGATGTGAGGCCGTCCCACAGGTGTACCACCAATTTCCCCGCTCCCAGTGCGGCCGCCATCTCACAGTTGATTTCAAACAGCCCGAAAGCCCGGGCAAGGTTCTCCGGCCTGCCTTTGCTGATTGCCTCGCCTATCTGTTTTTCGCAGTGCATCACCGGAACGGGCAGCGCGGCTTCCTTCAGATATTTCACGATTTCCCGCCACTCTTCATACCAGGTATCGTACATCAGAAATTCAAAACCGTCGCAGGACAGCTTTCCGGCCAACCCGGCCAGTAAACGGTAGTTCCTGTTGTTGGGCCTGCCGATGAGCGCTCCTGTAGAACATAATATTTTCATGGTTATAGTCCACCTTTCTGCGAAAGGTACCGATGGGGTTATGAAACC
>CAJUCE010000004.1:0-59657 GCA_910584865.1 uncultured Acetatifactor sp.
AAACCCCTTGAAAATAAAGGCTTTTTCCGTTTGTCGTTATTATACCGTAACGGCACTCGCACGCCAGTTTACTTATCAATCAAGGCTGTGATGCACTTATCCTCGCTGACAGACTGGGACACGAAAAGGTATCCACAACACTGAATACTTACTCCCATCTGTTTCCGCACAAACAGCAGGAACTTGTCAGCAATCTGGAACAGCTTGCAGCAACCGTTGATGTTACACCGACACCAGAACCGCCAACAAGTAACCCTTTACTTGAAACTATGGGAATTTCCTATGATGATGGCGCGGCTGACAGTTCAGCAACTTCGGATGCAGCATATGCCAATGCAGAACTTCCATACGGACCGGCGCCACTGCCAAAGGAAACAGCACCGGGAAAAGTTATCCCTATGCCCCAAAGAAAAGTTATTTAATTTTCCAAATATTGTTTGGAAAATGCAAGCTACAATAAAATGATGCGGAACAGAGTAGTTGCGTTTAGTAGCAAAATAGTAGCAGCGCAAAAAGAAAAGCCCGGGAACGCCCTGTTTATAAGGCTTCCCAGACTTGTAGCGACTATTCGAACTCTATGGTAGCCGGCGGCTTCGGACTCATATCATAGCACACCCTGTTCACATTCTCCACTTCCGCCAATATCCTCTTCGTAATCCTCTCCAACACATCCCAGTCCACCTTCTCCACAGTAGCTGTCATGGCATCCACCGTATTAATGGCCCGGATAATCACCATATACTCAAACACCCTGGCATTATTCTTCATGCCCACAGACTTGAAATCCGGCACCACCGTAAAGTACTGCCACACCTTCTTATCCAGTCCTGCCCTGGCGAATTCCTCCCGCAGGATGGCATCGGCTTCCCGCACAGCCTCCAGCCTGTCTCTGGTAATCGCCCCGAGGCACCTCACACCCAGACCCGGTCCGGGAAAGGGCTGGCGGTAAACCATATCATGAGGCAGTCCCAGCTCCACGCCGCAGGCCCGCACTTCATCCTTAAACAGCTGTTTCAGCGGCTCCACCAGTTCGAACTTCAGATCTTCCGGCAGTCCTCCTACATTATGATGAGATTTCACCATCTTGGCCGTCTTGGTTCCGCTCTCGATGATATCGGGATAAATGGTACCCTGGCCCAGGAAGTCGATTCCCTCCAGCTTCCTGGCCTCCTCCTCGAAGACGCGGATAAATTCGCCGCCGATAATCTTCCGCTTCTGTTCCGGATCAGCCACACCGGAAAGTTTCCCCAGGAAACGTTCGGAGGCATCCACATAAATCAGATTCGCATGAAGCTCATCCCGAAATACCTTCACCACACTCTCAGACTCATTTTTGCGCATAAGCCCGTGGTTGACATGAACACAGGTCAGCTGTGTTCCGATGGCTCTGATCAGCATGGCGGCCACTACGGAGGAATCCACCCCGCCGGACAGTGCCAACAATACCTTCCTGTCCCCCACCTGCTGCCGGATTAATTCCACCTGATCCTCAATAAAATTCCTCATATTCCAGTTGGCTTCCGCCCCGCATGTATCGAACAGGAACTTCTTCAGGGTATCCTGGTTCGGCATGACGGAAAGAATATCGCTGTCACTGCATTTCGACTGGGGATAATTGATGGAAATCATAGGATAACCCAGTCCATAGAGTTCCTCCCGAATCTGTACTTCCTGCCCATCCACAACACGGTTCTCTCCCCCGTTCAGAATCACTCCCTTCACGTTGGGAAGCGCCTGCAGCTCCTTTGCCGTAATGTCGTGAGGATGAATCTCGCTGTACACGCCCAAATCACGGATCTCCCTGGCCAGAACCGTATTCTGTGTACTGCCCAAATCTAAAATTACGATCAAATCCTGTTTCATAAACCGTCTTCTCCTGTCATAATCAATTTCTTCCGTAACGGCCGTATTGCCTGCCTCTTCCTTCCCCGTCTGCCGCATGGAGAACAAACCCTTTCAGAGACGCCAATACCGCCGTATTGCCTGAATTCACTATAACACATTCAAAAATGACTGTCAAATTACTTCCAGATAATCCTTATCCGGAAGTGCTGGGAACGGAGCCGTAGGCAGCACCTGATACCAGTATGCCACAGAGGCCATGTCATCCTGCAGCGGCAGATAACGGCTCCCCTCACGCCATCCCAGCGCCTGAATGGTAACCCTCAGTTCCTCCTCAAAATATATAGGATCGGCGATATGCCATCGATACATGCCAAAGCGGAACTGACTGCTATACAGCCTGTCCGGGACAATCACCTGATGCAGCCCCGCATAGGGCGTCGTAAACGGCACATATCCGTCATGGCTGATGGGATTCTCAAAATTATAGGAGCCGCAAAAGTAATCTTCCGTACCGGTACCGCAGATCGTAGGGTAATCCCGGTCTCCATCCATGTAAAACTTGATCTCGCCCTCCCCCCACCATCCGGTATTATTCACACCCCAGGCCATATAAGTGCCTACGTATTTTCCCTGCCCTTTTACGCCGTCCAGAATCGTGTATACCTCCTTGTACGGCAGCGGATTCACACGGCGGAACTGGGCATGGAAACAGGCTTCATCGCTCCCCACATCGCACAGGCAATAATCGATCTGATAGAAAATTGTCACGGGTTCCTCTGCGAGATTCGTCAATTCCATTCTGGCCCGGGTATGAAAGGGCATGGGCCAATAACAGTTAAATGCGCTTCCCGGATTTATACACACGGCCAATGAAGACAACTGGGCATACTGATTCCATCCCATACAGAAAAAGTCTCCCACCGGCGATTCCACGCTGGGATTCTCCTGTCCGTCCCAGTACATGCGGATAATCGTATTGCGCCACCGTCCCGTAGGCGTCATCCAGATATGTTCAATGATACCGCTGCCTTCAATATCCGCAATCACGAACGTTTCGCCCGGCTGCAGGACGATGTAGGGATTGACCTTCCATCCAGTTCCCAAATCCCTTGCCGCCTTATATGCAATGCCCTCTTCCGCCGGAGTACGCGCTCCCCCGGACTTTTCACCGGTAAAATTCTCCGGGCTGATGGAACGGCTGATTTTCTTTTCCATTTTGCACAAATTCCTCATGTTTTTCATTTCCTTTCTAATATTGCGTCAGCTTCAAAATGTATTGACAGTCCCATAACCCTGAAAATATCTTCACTCAATTTCCCCGCCCGACATTCAATCAGTAAAATCACGGAAAAAATATAACTTATTTCGTTCCCTCCAAGACAGAAAACATCAGCTTCTCCACCTTCCGCCCCGTCAGCCTCTCGCTCCTTGCATCCGGTGCCTGGCCGCCGATATACACGCTGGCCTGCCCTTCTTCAATCCGCAGCTTCCCTTCCTCGTCATACAGCCCGAACCGTTCCGCCGGCAGGTGAATCTCCGCCACTTTCTCCTCGCCGGGCTCCAGGTGCAGCTTACAGATCCCCTTCAGCTGCGCATTAGGGGTGCCTTCCCGCTCGATCTTCACATAGACCTGAACAGTCTCGCCTCCGGCCATGGAACCGGTATTCTTCACCGGGACACGGATGGTAACACCCTTTTCCGTAACCTCCCCGCAATCCGCCTCCGCCTTTCCATAAGCAAAGCTTGTATAAGACAGCCCATACCCAAAAGGATACAGCGCCTCCCCCGTCATGTAGCGGTAAGTCCTTCCCTTCATATTATAGTCTTCAAAGTCCGGCAGTTCCTCGCAGGAGCGATAAAAAGTCACCGGCAGCTTCCCCTCGGGACAGCGCTCTCCGAAGAGGATCTCCGCAATAGCGCGTCCGCCTTCCGCACCGGGATACCATCCCTGCAAAATCGCCGCTACATGCTCGTCGGCCCAGTTCACCGCCAGCGCGCTTCCGGACAGCAGCACAAGGATTGTCGGTTTCCCGCTGGCATAAACTGCCTCCAGAATATCCTCCTGCAGCCCGGGCAGATTCAAGTTTGGCTTATCTCCGCTGCCATACTCATTGTTAGCATCGCCCTGCTCGCCCTCCAGACTGGCATCCAGTCCCAGGCAGACCACCACCGCGTCGCTGCAGTCACAGACGCCCTTCACCTCCGCCAGGCGGTCATGCTTCTCCGCCAGCCCTTCCACTTTATCATGATACAGATGACATCCTTCCGAGAACATGACACGAACGTCACTTCCCACATACTCCTGAATTCCTTCCGAAATCGTCCAGTATCGGGAAGCCGTTCCCTCATAATTGCCCACCAGGGCCTTCCGGTTGTTTGCATTAGGCCCGATGACGCCGATGGTTTTAACGGCGGATTTGTCCAACGGCAATATACCGTCATTTTTCAAAAGCACCACGCTCTTCGCCGCCACATCACGGTTCAGCTTCCGCATGGGCTCGCTGTCCACCACGCTGTACGGAATCTTATCGTAGGGATTTTCTTCCCTTTTATCCAGTACGCCCAGCTTCATCCGGGCTGTAAACAGATTCACCAGGGCCTCGTCCAGACGTTTCTCGTCCACCAGACCTTCCCGCACTGCCTGTTTCAGGAAATGAAACATATCGCCGCAGTTTAAATCGCAGCCGTTGTTCATGGCCATGGCCGCCGATTCCATGGGCGTGTCCGTAATATGGTGCCCCGCATGAAAATCCATAATAGCGCCGCAGTCGCTGACCACATGTCCCTCAAACCCAAACTCCCCCCGCAGAATCTCCTCCAGCAACTCGTGATTGCCGCAGCATGGCACGCCGTTGATGCAGTTATAAGCCCCCATCACAGCCTCCACATGTCCCTCCTGGACACAGGCTTTGAAAGCTGCCAGATAGGTTTCGTACAAATCCTGTTTTCCCACCACCGCGTTAAAGCTGTGACGGATTCCTTCCGGGCCGCTGTGGACAGCGATATGTTTCACACAGGCAGCCGCTTTCAGGAATTTTTCATCATGGCCCTGAAGCCCCCTGATATAGCCGATGCCCATCCGGGAGGTCAGATAGGGATCCTCCCCGAAGGTCTCATGCCCCCTGCCCCATCTGGGATCCCTGAAGATATTGATATTCGGCGACCAGAAGGTGAGCCCCTTATAAAGCCCCGTATCCCCTTCCGCCTGCTGCATGTTGAACTTGGCGCGCCCCTCCGTGGAGACGGCATCCCCCACCTGCTCCAACAGTTCCTCGTCAAAGGTAGCCGCCAGCCCGATGGCCTGGGGGAATACGGTGGCCACTCCCGCCCTTGCCACACCGTGAAGGGCTTCGTTCCACCAGTTGTATGCCCTGATGCCCAGCCTCTCTACCGCCGGCGCCTGGTTCAGCGTCTGCTCCACCTTCTCCTCCAGGGTCATCTGCGCCACCAACTGCCTGGCCCGCTCCCTATACTCTCTGGTTTTCTCTCGATTTTCTACAATATCCATCTTTAACCTCATTTCCGCGTACATTCCGCTAACTTGACAATACTTTTACAATCCCGCTGACTACACCGGTTTATCAGCCACCCGAACCTTTCCCGCATAGAACAGAACCGATGATGTCCTTTTCATTCTGACCAATTCCGCCGCCTGCATGCCCATGTTCCCCTATAGAGCAGTGCCGACTGCCTCCTTAAAGGACACCCTGTCCAAAAGCGCGTTCTTTTCTCTCCTGTACTACATAAATTCCCACTCATTCTTTTACCTTTTTCACATACACGCCGCCTTCCCTGGCAAACCCCATCTTCTTCAAATATGCCTCATGCTTCAGCGGCTCTCGGGAATAAATCAGGCTGCGCACTCCCAGTTCCGGCAGACGAGAATACAGGTACTTCCCCACGGAACAGTCCCTGTACTCCGGCGTGGAATAATCCAGCAAAATATCCAGGGCGCCGCCCTCCTGCCGCTTTCCCAGCAGAACACCTGCAGGCCTCATATCATGGCAGACGAAGCAGACTACATCCGCCTCCACTGCGGCCCGGATCCAGGGAGAATCAACCACATCCACGTCTTGTATAGTAACCGGATTCCCCGAAAAACTGACTCCATCTATGTCTTGTGCAGTAACCTTCATTCCGGGAAAACAGACTGCAATATCCTCCCCATAATGTTCCAGAAAAGCCCTCAGCATGCCGCTGTCCCTTTTTTCCTCAATCAGTGTATAATGCCTGTCCGGATGCCGCAGGCGTACCAGATAATAGAGATTGATCCCCACCAGGCAGAAATTCATCAGTGCGGTGGGATAGGAATGGATCAACAGCGCATACACCGCAAATATCAGGCCGCCCACAGAATTGATCACCCGCAGTTTCACCACAGAAGCCATTAAGAAGGAAACCAGCACCAGTGCCGAGCCCAGATAACCTATCATTTCTATAATCATGGAAGTATCCATACCATCCTCTCCTTTCCCGAACCAGCCTCATGCCCCATTTCCCCATAAATAGCAAATAAGGAGCGGCATTGACCGCTCCCTTAATGACGGCCATTCAGAAAACCGTCTGAACCGTCCTCCAGAAAATTTATAATTTCAGGTCCTTCAGCAAATCTGCCAGAGAAGTCCCCACCGATTTGCCGGAACTGTACTGCGCCGCCATCTTCTCTTCCACAGGATCCGGCTCTGTATTCTCCGCCACGGCCTTCATGCTCAGGCTGATCTTGTTATTATTGGTATTCAGCACCTTGGCCTTCACCGTATCTCCTACCTTCAGTACTTCTGAAGGATTCTTGATCCGCTTCTGGCTGATCTGGGAAATGTGCACCAGGCCGCTTAAGCCTCCGCCCAGATCCACAAATGCGCCGTAAGGCATCAGGCTCTCCACCTTCCCCTCCAGCACACTGCCGGGCGCCAGCATTGCAATCTTCTGGTTCAGCTTCTCCTCTTCTCTTTCCTTCAATACATCCTTCGCGGAAAGCACCAGTTTCTTTTTATCCTTTTCAACAGTGATGACTCTCACATCCAGTGTCTGTCCCACAAAGGTGCTCAGATCCTCCACATACTCCAGTGACAGTTGGGATGCCGGAATGAAACCTCTGATCCCCTCCAGATATGCCACCACACCCTTATTCACGACCTCGCTGACCTTCACGGAAAGGATTGTTTTCTCTTCCAGATAGCCTTTCAGCTTGTCCCAGCCAATGACCTCCGCCGCTTCCACACAGGACAGCAGAATATTGCCTGCGCCGTCGTCTCTTTTTACCACGGTGGCTTCGATCTTGTCTCCTACATGGACATCGTTCACGAGAGAGAAGGCCGGATCCCTGCTCATATCCTCCGCCTTGATAATGCCGGGGGCGTAATAATCCAAATCCAGCGTAACCGCTTCCTCGCTGACATGGATCACAGTCCCTGACATAATATCCCCTTCGCTGATCTTGCGGAAGGATGCCTCCAGCTCCTTGCCATAATCCGCCATGGTCTCCACAGGTTCCGCAGAGTCCGTATCCGTCGCCTCCGCTGCGGGAACTTCTGTCACCGGCTTTCCGGTCTCCGATTCTGCTGCAGATACCGCTTCCGCGTTGTTGTTTTTGATTTCTGTTTCCATAGTGCTCCTCCTATTCCAGTTCCGTATGTGCCCTCTTCACTACCAAACATTGGCAGAGGATTTCCGGCCGCTTAATGATGCCTCCGTAAATCCTCTGGGTACTGCTTCGGGCACATACTGTTTCCAGTTCCGTATGTGCCCTCTTCCGTTACAGTCTCATGTCCCTCAGATCTCTCAATGCAATGTTTCCGGTCATGCAGGCTGCCCGGCAATTGATATATAGACTATTTTATCACGCATATAGGGAAAAGTACAAGAGGTTTCACACATTTGTTTTATTGTTTTCAAAAATTCTCATCCCCATGAAGATTCCGCCTGCAGCTTACGGGCCGGCTGCAGCGCATAGCAATAATGGATCAGCAATTCATTCGTTTCGCTGCCCTTTCTGAATTTATCCTTGATCCGATCGGCGATCCTGTCCGCCTGCCCCTCCGTGGTATCGATGACCAGCACCAGGTACTGACTGCTGGTATAGCGGGTATAGACATCCCCGATCCGCAGAGTCTCCCGGATATTCTCTCCAAGGCAATTCATCAGCACATCCTTTTGATGGGGCATCAGATATCTTCCGTCATCATCTACTACCGTGAGCAAAATGACGCACGCATGCTGCCCGCTGCGTATGATTCCCCGCTCCAGAAAACGGTATATACTCTTAAAGGCTTCGTAATCCCGGCAATATGCGCCCGGCCTATTGATTTGCTCTATCAAATCTTCCCTGATACGGCGGGCATCCTTCCAATAAATATCCTCCTGGCTCTCACGCCCGCCTTTGGTATTTGTTTCTTTCTTCCGCGCGGCCAATTCACTGCCTGCCCGCACAGACATAGATTCGAAGCTATCCCCCTGCCTGCATACAGCACACGCTACCGCCACCGTCAGGGCGATCCCCCTGTTTTCCTGCTTCCCTCCGGTCCGGAAGCGGTTCTCGATCCGCCGGGCGATTTCCCGGGCCTGCTCTTCCCCGCAGCCGGGCATAAAGATGACAAATTCATCGCCCCCGAACCTGCCCAGGATATCGTTTTTCCGCACCATATACCCCAATGTCCGGGCCACCTGCTTCAGGCACTCATCCCCCGCCAGATGCCCGTACTGATCATTAATCCGCCCGAAATGGTCTATATCGCATATGTAAAAGGAACCTCCCTCTTCCAGGTTCGATGCAATCCGGGCCTCAGCCGCATCTCTGTTCAACAGCCCCGTGAGACTGTCCAGCTTTTCTGTTTTAACCGGCTCGCTATTGACTTTGAGCATTTTTACCTGCGGCATTCCATTCATATTTCCCTCCAGCAAGATGTATTTTATACCATACATTCGATTGTTTTATTATACTATATATAGGAGAAAAATACAATCTTTTTGAATGCCTCTGCAAATATCACCGAATATCAAATATACTCCGCACTTTCAGCCCCTCCGGCTTTCCTTTCAGGATTCTGCCCCTGCGTCTTCCGGCATTCATATCAAAATAATTATCCTCCAGCAGCAAATCGTCCGCCTCATTGATGATTTCCACGGATTTCGCATATGCCCGGGCCGTAACGACTACTTCGTCGCCCTCCGCCCACACCTGCAGTTTTGGATCGGCATAGCGGAAATATTTCGGCGCGCAGAACAATACCGTCCCGGAAGAAATCACCTGCTCCCCCTTCAGGCAGGCATAGCTTACATAGTCCTCATAGAGCAGGGCATCGTCCAAATCCGATGGATACAGATAGGTCTGCTGCATATAATTCATAATCTTGCTGTTGGCGCTCACATTCCGCTGATGCTTCTCCATCACATAAGAAAAAATATTCCGATCCTCCAGCAGCGTAAATGACTCGCAGGTCTTCTGGGACGGAAAGGACTAGCAACCGAATTCCGGCACATACCGAAAATAAAATTTACGATATACTGCAAACATTCTATTACTATGCCGCATATTCCAACAATGCACATCCCCCCGGTTTTCATCGTTGGGATCGTCAAATGCACCTCCCGAGGAAGGGCTGGAAGGCCAGTAGAAGGTATTCGGATCGTATTCCTTCACCACCTTGGTGATACCACCTGCCAGCAATCATAGATATGGTTCTCCCTGGCAGAGTCAATCCGATAATAATCCCCTCCCGGATCAGATCATTATACTTATGATACATCTCCACCTGCCCGGGAATCTGTGCTTTATCCGCCTCCGATATCCTACACCGCATGTCCAGATTGTAGCGCTCCTCCAGCCATTTCTGGATCTGGCTGTCAGGCTGGGTATATCCCACCAGCACCGTGGTCAGGTACCCGGTCCAGATGGACGGATCTTTGAATACCTGCGTGTAGGGGTCCAGATTGAAGCCCTTGGGCCACAGGAAGACGCCGCCTTTCGCTGTGGCCTCCACTGAGCTTAAGGACATCATAACCACATGCCAGAACGGGTACACCATAACGATACACAGCGATATAAAAAAGATATAGTTGAATATACCGTACACAGCCTCTCCCCGGCCACGCTTCACCTATACAATATTTCATAGTAAAGGAAAAGCTGCGGAACTCGCAGTTGCGCAAAACCGACCTCAGGGTTATAATACTTACCAGATAATAAGGAAGCAAACAGGAGAAAACTGTCATGATTTTAAGCGTCAGCAGAAGGACAGACATCCCAAACTACTATTTCGACTGGTTCTGCAACCGGCTCCGGGAGGGCTGGCTGTATGTGCGGAACCCCATGAACGAACGTCAAGTCAGCCGGATAGAGCTGATGCCGGAAACGGTGGACTGTATCGTCTTTTGGACGAAAAATCCTGCAGCCATGATGAATAAACTTTCTTTACTTGATCCGTACTCCTATTATGTCCAGTTCACCCTCACCGGGTACGGCAGGGACGTGGAGCCGGGGCTGCCCGATAAGCGGAGCGTGCTGCTGCCACGCTTCCGACAGCTCTCCCGCGCCATCGGGAAAAAGCGTGTGATATGGCGGTATGATCCCATCCTCTTCACCCCGGTTTACACTTCCTCTTATCATTTGAAGGCATTTGCGGAAATCGCGGGCGAATTGGAGGGGTATACAGAAACAGCCGTCATCAGCTTCGTGGATATGTATTCGAAAATAAGGAAAAACATGAAAGCACTTCAGCTTCGGGAACTGCCGGAACAGGAACTGATGGAATTTGCCGGACGGTTGGCAGACATCGCGAAAATGCACGGAATTACGGTACGCTCCTGTGCCGAAGCCCTGGATCTGGAAGCGGCAGGAATCCGACACGGAAGCTGTATTGACCCCCGGCTGATTGAGGAAATCGCCGGCTGCCGGATTCTGACCGCAAAGGACAAGAACCAGCGGAAAGAATGCGGCTGTGCGGAAAGCGTGGAAATAGGGGCATACAATACCTGCAAAAAAGGCTGTCTGTACTGCTATGCCACCTTCAGCCCCTCGGCAGTCCGCTCCCGCACGGAACATTATGACCCCCGTTCGCCATTTCTCTGCGGCACTTTGAATCCCGAAGATAAGGTGAGCCTGCGGAAAATGAAATCACTACGAGACGGGCAGCTGCACCTTCCATGCTGAGCTGCCCTGAAAACAGCTGTATGAGTCTATCCGGCGGGCTTCGCCGGCCAATTCATCTGCCCGGAGATTTGCCGCAGACCGGCTCCCGCCAGACTACACCGTCACATTGAACAGATTCCTCAGCTGGTTCGCAATGTCGTCACTTGTGGCATTCAGCGACGCAGCCTCATTGATATCCGACAGCGTCCCCAGTTCCCCGTTGGAATCGCTGTAATTATACCCGATAGTATAAATCGGCACCTGCAGACCCGCCACAATCGGCGTAATCCGCGTCAGGCTGTACCCCTCGTTCTGCTCCCCGTCGGAGAGCACGAACAGCATCAGCTTCGCATCCGGAACCTCCTCTGCCTTCTCGGCAAGCATATTTAACGCTACCAGCACGGCGTCATACGTGGCCGTGCTTCCCCCTTCGGCCAGGTTTTTCACCTCGCCGGAAAAATACGCCTTCTGCGTGGCGTCAAACTGCGCAATGGGCAGGTTGACCGTCACGTCGCTGGAATAGCTGACCAACCCGATATAATGCTCCGATCCGATATAGGCGGATGCATTGATCAGGGACGACTTCAGCGAGTTCAGGGGCTCGCCGCCCATGGAACCGGAGACATCCGCCACAAACACGGCGATGATAGGCTTGCCGCCGTTCTTATTCTGCTTCCACACCTTCTGGGCCGTCAGGTAACCTGTGCCGTCCAGTCCCGAATCCTCTCCCACATAATCATCATGACGGTTAAATCCCTTCTCGGACGCAAGCTTCTGGCTGTCATCGTTCAGACAATAATCAACGAACAGCTTCGCGGCATCCCTTTCCTCCTGGGAACAGTAGTCAAATGTATAGACCGGATGGTCATGGCGGATTCCGGCCGGAATATAGACATAGTTCGCCAGTTCCGGCGTGTTGATATAAGCCTGCTCCTCCATCACCATTGCGTTGATGACCCCCTTCGCCGCCTGATTGCGGAGTACTGCCGTGGTATAGGCCACAGGAGGTGAGGATTTCTGGTATTCGAGCAGCTTCGACTGCGCCTTGTCCGACAAAGGATTGGCCTCGTCAAATGATTTTAACATCGCCGTCAGGATATTTAGCCCGGTACTTGAAGTATAGGGATTCGTGTAAGCAAACAGCAGATCCCCGGCAAGCGTTGCGTCGAGCACATTTGCCAGTGTCGCCTCCTTGTACTTCTCGATAAATGTGTCATATACATCCTTTTTAATCAGAATGCCCGCAGTATTTCCGGCAATCCGATCCGTCAGCTTCTCCGTCCCGATTCCCGATGACTTGAGCATCTTCCCCCAGGCATCGTTGGACGGGATAAAAATCTCCGGCTGATACGCGCCTGCAGCCATATAGGTCACAACCTCGCCGGATGTAATTTTCCGGACCGAAACCGTAACCTTCTTATCCCCCACGGTATACCCTGCCCCGTTAAACTCCTTCGCAATGATATTGATCCAGTCGTCCGGCGCCTCCGCCGAGATCTCCGTCGCAGCCGCAATCTCAAGGTTGATCTCCCCGCTGCCCGCAACCATGATCGGGAACGTGGAAATATCCGCCAGCGCCTCTGCCTCCGACACCTCGTCCGAATAAATATCCAGCACCGGATCCGACACCTGCGAGACCCTGACCTTTTTTAACATGGAGTCCAGCTCCGTCTCCGCGTCCTCATAACTTAAAGACCCCGCATTCCTGTCCGTACGGATCGAATCCCCACTGCACCCCGAGAGGAATCCTGCAAGCAGGACTGCCGCCATTGCCAGCGCTGTTTTCCTTCGTCTTCTCATCCTTTTCCTCTTTTCTGCGCCCTGTACTGCGCCTGTTACGCTATTCTCCGCGCACTATTTTACGCTTATTATCTTATTCTCTGCGCTTTGTACTGCGCCTCTTATCTCTTCTCCGCGCTCCATCCTGCGCCTCTTATCCTCTGCTCTGCTCATCCTCAATAGAGGAGAGGATTGTTGATTTGTAGATATCCAACATCTCCATACTGTTGTCATCCTCGCCCTGCCTATTCAAAAACTCTGCCAGCGCAAACAGGAATTCCTGTACCTGCTGCAGCTGCTTTTGCCCCTCCTCATGGCAGTCCGCAAGCTTCTCCTGCACGAGCCGGACATCCTTTTCCTCCTCTTCATCGGCCACATCCAGATAATTGAGCACCTTCCGGACATTTTTACAGAGATACTGCTCTACCCGGTCTAAGATATCCTGGGTGTTGGCGAGGGCATCCGCCCCGTTGACGTCCAGCAGGTGAGCCAGCTTCTCCTGGTGCTCGTCCATCATGTCGAGCTGAAGCTTTAACTGCATCAGCTGTTGCGCCAGCGCTTTCCACTTCTGCCCGGCATACTCCCGCAGCAGCCCCCGGATTTTCTCCGAATCCATCTTCTTCGAGACGGACAGAACCTCCCTGTGCTTCTCCTGCTCCCGCAGCGCCTCCTGGCGCATCATCTCGGCCTTCGCGGCCTCCTCGTCCCGTGCGTTCTGCCACTTCCGCTGTTTTACGGTATCCGAGACATACAGCGCTGTGACAGCAACACTGATCACCGCACTGATACAAAAAAGAATATTGCGCAGGCTGCGGTAAAACCGGATGCCGTAATTGATGACAATGCCGTGCATGCCAAGATGCAGACAGACACAGGCGACTGCGGAACAGCCCACCGCAATGACAACATAGATGAATTTTACTTTTCGCTTTCTGTCCGGCATAATTCTGGCTCTCCTCTCGGTATCTTCTCAGGCGCTTATCAACAAAAGCCTGTACATTTTGGAAAAATTTCGGTTTGGCTTGTCCAGGTCAGGAATTTTGCAGAGATAACTTGCGGTCTGTAATTGCCGGAACCTGGGATCCATACCATGCGCCGGGCACAATCCTCACAGGTTATTTCGTAATGCTTCCTTAAGACGGATAATCTCCGCCGTATCCTGCAGTTCTTTTGCACACTTTTGCTGCATTCCCACCATATCGGAATGGGCAAGAAACCCTTCCAGCAGCTCCTCTTTCTGGGCAATAAGCAGAAGGTTCTGGGCAATAAGCTGCTCTGTGACGGCGATGCTGCTCTGCTGCTCCATGCCCGGCCCTTCAGCGGAGAGTGGTATTCCGGATACTTCCACCTGTCCGGCCTTCTGCGCTGCCATAATACATATTCCATCCTGACTGTCATCTGGCTCTATCGCACGGTCAAGCTCTTCTCGAATCTCCACAAGCTTCCTCCACAGCCTTTTTAATCGCTCCAACTGAATTCTGCACTGCATGGCAACCATCTCCTGCGGAGCCTGGCCATACGCCTTTATCACATATGTATCCACATCCCCACTGATGGAAAGCAGCTCATCCACAGAGGATGCCGCCTGCTGCTGCAGTTTTCTGATATTCATCACCTTTTCCCGCCTGTATCTGTATTCTGCATTTCCTACATTTATTATACCGCAGGATTCAGAGATGTCAACCTTGGAGGACATTTACTGCCAGGCGAGCGGCATGCCGGTCACTCACACAACCGGATGATGGCCTTTCAGATTTTTCCGCCATTCCCCTGCTGACGGGAACTGCATCCTTCCGGGCCATCTCCTCTTGGCATTCTTCCCCCAACAGAGCTCCTATGTCCCTCCTTCGCCTTCATATGTTATAACGTACCATAATGCCTGCAAAATGTAAAGAAAAGCCCTTTCCGTTTGTGCCAGGTATCAGTTCATGTATTAGTTGGCAAAACGCCAGGACGGAGCTGAAATTGGCCAAGCGGCCGGCAGGACAAATCTCCGCCACCATAGAAACCGCCCCGCAGACGGTTACGCGGGACGGTTTTTCCATTCGAATCAAATCAGTTTACAGCTCTTTTCCGACACCGCAGGACAGCGCCGTTATCGCCCATCCTCCGCCTTCACCACCGGAATCCACAGTTCGATATAGCGCTTCTCCTTGTCCGGTTCACGAAACCAGTGGGTAACCGAAATCTCCGGCGCCTCCGAAAGCAGATATCCGGAAGACGGAAGCCATTCCTCTACGATCCTCTTCCGCAGTAGCCTCACCCCCGGCTCGCGCGCAGCCGAAGGCGTAATGCCGTGGAACCGGGTAAAAGCCCTGGTAAAGCTGTCGGGACTGTCATAGCCGTACTTAACAGCTGCATCGATGACCTTGATTTTATCCGCAGCCAGTTCCGTCCCCGCCAGGGCCAGCCTTCGGTTGCGGATGTATTCCCCCAGGGTGTAGCCGCAGAGAATACTGAACACCCGCTGAAAGTGATAGGGAGAGGAAAACGCATTTTCCGCAATTTCCTCATAATCCAGTTTCTCAGTGATGTGGTTTTCAATATAATCAATGGCTTTCTGTATCCCTGTGACCCAATCCATATCCATTTCTCCCGTTTCCGCCTTGTTCCCCCTGCAAGGTTCCGCCCATGCGCAGAATTTCGCAGGAAAAAGCCCCGCCTGTCAATTTTCAATCTGCCAGGAATTGCCTGCATCAGTTATTTGCAGACACTTCCTTATTACATCGGCTAGCCTGGAATCATCTTACCAGGAGGCTCAGCGCCCGACTTCCTGTGCGGAGAAATAACGGGGCTGTGTACATTTGTCATAAAATCTATGATAACTCTATCATAGCGGGAACACCTTTTCAAGGCCGCAGCTCCCCTTTCTTCAGGCAGAAAACCACGTCAGCCTGCTTAGCCAGTGATATAGTTGTCGGCCAGACAGTCGAAACTGGCGATCTGTGTCCTCTCATCGCTCAATACGGTGAGCATCAGAACAGGGACGTCGCTGTTCTTTCGGATTTCTTTCAGGACCTGAATGCCGGAATTTTCTATGAAAAGTTATGATTCGTAATGTGTCCACATGCAAATCAGCTTCACTGTTCCTTCATATTCTATGTCATTGACTGTACACGGCTCCTCTATCACCTGATAGACAAGCCTGTGCTGTATATTGATTCTCCGGGAGTAAGCGCCTGTGAGATTTCCCACAAGCTTTTCATATCCGGGCGGAATCTGATATGGGTTTTCTTTTATGACATCTACCAGTTTTTTGGCTTTTGACGATAAGCCGGCGCCTTTTAATTTTTTCAAATCTTTTTCAGCCTGCTTTGTAAAAACAATTCGGTACATTACCATTCCACCATATCTTCGGGAATGCAATCCTCCACTGGCGTTTCCAGTCCTTTCCTGACAGACTCCGTCATTCCGGGAATAGAGTCCAGAAATAATGTCTCCTGTATTGCATTCCAGTCTTCCTCTGACAGAAGAACCGCATTTCCCTTTTTTCCTACTATCAGCATCGGCTCATTGTAGTGATTCACGTTCTCTACCAGACGATAAAGATCCTTTCTTGCATTTGTTATATTGATAGTTGACATTATAAAATCTCCTTTAACAGTATCTATTGAATCATAGTATATCTTATCAGAAGCAATCCCTTCGCTTCTGATAAAAGGCGCTGCCTTAGCGCCGTATTGCTCTGCAGCAGCATCTATGGTCGCAAACTATGATAACGCATCCTTATAACGGCATCTGTCGGTTCATGATACCATAACGCATCTTTGTATTTTCTCTGATTATGGCGCTAAAACCTCCTTTCGCCCATCGCCATGCCTGTCAGATATCTCTTGAAAATCTCTCAGTACCAGTTTCTCGTCTTCCATTTCTGATTTGTATCTCTCGTTGTATAAGCATCAGTTTGCCCAATCGTTTCAGCCCTATGGGCATTTAGCAGTAGAATGACGAGATTTTATAAGTCCTTTTTATTATAGCGTACGCGAACACGTACGTCAACACATTTATAAACTTTCCCGGACAGCTGCCGCGGCCTGAAAATTCATTTATAACCCTTGCCTTCCCGCAGATGGCTTGTTATAATCAAACATATCATCAGGATTGGAGAAACACACTGCCGCAGCAAAAATGAATCAGGCAGCAGACTCCCCCCTGTGCAGGAAAACAACCGTAACAGAGATGCAGGTCATACCTGACCCGAACCAGTTTCGTTTCTAAGGATAAAAAGGAGCTTCCCAGGGAGACAAAATGGAAAAACTACTTGACTGCGTCATGGACATAGGCGAGCAGATGCTGACAAGCGGCGGCGAGGTCCACAGGGTGGAGGACAGCCTGAAAAGGATCTTCACTGCCTACGGCGCCACGCGCATTGACGTTTTCATTATTACCAGCAGCATGGTTGTCACCATACATACGGATGACCACAGAATCCTCACCCAGACAAGGCGTGTAACGGAATATACAACAGACTACGAAAAGCTTCACAAATTAAATGAACTGTCCCGCAATATCTGTGCGGACAGGCTTTCTTCCGCTGAGATAAAGACGCGGCTCGCTGAAATCTCCGGAAACAGGACGTATCCGTTATGGCTTGAATTTATCTGCTATGCAACCATCGCGGGAGCCTTCACCCTGTTTTTCGGCGGCGGTTACGGGGAAGCAATTATTTCCTTTCTCATCGGAGGGTTTGTAAGATGCACTATCTTTTTATGTGACAAGACTGTCAGAAATAAAATCTTCACCAAGTTTATCTCTTCCTTTGCCGCAACACTGCTTGCATTTTCCGCCCTGAAACTGGGGCTTATCCCCACAGCGGATGTTCTCCCCACGGTGGATAAGATTATCATCGGCAATATTATGACCCTCATCCCCGGCATCGGCCTTACAACGGCTCTCAAGGATCTGCTCGTGGGAGACAGTATCGCGGGAATGCTCCGCACCATCGAAGCATGTATTACGGCACTGGCCATTGCCGCAGGATATTTTGTAATTGCCGTGTTGTCAGGAGGTGCCATATGACGGCTTTTGAAATTACCCAGGTTTTCGCCGGTTTTATCGGCTCGCTTTGTTTCGGCGTCCTGTTTAATATGAAAGGAAAACGGCTTGCAGCCGCTGCCTTTGGCGGTCTCCTTTCCTGGGGCCTGTTTTTGGCGGCAAGCCGTCTGATTCCAAATGAACCGATTGACTATTTTATTGTGGCCGCGGCGGTTTCCCTTTATTCGGAAATCATGGCAAGAATCCTGAAAACGCCTGCCACGCCCATAGCAACCACCTCGCTGATCCCCCTGATCCCCGGGGGCAGTCTGTATTATACAATGACCTCTGCCCTGGAAAGCGATTTCAACGATTTCCTGGGGAAAGCAGTTTCCACATTGAAACTGGCCGGTGCGCTTGCCCTGGGCATTATCCTGGTTACCACCCTGTCCCAGGTGCTGTTTAAACGCATCGGGCAAAAGGCAAGATGACGGTGTCTTACAAGAAAGCCGGCTGCGGCATCCTCCTGCACCTCAAGTAAATGATTCCCCATAAAGAGAGGCCGATTACCGTAACAATGCACTTATTCCATACCCAAACGGGATTCTGCCCATCGGCATATCGAATAAACAGATAAATGTACTCTGCTCCCGGAATTCTAAGCAGGCTGCGTATGATAAGAACGATCAGCCACACAATACCGCAAACCAATGATGCATGTGCTCCCCCGCATTCTGAATCCCCAACAGCGCACACAAAGACGACAAAAAGAATGCAGGCGGAAAGTAAATAACCAACAGTTCCCATAGCGGTAATTCGTATCGAAACGCAGACGAAAGCGCCATGCAGAATACCGCAAATACACTGGACATATCAAAAGTAACTGCATAGCGGAGCAATACCCAACTTCTGCTCCGGCTCCATGAAATAGCCGATGCCGTCCGTCAGCGCGATTCCTCCCTGGGCAATATCGTGAAGCCGGCCCCCAGTTTCCTGGCAGTCAGCCGCGCATAGAAATAATAGCTGTTGGAATACTCCCCTTTGTGCACCGGATCCTGCTGCCCGCAGTAGTCCACTGCCTCCGACACCTCCACCGCGGACACCGAATCCCCGTAAACTTCTATCCTGCGGAAGGGCAGCGCGGCACAGGGCAGCAGCTCCAGGTCACTGCTGCCCAGGAAACCATGGCGCTGTACCATGTGGCAGGAGTCCTGGCACTTGAACAGCAGCACCTCGTGCACGTCCTCCGAACTGCCTTCCCTTTAAATTCCTAAAATTATGTCCTAAAAATGTGCGGCAACGCTTGACAGCTGTAGAGCTTTGTGCTAAGATGAGCTTGACAGCTGTAGAGCAATCGAACAAAATGACATCGCGATATACTGCGTTTGCAAAATAATCGCCAGGCGGGACAGTGAGTCAACGAAACCGTTACAGGAGGACAACGGATATGGGAATAACGGATATGAGAAAAACAAATGCAGGAAAATCGAATATAGGAAAAACAAATTTCAGCATTACGGATTCCAACGGCCATTCAATGAAAAAGATACTGCTGCTCCCGCTCCTATCCCTTTTCCTTCTCACGGGATGCAGCGGCGGCAGCTCCCCATCCGCCGCTTCTCCCGATGCACAGGAATCCGCAGAGGTGTCAGGAACAGAAATGATGCCCGGAGCTCCGGACGCGGAGGCCCTATTCCCGCAAAAATACATCTCACTGTCACTGGATTTTCCCGATTCGCCAAATTATATCAAACGGGTTACTGCAGACAGCTATGGCAGCAGGTTTTACCTGCTGGCTCAGTATTGGGACCGGGAGAAAGAAATTTATGACAGCCATGATACCCTGTATATATTTGACGGCGATACACAGCAGCTGGAACCACAGCCTTTCTCCCTGGAACTGCCGGATCAAAGCCCTTACTACATCAACTCCCTGGAAGTAAGAAGCGAGCAAGAATTATCTTTCCGCCTGGGCAGACAGGACGGGAACGAGGAGCACGAATTGCTGGTGATAACGGATATGGAAGGAAACCTCCTGTCCATTGAAGAAGATTTCCCCGATCCGGAAAGCTATCCGTGGAACTCCAATTACCGGGATTACCAGATGGCCCTGGACAGTCCGGACGGCAGTACCATAGTCTGCCGGTGGAATGAAAACGAGGAAAAATCCTCCCTGTTCTGGTTCGACAAAGGCCAGGGCAGCCGCAGCCCTTTGGGGGAGATCCCCGGGCAGGCCCTCTCTGCCCTGTACCTGGACAGCCGGGATAACCTGTACTATATTGCGGAAGGCAGTTTGATCCGATGGAACCTGACAGACGACACCCGGCAGAACCTGTCCCGGCTCACTGACATCGGCATTTCCAACTGGCCACAGTACCTGGGAATTACATTCAATTCCCAGGGCCAAGCGTTGGTCTGTTCCATAGCAGATGCCAAGGGAAAAGTCTTCGTACTTTCTGAGGAAGAGTTACAGACTGCGGACCAAATCCGTTTTGCCTATCTTCAGGAAGACCTGCTCCGTTATACCATTAAATTGTCTTCCGCCTTTTCCTATGAGCACCCTCAGTGCCCGGTGAAAGCTGAAAATATATATGGAACCGATCTGAATGACCGTATTTTTATGGAGCTTGCTACCGGCGAAGGCCCCGAACTGATGTGGGTTGACAAAGAAGATATGCGGACTTTGGCGGAAAAAGAGCTGCTGATGGATTTGACAGATGTGATCCCGCCGGAAATTTATGAGCAACTATTCTCCTGTGTGATCCAGGATGGTACTGTAAACGGAACCATGGTGGGGATATCACCCTTTTTTTCCATAGAAAGCATGGCCGTACCCAATACCGTCTGGGAGGGCGACTCCTGGACCCTGCCCGATTTACTGTCAGTAGTGGAAGAACGTGAAGACTGGAACCTGCTTCTTGCCAACCCCTACCTGCCCAGCAACTACAATCTATTCCGCAAACTGCTGCCCAGCCTGGTAAACACCCCTTTTCTTGATCTGGAACAGGGGAAGGTAGATTTCAGACATGAAGACTTTGCCCGTTTACTGAAGCTTTGCATGCAATATGGCAATCCTTACGGATCAGATCCCGAGTATATCGGATGGAATGAGGTAGGGCAGCTCATGCATGCAGGACAGTGTGTGACACAGTTGAGTTATTTTAATGAGGGATTCCTGGAATTTTCCTCGATTATGGCTGACTTTGGGGACGAAATCCATATGGTGGGTTTTCCATCCTACAAAGACAGCGGACATTATATGAGCAGCCCAAACGGATATCTGGTGGTAAACAAAAATGCCCGTCATCCGGAGGAAATCAGAGAATATCTGGCTCTTCTGCTGGATTATGACAGCCAGCTCTCCCTGAACTGGAACTGCAATGTCAGAAAAGATGTGACCAGAGACCAAATACAGAACAATTTCGACGGAGAGCCTGTGTTTGTGACATACACCACCTCCTATGGATTGATGCAGTCTGAAATAGAAGATTTAAAGCCGGACGGAACCACCTATATAGAAGAATATATGGAATTCCTGGAAAACTGTGTCCCCTGGCCGGTAGAGCCCTCTCGGATTTCCGCAATACTGAGCGAGGAACTGGCCGGCTATTTCATCGGGGCGAAAAGCCTGGAAGACACAATCGATGTCCTGCAGAACAGAGTACAGCTGTATCTGGACGAGGGCGGGAAATAACGCCCCACGGCCCGCAAAGCATCCGTATGCGGGCCGATCCATAAAAAGGAAACGGGTTTCCGCTTAGATTCATCTTCTATGGTTTTATTCTGTCCCCAGTATCTTCACAGGCCCGGATATCACATTCCGGGCCACATACAGCACGCTGTCCGCCCGGGCGTCCATAGTCCATTTTACAAGCGTCATCTCCCCCCGCTGAACCTCTATGCAGGTGATACACCGGGGATGGACGCAACTGCCCGTATTATAATAGTAGGCTGGTTCTTCCGGCAATACAGGGCGGTGGGTATGTCCTGTGACCAGGATGCGGCGCCGGGCTTCGGCCCAGCCGCGCAGGTTTTCTTCGCACTTTTCCTTTACCTCATAATTCTTGGCGGCGCTGGTGGGATCCAGAAACCCCAGGTTCTCCAGCGGACTCCAAAAATATCGCACCAGAAACCGGGCCAGAGGCCAGAGCGTGGAATTCAGGAAGCTGGCCTGATGGCCGTGGGTCAAATACAGTGACTTTTCCGGCATGGCCTCTGCATACAGTATGACCGCTTCCAGAAAGGCCGGATTCTTCCTGCGGACAATGTTGTGGTTACCGTAGAGCAGGTGCAGCCGGCCTCTCTCCTCGAACCGGGCGAACATACAGTAGACATCCTCGTGAATCTCCGTAATATTGCGCAGCTTCCGGTTCTCCCAAAGTTCCTCCCCGTCCCCTAACTCGATATACGTAAATCCGTTTCGGTAATAGTGCTCCATCGCCGCATAGTATAAGTGCTGATTCTTCAGGAAGTTGTCCGAGGATGTGCCCACCCCCCTGTGGCAGTCGCTTATGAGCACATATCTGGAGCACCGGTTAAAGGGCAGGACCAGCGCCTGGGAAAAGGCGCGGTCCAGCCGGCCGGCAGTGCTCATGACTGCTTCCCGCCGCGAGGCCTGCGGCTGTATTCAGAGCAGCGGCTTCCGCTCTTCCCGCGGCAGCATTTAGGCCGGCGGCATCCACACTTCCTGTGGCAGCGCCTGTGGAAACGGCGCAGCCGCATCAGTCTCCGGAAGCAGAATGGAAGGTAATAGTAGAGAAACAAAATACGGTCTTCCGTGCAGGTAAAGGGCCTGGTGACCCAGAGGAAGAGCCGGCAGTACATCCTGTTCAGGCACTGGGACAGTCTGCGGTGAAACCTGGTCAGAAAGCTGTAATGTGCAGGCGCAGGCCCCGGCCCATGGAGGGTAAAAGACAGGCAGAGATTCTGCACCGTAATACACTCGGCAGGATAGCCTGCCCGACACAATCCCTGGTAGAATGCCTCCATCATTTCCCTGCCTCCAAAACAAATCGCCGCCTTTAGACACAGACTGGAAGGACGGGAAAATACCCCCGGCATAAAGGCCGTCAGCCACCAGTGTCTCTCGGAAATCTTCACGCAGGCGCCGCCTTCCGTACACAGCTGCATGGAGCAGGACAGCATCTCCTCCTTCCCTGCCGCCTCAAAATGCGCTGTGCGGTATTCCGCCTCGGACAGCAGCCTGTCGGCATGATAGATACCGATCTCCGCGCCGGTGTTGATGCCGTACTGGCCCTTCCAGAACTCGATCAGCCATGTCCTGTCCCGATAATTGAAGTAAACGGGGAGGGAATCGAACACCATCTGGAAGCGGGACGCCATGTAGTCATAGAGCCGGGTGTAACCGGCACTCTTCTGCCAGGCGTCCATGGCGGAGGAGAAGAAACCGCAGCAACAGTGATACACATAGCCGAAGGGTTCCGCCAGCTCCTCCAGCAGGGAGCATTTTTCGCATTTGTCCATGTCCCGGATCCTGCAGATGATTTTCTTTCTGCGTGAACGGCACAGCAACATGCTCACAAGAGCAAGCAAAAGTAAAATGAAAAGAGCAGCATACATAATAGTAACCTATAATCCTATGTTGTTTTGCTCTATTATATGCCGGAATCCTCAAAGATGTACGCCCAGGGCCCTTATATCCCCGGTCTCTCTCCTAAACAAATCCGGATAATTTGACAACTGTATGTTTTTGCGCTACAATAGGACTTGACAGCTGTAGCGTATATAGTCCGGGCCGCAAACTCTGCCAACTACGCCGGACTTTTAATTGATTGCCAATCACTTTATACAGGAGGCACACATGAAAGAAAGAAAAGAAAAAAACGCCATATTGCAGCAAAGCGACAGATATATCATGGAAAAGTTGTGGACAAAAAGTCCCCTGACCACACTGCAGCTTTACAACGAGCTGAAGGAAGAGCTGGGCTGGAGCAAAAGTACAGTGTTCACGCTTCTCGGCCGGATGACAGAGAAGGGAATTATCTACTATGAAGAAAACGGCCGGGCCAAACAATACTATCCCGCCATAGGACCGGAAGAAGCTGCCGCTGCAGAGACAGCCAGTCTGCTGAAACGGGTATTTAAAGGTTCTGCCGGCATGATGCTGAACACCATGCTGAAGGAAAATATGTTCAGCAAAGAAGAAATCGACGAATTATACAATATCATGTTGACTCAAAAGCGCTGAGTCGGCACACGAAATTATCGTATTAGAGAAAGGAAAATGATATGGCGGAGGTTATCATTACGTCTTCCATTTTAATCGGCCTGCTCCTTTTCATGCGCCGCCTGTGCCGGGATAAAATCAGCCGGCGCCTGCAATATAGTCTGTGGCTGTTGGCAGCACTCCGTCTGCTCATGCCCGTTGCCCTGTTTGAGAATCCGTTCCACATTATGAACGGCCTGCAGCCTGCAGCGGATCAGATGGAAGAATGGGCAGCGGAGACGACAATTTTCTCCGAAACACAGCAGCCAGCCTTCAACGGCAAAACCTCAAGTATAGAAAACGGGCTGGATTGTCCTGCGCCGTTTTCACCGTCGCCGCCTGAGGTCTTTGCCGAGCAGTTATCTCGGGAAAAACAGGGAACCAGCTTGCTTCTCCGTAAACCGTACGCGCAGAACGCAGGACCCGCCGGTTTCCCCCTGAGACAGCTTCTGCAGACTATCTGGTATGCGGGCATGGCAGTAATCGGCGGCTGGATGCTTTTCGTCAATCTGCTGTGCCGTTACAGGCTTTCCAGGAGGCGCATTCTTCTGGACGCAGAAGGCCGTGTCAAAATATATATGTCCGAAAACGCAGGCGTCTCCTGCCTGTCAGGAGTACTGTATCCCGTCATTTACCTGACGCCCGGCTGTGCACAAATTCCCAGGTATAAGGAATATACAATTGCTCACGAACTGACCCATTACCGCCACGGAGACCATATATGGACCTTCCTGCGCAATCTATGCCTGATCATTCACTGGTTTAATCCGTTGGTATGGGTCGGCGCAAAGATGGCTGCCCGGGACTGTGAGCTTGCCTGCGACGAAGGCGTACTGCGCCTGCTAAGCGAGGAACAGGCACAGGACTATGGATATACGCTGATCGAGATGGCCGCCTCCTTCCGAAGGCCCTGGCTGCTTTGCTGCGAAACCGCCCTTGCCTCCGGAAAACAGGAGCTGAAAGTACGGATTACCCGCATCGCCACCGTAAAAAAGAGGACGAATATCCCTGCCGCTTTTCTGGCCGTCTTCTGCAGTGCAATGCTGGCAGCATGCACCTTCGGAAGTGCAAAAGCGGCGCCGGTCATGGGGCGATATACGGAATCTACAGTGCCGCTGTCAGGAACAAATAAGGGAAAACTATTCTACGCTATATCCCGGGAGGAGAACACCATCCGCCTGATCGCCGAAACCGGCTTTGATGTACTCTCTTCGGACGGGATTACCTTTGAAACGGTAAAGTTAAAGGATATGCCCTCCGGCACCTGGGAATTATACAGGAAAAGTGCGATTTACCGGGCCGGCTCCATCAAGGGAGCACGGGCATTCTGCAGCTACCTGTTTCCCGCTGCCGAAGGGCAGACGGCTTTTGCCAATTTCGTCATCACCGAAGAAGGCGAAGAAATCCGGCTGGACGCCCTGGAAGGAAATGATGCTCTGTATTTTTTCAGCAACGGCAGCTTCTTTATAGAAGCTGCTGCCGACAGTGCCAGCCGGTATTATCAGCTAAGTCCGGTCACAGGAGAAATCCGTCTTCTGACAGAAAGCAGCTGGAACGCTTCCTATATGGCTGCAGACGATCATATCCTCTATCTTGTAAATGAAACCGGCGTGCTTCTTTACGATCTCGGTACAGGGGAAGCCAGACAGGATCAAGTTCTATCCGATTTTGTGGCAGAGCACGCAACCGTATCTCCCCTGTCCGGCGAATATCCCGCTCTGCTGCAGCCCTATGACAATGGGGTATATATTCTGACCCACAGCGGCCTATATTGGCATGAGCTATATACGAAAGACGTAGTGCAGGTAATCGACGGCGCTTCCTGTTCCATCGGCAATACCGGAAGAGAATTTACGGACATTGCACTGAGAGAGACTGGAGGAAAACCGGATTTTTTAATACTATATGACAGGAACGAACTGGTTCGCTACACCTATGACGCTTCCCTGCCGGCTGTTCCGGAGGAATAGAAATACCGAAGGCCGCTCTTACCGCTTTCCTATCTCTTTGTCAGTGATCCTGCTATGCTCCTTGATAAAATCCATAATGTCATCCAGACTGGTAAACGCCAGCCCCACATAGCTGTCTGCCACCGTCCGTCTACCGCAGCCGGCTATAAAGAACTGTTAAGACGGGGAGACAGACCTCCCCGCCTTAAGCCATCGAATTCAGCAAATATCCTTCCTGCCGTATTTCACATAGGCCGCCGCTATCCCTGCCCCCATAAAGACCATACCTATCGCAATCCGCCCGCCGTCCAGGCGGCCATTGTTCACAATATCCGCGCCCTCTGTATAACCAAAGGGTGTAATATTCTTCAAAAATTCCGCGGCTTCGGCAATATTCGCCACCAGATTCAGAAAATACATCATAATCGCAATCCCCAGTCCCGTACCTGCGCTGCCCTTTCTCAGAAACGCCGATACTCCGAAGCAAATTCCTGCCAGCTCCAGCTGCAAAAAGAAATATGCCAGATGAAGCAGATTCAGCTCCCTCCATGGAACTGTCTCTCCCACAGCGGCGATAGATCCCACGGAAAGCAGATAGATGACCAGATTCATTCCGGCTACCTGTCCCATCACTGCCGCCAGTTTCCCGGTGACGACGGTTTCGCGGCTCACCGGATGGGTCAGCAGAAATTCCGCCGTCCTGTCCTTTTCCTCCCGGCTTAAGATACCCGCGCCGCACAGGGACGCAAAAAGCGCGCCGCCCAATCCCAGAATATTGCCGCACTCAATGGCATAGAACCCCGTAAGCGTCCCGAAATTCAGTCTGTCCATACCGAATGCATCTGAAAAGGCGCCCATAGAGGAAAACATATCGCTAACCCCTTCCATCTGCCCTTTCATTTCCGGAAATAGAAAAACGCAGACCACAAGGAGAAACCCGACACAGGCCGTCCAAATCAGGAAAGATAGCTTTCCCTGCCGCAGTTCATGTCTTACAATCGTCATACCATACTTCCTCCTTCATGCACGACTCGCATATGGAATCATAAGTTGACCGGGTGCTCTTCCGCGTCAACATTCCCCCGTTTTCTCGTAATAATGCATAAAGATCTCTTCCAGATCCGGCTCGGACACAGAAAGATCCAGCACCTGGCCGGCGGCCAGCCTTTGCAGCAGCGCGCCCATCTCTCCGCTGTAGAGGAAGCTCACCGTTCCCGGCCCTTCCTTTTTGTCCCGAATCCCCAAAAGCCCGTCCAGCTCCACACTGCCATGGACGCTCACCCGTCTGGCATTGTTGCGGGAAAGAGCCTCAACACTGTCACAGGCAATGATCCTCCCCTCGCGGATAATGGCAGCCCGCCTGCAGTTACGCTGAATCTCCGACAAAATATGACTGGACAGAAACACCGTGGCGCCGGCCTCGTTGCACTCTCTGAGGATATCAAAAAAAGCTTTCTGCATGAGAGGATCCAGCCCGCTTGTAGGTTCATCCAGAATCAGCAATTCCGGGGCATGCTGCAGGGCGCAGACGATGCCCACCTTCTTCCGGTTGCCAAAGGACAGCTCCTCCACCTTCCTGGCCGGATCCAGCTGCAGCCTCTCGCACAGCATGGCCGCCCTCTCTGTGCAGTCCTTCTTCCTTAAATCGGCAGACAGCTTCAGCACATCCCGCACCCGCATCCCTGCGTAAAACACTGCTTCCGAGGGCAGATATCCCACTCGGGCGAGAATCTCCTCCTTCTTTTGCGTAATGTCCATACCACATACAAAAGCCCTGCCGGATGTAGGCTTGATCAGTCCCAGCAAGGTCCGGATCGTGGTGGACTTTCCCGCTCCGTTAGGACCGATGAAACCGAAAAATTCTCCCTCCGAAACCGTCAGGCTGACCTCCTGAATCCCCCGGGCCTTCCCGTAATATTTTGTCATGTTCTCAATCCGGATCGCGTCCATATCTCTCCTGCCTTTCTTCTGCACACTCCCGTTTCCCAGCCACTTTTCCCTCTTCCTGTCATGCCCTCTGCATCTGCACATGCCGCCCGCGGCTGCACATTGCACATACCCTCTGCATCTGCCCGTACGTCTGGCGGAAACCTGCTGCTTTCTAAGCCGCTATGTGAAGTCCTGCCTTCTCCCGGCCCCTTCGGATATCTTCTCATATCTCCCCCTTGCCCGTATCCGAAACCTGCCTGCGCAGATAGATGCTCTTCCAGAAATCCATCAGCCCGGTAAAATCTCTCTCCATCTGCTCTATATCCACATCCCCCCGCTGTACCATCTCCCAGAGATACCCCTCCGACGCCCAATACATCTCCCGATACATCATCGGAATATCCAGTCCCGGTATAAACTGCTCCGGATCAAAATTGATCCGCGCCTTATCCGCCTTGAAATTAAAATATCTGCGGTAGCTCTCCTGGACGGCGGCTCTGATTTCCGGGTCCGTTTCATAGAACGCCTTGATCGTAAAATTCCCCATGTCCGGGTACAGACGAAGGATCTCCATCTTGGCCCGCATTCCCTGCTCCATACTCTCGAAGAGCCCTTCCCGATCATAACACCCGCTCCTGGTCAGATATTCGATGGTAATCCTGGCACATTTGTCCCATAAGAACAGATACAGCTCTTTCTTGTTGTGAAAATAATGAAACAACAGGGATTTGCTGATCCCGGCGGCCTCCGCAATCTCGCTCATGGGACTGTTTTTATAGGTATTCCTGGAGAAAACCCGATAGCCGGCATTGAGAATCGCCTGCTGCTTTTCTTCCGGTAAGGAAAAAAACTTCTCGTTCACCCTGTCACCTCCGTTAACCGCTGCGGTCAAATACAGAATACCTCCATTGACCGATTTTGAGAAGACCCCTGTGTCATTTTATAAAAAATATCAGAAAAACGCTTTCCAATAACGAAAAACCCCTTTTTTATGCCATTTCAGCTTCCTGTATACAGATGCCGCCAGCATACAGTAAACCTGCCATACACAGGCGTCCCCCTCCGCAGAAGAAGGCTCTGCTCCATAAGCTGCTTCCTCCACAATCCTGACCAAATCCCTGATTTTTATCTCTGACACTCCCGTCATTTCTGTCAATTTAGAAGCAAAGTCTGCTTCCGTCCCGTCATACCCCTCCAAAATCCCCGCAAACCGAAGCATTTCCAGCAGACAGGAAAAAATCCTCCTGCTGCCGCTCTTCTCCAGCTTTTTCAGCCGTCTCAGCCTTCGATAATCCAGGAAAAAGGGAATCAGACATATGGTATAGAGAGCACAGGCTCCCATGGCAGACAGCCATTTCCCATCGTTTTCAAGATCGATCTCCCAGTCAAACAAATCCCCCGATATCTGCCATCCCGTCTCCGCGTAGTTCTCTGTCTGGGTACGCAGCTTTTGCTGCTCCCTGTCCCAGCCTTTCTCATGCACCAGCTTCCGGAATATAGAAGTATCAAATCCGGGATACATGGCCGCGCTTTCCCCTGTTGACATGGGTGTCACCTCCACAGGTGTCCATCCATAATCCTCCAGGAATATTTCCGCCCAGGCATGGGCCTCTTCGTCCGTAACCACCGCCTTCCAGCTCCCTTCCTCCTGCTGCGTAAAGGCGGAAGGCTGCACCACATACCCTGCCGCATAACGGGCCGGAATCCCATACAATCGATACATTAAAACGGCTGCCGTTGCAAAGTGCTCGCAATATCCCCTTCCGCTCTCGAAGAGAAAATACTCCACCATGTCTTCGTTCAGCGGTGTCCAGCCGGGCGCCATGGTATATTCCGCATTTTCATGCAGCGTATACAGAATAAAGGCTGTGATCTCCTCGAGAGATTCCTGCGGATTCTCCTGGCACAGATTTGACAGCCGTGTCAGGATATGGACCGGCACCTGAGTATACGTTATCTGCGCCTCTTCCATATAAGCCTCCTGCAGCACCTGATACATATCCCTCAGCGGCATAAACTCTTCATATACCTGATCCCATGCAATGTGCATATCCTTCTGCTCATAATACCAGAACATATATCCCTCTTGAAATGTACCGCCCCATCCCCAGCTCCGCTGACTATAATAGGGCACATACATATTCGTATACTCCCCGTTCACATGGCTGATCCGCATGTTTCTCCAATCCGGAACACCTTCCGTATCCATATTGCTGTTCATCATGAAGTACATACTGTGATACAGATTGCTCACTTGAAAGAGCCCGTCTGCATACATCTGCCAGCCCAGCTCCTTCTCGATATCCTCAAACAGCGTGCCGTCGCCGCTCTCGCTCCATCCTCCCCCAATATATTCGGCCCCTTCAAATCCCCGCAGATACAATGTCTCCGTAGGCTTTGCATCCGTCTCCACCACCAGATGGGGTGTCCCCAAACGGTAAACATTGCCCCGATTCATCGCACCGCCCCTCACCGTCCGGGAGGAGTTGCCGGTGAGACGGCTCACTGTCCGGTAAATCCTGCTCTCCGTCTCATAAACGATATCATATACCCCGTCTCCCTGCACAGACACTGCCAGAAACACCGCCCCAAAAAGTACCGCCAGCACTAAGCCCGCAACGAAGCAGCTTCTGCTCAAAGTCCTGGACTTTACCCCTCCCTCAAAGCTAAGCCGCCATCCTCCTGCCCCGGCCGTCTGCATAACCCAAAAAGCGGCCTGAAACAGAGCGAGCAGCAACATCGCTCCCGCCCCGGCCCTCATTCCCCACAAAGGCGACAACAACAATAGCAAGGTAGTCAGAAAATACAGCAGTGTATGGCTTCTGACCATAAATTCGGACATGGCAGCAAAGAAAATCAACAGCGCCGTAAGCAGCAATACCGCCTCCGTCACATCCATCGGTTCCAGCTTCAAGCCTCCGATCACACAGCCTGCAATATAGCGGATCTGCTCTCCGAATACATCCTCCATCCAAAGCAAAGCACCGCCGTAAGCAACAACCGATCCGCAGATAAGCAGCCAAAAGGCTCTGCGGTTCTCTCCGTAATAAGTATACCAGATTACCCAGCACAAAAGTGCCGCTGCCGGATATACCGCCCATTCCGCAAAGGAAATCCCCTTCAGCGACTGAAATAGAGCCAGAACCCCATATATCCCTGCCGCCAAAAAGATAAGCGCCGCCAGCGGACGCCTTTTTTCCTCCGGCCCCTCCTGGCTGGCCCTGATTTCAATCTCCTCTATGACAGCCTCCTGCGCCTCCCAGGTCCTTTCCCCTGGGCGCGAACTTCTACGCTGTATCCGCATCTGCACCTCACTCTTTTCCCAAATCAAGCCATCCCTCGCCCGTGATTTGCTGTTCCAAATGTTCCTCGGAAAAGGTGAAGACGAGTTCGCCTTTCCAATATAACCGGAGCATTCCGTCCAGCCGCAAAAATGCCTTTCTCATCTCCTGAATCCTTTTCCCATCCCGGCTTTCTGACACGCCGTGTTCTTCCGGATACGGCCTCCCTCTCCTTCTGTATAATGAAAGCAGCACTTCCCGGCACTGTGCGCTGTCATGCACTTCCCTCTCTTCAAGGCACCTTTTGCTCTCATCATACCAATATACCCCAACCGCCGGCACATTTTCCACTAAACCCAATATCACCGCCGACAGCAATTCATAAAAAGCATCCTGTCCGGCCTCTCCTGCCTGGGCAAATCCCTCAAAATCCAGAAACAGTCCCATTGCGGCATCGGATTCTCTCTCGTATTCCTTCACCCACAGCTGTCCCGTTCTAGCACTCTGGTTCCAGTGAATATGACGGCTGGAATCCCCCGATTTATACTCTCTCAGCTGACGGACTTCATGTCCGGCCTCTCCACGCCCCGGAATCTGCTGCTCCGGGAAGGAAGAATCCGCCCGCTCACCGGAAAATAACTGCCCCAGGCGCAGCACCCGCTCCCGGGGATACACGGCCACCTCCACCCGCTCACCCAGCTTCCCGGACACCGAAAACAGAGACAGATAATCATACACCTGCAGAGACACCATCTGCACCGTCACCACTCCGCAATATCCGCATGCCAGTTCCAGCTGAAAGGTACTCTCTCCTCTGTCCGCGCTTCCGAAAATCCGTCTTACTTTATATTTCTTTTTACCGGGTTTACGCTCCTGACTTTCCTCTTCCCGCTCATATCCATAACGGATCTTGACACAAAATCGGCTCACAGGCAATTTTCCGGCATTCCTGATTTTTATATTACAGCCAACCCATCTGCCCTTTTCCGCGATCTCCCCATGCCGCAGCACCTCTGCAGACAAGCCCCGCTTCAAATAACGGCACAGAAAAAAGGACAACCCAAACAAAGCGCCCTCCATTCCGGCCAATACAATCAATGGCTGTGAGCGAAAAGCTCCCGCCATATAACAGGTCAGCAACATTATCAATACAAAACCGATTCCCCTCATCGCCCGCGTTCTCCCATAGGCGGCCGGGGCGTTTTCTCCAGAATCATTCCGATGATATCTTTCTTAGACACGTTTTCCATCCTGGCCTCCGCATTCAAAAGGAGCCTGTGTGATACCACATAAGCATACTGACTTATCACATCACCAGGAGTCACATACGCTCTCCCCTCCAGCCAGGCTGCGGCCTTTGCCATTTTCACCAGCGCGATGGTGGCCCTGGGACTGGCGCCTCTTTCCACATAGGCAAGCTCCCGGGTGGCAGTGACCAGCCCAAGGAGATAACGATAGACCTCTTCCCTGATATAAATCTCATGAACCGCTTCCTGCATTTCCTGCAGAGTCTTCCCGTCCAGAACCGGCTTTATCCTTTCGACGCCTCCCTCCTTCCCCACGGCCATAGCCATGGACAACTCACTGTCAAAATCCGGATACCCCAGCGTCATCGCTGCCATAAACCGATCTACCTGCGCCTCCGGAAGGGATTGGGTGCCTGCTGCTCCCGGCGGATTCTGCGTGGCAATCACCAGAAACGGCCTCGGAAGCGCCCTGGTGCAGCCCTCCACGGTACACCTGCGCTCCTCCATCACCTCCAGCAGCGCAGACTGGGTTTTAGGCGAAGTTCTGTTGATCTCATCCGCCAACAGCAGATTGCAGAACACACTGCCCTCCTGATAGACGAACTTCTCCTCCTCCCGCCGATAAACGGAAAATCCTGTCAGATCCGACGGCATCAGATCCGGTGTAAACTGTACCCTCTTATATTCCAGCTCCATAGCTCTGGAAAATGCGATCGCCAGAGTGGTCTTGCCCACGCCTGGAATATCCTCCAAAAGGACATGCCCATTGGCCAGAAAAGCCAGCATGACCTCCCTCACCTCATTTTCCTTCCCCAGAATTACCTGGTTCACCTGCCGGATCACCTCCCGGGCCATTTCCACATAATTCAAATCCTTTCCTCCTGATTCCGCCTTGGCATTGATTCTTCTATTTTAAAGTCTTTTCCGGATTTTTACAAGAGCGAGTCTTCTATTATCGTAAACTCGTAAACAAATTGAGTGAGGGTATCGATTCTATTCAATCAATACCCTCACTCAGTTCGCTTCGTTGTCCAATGGACTGTACCTCCTTATTCAATTTTTCTCTTCTTCCATTTCTGCCGCTGTGCTTTCCTACTTCCTTTGTCCTCTATGTACTGTAACGTTCCTTTGATGCATTTCTTCGTCACTTCTGAAGTGTACTCACACATTTTATTATGTTCTGCAACCTGTCATTCAAGTTGCCTGTTATGGAAGATTTATCTCTCTCTTTGTTGTAAGATAAGTATATAACAGGTTTCCCAAATTGTCAACACATTTTTTCAATTTTTTAAATTTATTTTTGTCTGTTTTTCTAACTTTATTCTATTTTATCTTTATTTTCTGATTTTTCAGTTAATTTATTCAATTGACTGATGATTTTTATTGAATATAATACTATGCCATGTTAAAATGGAAGGACAGAGAACTTCCGTCAGCCAATCGCTGTATTGGCTGGAATGCGAAAGGATAAGGGGAATGGAACACATCAGCGAACAGGAATTCATTTTAAACCACAATAAGGTATATGGTACGGTTCTGCGCTATGAAAGGCAGGCCCGAAAGCTGTCGCTGGAAGAGCTCTCTTCCGGAATCCTGAGCCATACTGCTCTGGATAATGTGGAGAAGGGCCGGGCCCAGTGGACAAAGGTAGCAGGCGATACTCTGATGCTGCGGATGGGAATTTTGCCGGAATATTTCGAATCCCTGGCTTCGGGCACAGAGCTGGAACGCTGGCGGCTGCGGGAGGATATCTGTCTCCTGGTGCCTGCCAGGCCGGATGAGGCCATCGCCAGGATCGCCGAATACAGAAAAACTTATGAGAATCGGGATCCTCTGGAAGAACAGTTTCTGCTGAAGGCGGAAGTGATTTTGATGCTGGTAAGGCAACGGCGGAATGATGAATGCAGCTCCCGGGAACGAAAGCCTCAAAGCCGGCTTCCCTCCCACATTGGCCACACTGACGCCGCCCTTGTGCTGAATACAGCCAGACGGGCGGTTGAATGCACTGTACGGGAGGGCTGGGAAGCAAATCTGAACGCCCTCTGTCTCTCTCCCGGAGAATTGGATACAATCCTGCTGTTTTGCGTCGCCTTATTTCTTGCAGGCCATCATGCAAAAGCCTGGAAATTATGGCAGGCCGTTTGGAACTATCCTTCAGAGCATCTCTGGAAGGAACGGGCTGTGACGCTGATTCTGCCCCAGGCGGCGATACTGGGAATATGGCTGGCTCTCGCCTCGAAGCAATCTGGCGGACCGCCTTCCGTCTCAGTACAGATGATTTCCATCCGGGAAATGGCTGCCCATGGCCGAGAGGCTCTGGAACTGTTACGCAGAAACAGCTGTCACTGTTATGTGCTGCCTTTGCTGGAGAGCCTGTGCGGGCTTAGCGAGGATCTTTTCCCGGATCCGGAATATCCCGGGCAGCTGCGCTCCTTCCTGGAAATGTTCCGGGAGATTTATGCCTGGTTTGACTACCCCGGATACCGTATATGGCAGGGTATCTCTGTGGACAATACCAGAGATGCCGGAATCACCCTGAAAATGCTCCGGATATTCTACTGCAAATCCCGTGAAAATGCTGTTTACGACGGGAACGAGCTGGTCGTCACGCCGCGGCAGCTGGAAAAAATCGAAAGGGGAATCCACAAGCCCTCCTACCAGAATTACGGCAGGTTGGCGAAACAATACGGAAAATATGCAGAATGGAATATGCCCCTGCTGGAGACGGACTCTGTGGAGATTCTGGAACAGAGACAGCTGATCAGCACCTTGATAGAATGCAATGATTGGGAAGCGGCGGAATCAGAGATCCGCAAATTCCGCAGCACAGTGAACCCGGCTTTCCCAAGAGTAAGGCAGGAGCTGCTGTTTTTTGATGCCGCCCTGAAATGGAAAAAGGAAAATGCCCTGCAGGAAAGCCTGGACATGATGCTGGCTGCGCTTCATTGCACGGCGCCCGATTTCCAGGGGCGAGAGATGAAATGGTGGGTTTTTCAGCGTGAGGAGATTATGATTGCCAGTAATATTGGAATGCTCTATCGTCAATTGGGAGATCTCCCAACAGCTGAAAAATGGTTTAAGGCAATTCTTGCTTCATTAGAAGAAAATACCAAAAGAACCGGTATCTATAATTATGGTTATGATGTTGCAGCAGAAAACTATGATAATTACCTGGGTGATATTGGCTGTTTTCACACTGCAATGAAAATGATCGAAAAAACAATTCAAAAAGATTTGCTTTTTTACAGGATAAACAGTATTCAGAATTTATTTTACAGGATTGCATGGAATCTCTATATGATATTCGCCGAAAAGCCGGAAGAACACGCGTCCCTCCGGCTAAAATGGAAAAAATCATTTCGAATTAGCGAGTCAATGGCAGATTTTATGTTTGATTCTCATTTAACAGCTTTTTTAAAAGAGCGAGAATCCAAATATTTATCATAACAATGGATTATTTATCAATCTTTGTTATAGGCGGAGTCAAATCAGACAAAGGCTGAATCCCGCCGCCCTCCTCATCCTCGGGCCCCTCTCCTTCAACCGGCGGCTCCTTGGGAATCGGTCCGGGACGTCCCGACACTATGCCAGGCAAGGTAAGCCCTCCTGACAGAATAAGCGTCAGTACAAGTGTTGTTAATAGTGATTGGAATTTCTGGTTCTTGTTTTTCATAAACGGTATCTCCTTCCTGAAACACATTACAACGATTACACTTCTATCTTACATCAAATCATGCTGATGCGCAATATGTCGAATTACTTGAAATTTCGCCTTGGGTGTTATATAAATTACTTTTCAAGTAATTCGACATATTGTAAATTTACAGAATAGACACAGACGGCAGCCTGACAGCAGTCTATACGCCCGGGCTGGAAAGCCTGGAAGGGATTGTTATGGGAAAGGACAGCAAAGCATATGCTTACTGCGTTACCAGCGAAGAACCACTGTTCACAGAGATCGGAGGCAATTTCTGGAACTGGGGAAAGGAGCCCATATTTTTCACATACAAGATCCCATGACTGTTCCTCATACCTGTATGGGCCTCCGATATGGAGACCACTTTGTAGATTATGAAAAAAAGGAGTGCTATTTCGAAGGAGCTGAATTTCGGAGAATTCTGGAAGCCTGCGGCAATGTGGAAAACTACGGCGAAATCAAAATGAATATCCCCATAGTGCATAAATTTGCTGACGGAGACTGGCTCTTCAATGATAAGACAGTATTTGATACCTGGAGTGTGGTCTATGGAGATAATATAATCGGATATCCCGGCTGGGAAGGCGCGGAATACGAAATGAAAGATTCCGCAATCTTCGCGATGAACAGCAAGTCCAAAAATAAAGGGGGCGCCTGGGACTTTCTGGAATACCTGTTGTCCAAGGAACTGCAGTCCATGATCACTTGGGCCTTTCCTGCCAGAGAAGAATACTTTGAAGCCTACCTGCAGGGCGTCTATGTGGATCCGGATTACGTTTTTGACGGGACTACCGGGGCTATTATCGGCTTCAATGAAGAATATCAACGCGCATGGCCCGATGAAGAAACATTTTCAACGGTGCGGAAAATGGTGGAGCGGGCTGTGTACGGAAGCTGGGGAGGAAGAAATAACCCGATCTGGATAATCGTTTCAGAGGAGTCGGGGATGTACTTCGCAGGAGACGCCACACTGGATGAGACGGTGCATAAGATCCAGAATCGGGTGCAAATCTATCTGGATGAACTGTAACGGCAGGATAAAATGACATATGAAACACTTCCAGCTCCTACAATAAAACCCAAAAAGCAGACCTTGTGCAGAAATGACATACACAGCGAAGAAGCGTATCGATTTCTTTCAATCAACACGCTTCTTCATGTCTGTTCGTTGTCCAATGGACTCTTCCTCCTTATGAAGTTTTCAGGTTCGCATTTTCTTCCATTTCTCCCCCTGTGCCTTCCGCTCTTCGTTGTCCTCTGTGTACTGTAACGTACTAAAGAATCTGACATCCGTTACGTTTAAGCGGTCTTTACACTTTTTCTTCTACAACTTAGTATGTTAAGCTGTATTTTATGGAAGTCGTGTTTTCCTTTCTTTATTGTAAATTCATTATAGTACATACTTTTCTATTTGTCAATATCTTTTTTCAAAAAAGATAAAATTATTTTTTGATTAATGATTTATTGCGATATTGTCAGAATCTTCTGTCTATTTATCAAAACTCTCTCCTCACCCTCTCAACCGGATCCTGGCCAAGCAGAATCCCCGATAACAGCGCATGACATTTAACATCTTTATCCCCAAAACAGGGAAGCTCTCACAACTAAAAGTGTAAGATCTTCCCTGAAATAATAAACTATGCTGTAACACTGCCACGCCGCGATACTTTCCATGCAAGATCGAGCAGCTCGTTGTATGGAGTTTTACTGTGCAGCGTCAACCTGAGCCTGGATCTTCTCCAACATGGTATCAAATCCGGCGGCACGCAGCTCTTCCATCATCTTCGGCACTTCCACTTCCGGATCAGCCACGCCGGTCAGAAGGTCTTTTTTATACCGATTGCAAATCTCGGTACAGTTAGCCATTTCATCCTCAAATTCGGTGGTATCGATGGAGATGCCCAGTACGGGTGAAGGAACTGCCTGCTCATTCAGAGCCTTAACCTCATCCCACTGATTCTCTTCCACGTCGTCGGTAAGGGTTACGTTGAAGAAAGTACCCTGGGTATAGCCTGCCATAGGCCAGTCCGTATTGATCTTGTGAACTCTGCCTTCTGCATTGTACTCAAAGTTCTCGCCTTCAAGTCCGAAATACAGGGCATCCCTTACTACAGTATCCGTATTCACCAGTTCAAGCAGCTGCAGAGCCTTCTCCGGATTCTTGCAGCTGGAGGAGATACAGTTCAGGGAGCCGCCCACGGTACCGAAGGACAGATGGGTATCGCCCCACTGGGATACCACTACCTCTTTGCCCATGTTAGGACCCCAGACGGTCTTCGCTGCCAACGGCCATCCCTGGGCTACATAGCACATCCTGTACTTGGGAGCCTCGCCCAGTGTATTCGCATCCGCATTGATGATACCGGCCTGATACCACTCATGCAGCGTCTTCAGATCAGCCATGACATCTTCCTGCTCATAGATGCTGACCACCTTCTTGGTGGAATCATTGTAGGATACGCCGATGCCGGGAGCGCCTGCGCCCATGCCGTCATACTTGTCAAGGACAGCCCCCAGCCCTTCTGATGTCAGAATGAAGGGTTCGGACCCCTCCCCGTCCTTAATTTTGGTCAGGGCTTCCGTCAGAGACTGCAGGTCATGCATGTTCTCATAATCAATCTCGTATTTGTCAATCAGCTCCTTATCCCACACAAAATACTGTGTCGCGGAACTGTCCTTATAGGTGGGAACCGCATAAATCCCGCCCTGTACGGCAACCGCATCCCAATAGTCCTCCGGAATAAAGGATTTCAGCGCCGGAGTGCTGTCAAGGAGAGTCGTGATATCCGCAAACGCTCCCATCTGTACATCGCTTACATAGCTTCCGGAATCGGTAAACAGGATGTCATAGTCTTCGTTGGTCTTAACCATAACGTTTCTTCTGTCGCCCCAGTTATCCCACTTAACCACTTCCACATCCAGATGTACGCCGATCTTCTCTTCCAGATAAGCATCCAGTTTTGCCTTCCATGCGTCATAGTTGGACGGCATGCCGTTGCCCACCATTACCCATTTGATGTCTACCACATCGCCTGAAGCCGCAGGCTGCTGCTCAGACTGTTCTTCCGACTGCTCCTCGGACTGCCCCTCAGACTGCTGCTCAGACTGTTCCTCGGACTGCTGGGAACTCTCCTCCGCACTGGAGCTTCCCTCATTGGAAGGACTGCTCCCACAGCCTGTCAGGGTTCCTGCCAGCATAGTTCCCGCCAACAAGAGAGACATTACTTTCCAGTTTCTCTTTTTCATTACCATTTCCTCCTTGTTTAAAATGTTGTATTTTGAAATCTCCGCCTGAAATCAGCCTTTTACTGCGCCGACAGTAAGGCCGGAGATAAAATACCGTTGAAAAAACGGATAAACGCAGGCAATCGGGACTACAATCAGGATTGCGATTGCCATACGCACTGTTTCGGACGGCATGGACTGCTTATATTGTGTCAGGCTGACTCCCAGTTCCGGGTGGCTCGCAAAATACTCGATGCTCTTCAGGATGTTGTTCAGCATCGCCTGCAGGCCCACCAGATTTTCATCGCTTATGTACAGGGATGCCTGGAACCAGTCGTTCCAGTACCCGAAAGCCAGGAACAGCCCGATGGTGGCCAGAACCGGCTTGGAAATCGGCAGCACGATCCGGATAAAGGTCTGCAGCTGGGACGCCCCGTCTATCTCCGCGGACTCTATAATGGAGTCCGGAATCGTGGTCCGGAAGAAAGTCCGGGTGATCACGATGTTAAAGGAAGACACAGCCAGCGGAACGGTCAGTACCAGGAAGGTATTCCTCCACCCCAGAAGATTTGCCACCACCACATAGCTTGCAACCATACCTCCGCTGAAAATCATGGGGATAAAAATAACCCAGGTAAAAAACTTCTTCAGCTTATAATTTGGCCTGGAGAGCACATATCCCATGGTAGTGGTCAGGGTAAGCCCCAGAATGGTGCCTACCACGGTTACACTTACGGAGACAAACAGCGCCCGGAAAATCTGAGCCCGCTCGTTCCACATAAATTTATATGCATCCAGGGAAAAAGAATCCGGAATAAACCGGTAACCATATTCCGCGATGGAAGCCTCCGACGAAATCGATATCATAAATACGAAAATAACCGGAATGATACATACCGCCGCCAGAATAATGAATAAAATATTAAAGCAGAGATTTGTCCCCCACTTAATCCTGTTCAGATGATTGTCCTGCCCTTTTATCTCTTTCTTTGTCATTTCAGCCTCCTGTCCGCCTAGATCAGCGCGCTTTCCGAATCGATTTTAGATACAATGTAGTTTGCCGCCAGGATTGTGATACAGCACGCCACTGACTGGAACAGGGACGCCGCTGCCGTCCTTCCGATGGACACATTCGACTGCAGTGCGTTATAGAGATAGGTGTCGAATGTGGATACCGTATTGTACAGGGCATTCGGCACCCTCTGGGTAACCTGATAAAAGAGGCCGAAATCGGAGTAGAATATCTTGCCCACATTCATGATGAACATCATGATCGCCATGGGCTTCAGGCAGGGGAGCGTTATGTATTTTGCCTGCTGGAATTTGGTAGCGCCGTCGATCATGGCCGCCTCGTACATGGAGGTGTCGATCCCCGTGATCGTGGCCAGGTATACCACCATGCCGTAACCGGTTCCCTTCCACAGATTCATGAATACCAGAATAAAGGGCCAGTACTTTGGCTCGGAATACCACATGATGGGATCTCCGCCGAAAAAGCCCACCACCTGGTTCAAAAGCCCCTTGGTAGGATTCAGGAAAGCGTACACAAAATAGCTCACCACCACCCAGCTCATAAAGTGGGGGAAGAACATCATCGTCTGATAAACCTTTGACAGCAGCTTGCTGTAGAGCTGGCTGATCACGATTGCCAATGTGACCGGAATCGCAGTTCCAAGGATTATGAAGACGATATTGTAAAGAATCGTGTTGCGTAACAGCATGGCAAACGCGTTGGATTTAAAGAAAAAGGCAAAATTGTCAAAGCCTACCCACTCGCTGTGGAAGAGGCTGTACAGAAAACCATGCCCCGCGGAAATCTTATATTTTTTAAAGGCAATGATCGTACCAAACATGGGCAGATATGCAAACACCACGAACCACAGAAAAGTTGGAAGCCCCAGAAGCGTCAGCTCCGTGTCGCCCTTCGTCCACCGTCTCTTCTTGCCTCCCTGTTTCTTCGTTTCCGCCCCGGCGCCTGCTGTCTTCGGCATTTTTTCCTTATTCTTCAATTTTCGACACCATCCTCTCCTACTTTTTCGTCATTTTGCGCATTCAATACTCTTTATAGCTTATTTTATTATAAGTTTTAACAGTGGTGTCAAAAAGTCTTTATGGGATTCTTTATAGTATAAAAAGGAAACATTCTCTTATTTCCTTCTGGATAATGTCCAGAAATCTATCTGGCGCTGAAGCTCCCGCTGCAAAGTTCCGATTCCGGCCTGTTCCAGTGCATCCTGCAGCTTCGGAAGGAATTCCTCCGGGTCTACGGTTCCCGTCATCAACGCATTCTCGTATCTCCTGCACACCTGGCCCACATTGTCGCATTCTACAGAGAAATCGGACAAATCCGGGATAAATCCCAAAATGGGCGATTCTATGGCGATATCGTTGAATTCCCGATACACTTCCCATTTATCCGGATTCTCCCCTGCTACTGTTTTCAGGATAAACCAATTTCCCTGCGTATAGGCTACTCCTCTGTAGTCATCCGAAAGATAGGTTACCTGCCCGTCTTCATTCAATTCATAGTGAATCCCCTCCACCCCATAATTCAGCAGATTGCGGATATCCGGATCCGTATTCACCGCATTCAGGAAGACGGCGCATTCCTCCGGATGTCCTGTCCTGGCATTCACCGCCATGACTCCCCCCAGGGCGGATTCCGAAGTCACTACCAGATCGCTGGCACACTGTGTCACAATGGGGTAGCCAAAGGTAGAAGAAAAGCTGACCTCCGAATCCGGCCCGCCGCTGGCAATCCGAAGGAAAACCTTTTCCCCCTGGAAACGGGAAAACGCGGTTCTCACGGAAGCATCCTCATTGATATAGCCCGCGATGTAGTACTTATGGAGCGTATCCAGAAGCTCCCTGCAATACTCCGTCTCATACAGATTCACCACCGTCGCCGAGGCGTCCTCTGTCCGTATTACCAGCGGTATGTCCGCATAGGTCACATATTCATAACCTCCCATAGACGCAAAATTGACATTGCTGTTGGTCATAAACAACGGTATATATTCCGGCTCCTCACCGGAAATCATCTGCAGCAAAGGTTCCATAGACTCCAATGTAGGATATTCCCTTATGTCAATATCGTATTTTTCTACCAGTTCCCTGTCGTACAGAAAATACATGGGCACGGCCAGCTCCTTATTGGTAGGGATACCGTAAATACATCCGTTCACTGTGGCGCCCTTCCAAAATTTATCATTTACCGCCGCAAATGTGTCCGCACAGGTTCCCTCCATATAAGTTGTAAGATCCAGCCAGTTTCCTGCCAGGGCATTTTCCACGTAATTATCCGTCCAGGCGAAGGCTATATCAAATTTTCCGTCCGTGCTGAAGAGGGAATCCAATTTTGCCTCATAGTCATTCCAACCTACACGGTTATAACTCACCGTAAAGCCGTACCGCTCCAGCAACAGCTCATTCAGCGCCTCCTCCACCTGCCCCAGGCCCGAGTCCGGCTCGCCTATGGTATAATAAACCAGCCTGGCCGGCTCCTCACGGCTGTCCGGAAACTTTTCCCGTTCCCTGTCTCCGCCGCATCCTGCCGCCAGAAAAACTACCGGTACAAAAAGCAGGAGGCTCCGGACGATTCTATACCTTTCCATGTGTCCCTCCATTCTCCCCGCCGCTTTCTGCCCCTTCCTCTTCCCCTGTATCCCGCAGCGCTGTGGGAGAAAAGCCGTAATATTCCTTAAAATGCACATAAAAATTATTTACCTGGGTATACCCCACCTGCCCGGCAATGACTGCAACCTTGTCCCCCGTAGTCTCAATCAGCCGCTTCGCCTGTACCATACGGTATGCCATCAGATACTCGGAAAATTTCATTCCCGTATCCTGCAGAAAAATTCTCCCGATATATTTGCTGCTCATACAGAACATTTCTCCTATCCCCACCAGGGACAGGGAGCTTCGATAATTCCCCTTCACAATCATGATAATCTTGTTGGTAATCTTGGAAAGCGTGCCATACTCCACCTTCAGCACCGGGTCCACATCCGGCGCATCGTCTCTCTGAAGCGGCAGCTTTCCCTTCAGTTCCTCTGCAATTGCCCGTTCCAAAAAGCGTTCCAATTCCCCCACGTCCACAGGCTTTAAAAGATAATCTCTGGCGGCAGCCTGCATGGATCTCTGTACATATTTAAACTCGTCATAACCACTGATCATACAGCACACTGCCTTAAGGCCGGACGCCCGTAAATACTCCACCAGTTCATATCCCCAACGGCCGTCTCCCAGCTTCACGTCCATCAATATGATATGGGGCCTTATATCCAGCGCCTTATTCACCGCCTCTTCATACGTAGCCGCCGTCTCAATCTGGTTTATTCCATATCGGCTCCAGTCCAGAAGATATCGGATATTCTCCCTGATATCTTTCTCGTCGTCCACCACCAGCATCCGGTACATCAGTCTGCCTCCTTTCTAAAAAAGTGTTCCGTAACGGCCTGCGAGGATACTTCGCAGGTTATTTCTGCGCAGTCCCTGAGCAACACCTCAATACACACCCCGGACGGCGCATTGTTCCGGATTGTCATTGATGCCTTATCCCCATAATAAAGCCAAAGCCTGTGGTACACATTCTGGAGGCCGATGCCCCCCCTGTCTTCCTCGTTCTTTTTACCTTCTTCCGGCGTGAAGCAGCCGTTTAGATATTCAAGCTGCCCCTCCGGGATATTCCCCATATTGTCAAAAAATGTGAGCCTGATTCCCTCCCCGCATTTCTCCCCTGTAAACACGATGACCTTGATACTTTCATTCTCCTTGAAATTATGTTTAAAAAAATTCTCCATAATGGGCTGCATCCAGATTTTAGGCGTCAGAATCCCCAGAATCTCCTCCTTCACATCGCAGTGATAGAGAAACTGATCATCATAAAGGAAACACATCAGATCAAGGTACTGTTTCGTAATGGCGATCTCCTTTTCCAGGGTAATCACAGGTTCTGTCTTTACGATATTGCGATATAACAGGCCTAAGTTTGCCGTAGCCTGGGCAACCTCCATATTCTGTACCCGCAGAGCGCGCAGCCTGATCCGTTCCAGGGTATTGTACAGGAAGTGGGGATTCAGCTGGGAACTCAGCATCTGCATCTGCGTCCGCTGCTGACTGATGGTCAGTTCATATTTTTGTTGGATCAAAGCTTCCAGATATTCGTACAGCCCGTTTAGCTGCCTGGCAATGACGGCGTATTCATCTCTGCGCTTTCCCACCCGGATACGCTGAAACGATCCGTTCCTGGCGCTTTCCACGCTGCGCAGGATATCCTGGAGAAATCTGCCGTCTGCAGAAAACTGCCGCATATAGAGCATCGTAATCAACAGGAATACCAGGAGCAGGCAAAAGAACAAAACCCACAATTCCTTTATCTGGCTCTGCATATAAGCCCCGGCCCTCCCTGCTGCCACTACCAGATAAGAATAATTCTCCGACGCGTTCACCGCATAAAAATATTTTCCTACCTTTCCGGATGTCAGGGAAAACACTCCCTGAAGCCTTCCGGATTCCGTAATCTCGCCAAACTCCAAATCACCGTCCAACGCATTCCCCAGACGTTTCCCGGCGCCCTGAATCTCCAGCCAGACAGCAATTTCTCCCTGCTGACAAAAAGCGCTTTCAATCGGAACGTCCACATCGATGATAAAGGCTATCTTTCCCTTGTACACCGAATCCCGGTAAATATCTCTGGTATAAGCATATCCCGTCCTGCACAGGGCCTCCCCCTCCTGGGGCTCGATCATCTTGCACCTGGAATACCCTTCCGGGCTGTATTCCATGCACATGACATTCTCCTCAGAGTAATAGATAATGTACCGAATCAGGTAATTGCAGTCTGTAACCAGATTATCGCAGGTACTCAGGTAGCTTTCATAGGTCATGTCCCCGCTGCGCAGCCTGGACGTTGTATATTCCGCCGGGGAAGCCCCGAAAAAATAGAAAAAATCCTTCTTCAACACCGGGCTGCTGTTCAGACGGATCAGAAAATTATCTATTGTGCCGATCACGCTGTCCAGTTCATCCTCCGCCTGGGAAAATGCCCTGTCCATGTGTTCAGAGAAAAACTGCTGCCCCGCTAACCGGGCATTGTTATAGCGGTTGGAAATAATGAAGAAAAAGAACACAATTACAATGGACAGATAAATTAAAAAAGTCCGCCGATAAATCTTTAACTGCAGAAAGTTTGACGCCTTCATCTAGCTTTATCCCCTGTTTCCAGTTCTGCCTGGCCCTATACAGCGCCTGCTTAAGACAACTATGATCTTTTTTATTCTACACAGTAGACCTTTTTTTCGCAAGAATATGTATCCTTTTTATACTATAAAGTATCCCAAAGAGCATCAGCCCGCTTTGCCGTACATAAAGCCGGCTAAGCAGGCTGATACAATTCCATCTGGCTTTTTTACAATTTCTACTTTCTGGTATCCGCTTCAATAGCGTCCGTGCGGTAAATAAATTTCACACTTCCGTCCATTTCCTCCGCAATCCCGGCGAAGGATTTGTAATTTTTCGATACGTCAGCCATAGCCCGGAGCCTGTCGATGAGTCCCTGAAGGTCTCCGTCCACCGCATCCACCAACTTGCCAATGCCTTCTTCGTTAAACTGATCCAGTCCGTCGGAAAGTTCCAGGGCGCCGTCCCGAAGCTTCGTTATCCCTTCCGTGAGAGCCGGCGTACTCTTTTTCATGGTCTGAATGCCGTCATAGAGCTGATTGGAACCGTCATACAACTTCGATGTACCGCCCCTCAGTTCACCGATTCCTGCCGTCAATGTGCCGGCGCCTGAAGCCGCCTCCGCTACTCCTGCCGTATACGCCTGAAGCCCCAGATAGAATACATTGTAACTGTCAATGGATGATTTCAGGGCGATAACAGACTTTGCGCCCTCCGATGCGGCGGCAAGCTTGCTTTGTACTTCCTCTCCGGCCATATTCTCCGTGATCGCCTTCTGCACCTGAAGTTTTGTGTTGGCAGCGACGGTATCCTTCAGCGCCGCGCTGTTCATCTGCGCATCTATATTGGACTGAACGGCAGCCTTGATCTCCTCGCTGGCCATCTGCTCCTCTACCTTGGCAGGAACCACTGACTGCATCTGCTGGTCAATATTGGCCTGGATAGCAGCCTTGATTTCATCGCCTGCCATCTGCTCTTCCACCTTGGCGGGAACGACAGCTTCCATCTGGGCCGCTGTGTTGGCTTCAATCTGAGCCTTCACATCATCGGTTGCCATCTGCTCCTCCACCTTTTCCTCAATCACTGATTTTACATTCGCATCGATCTGTTCCCTTACGGTATTGCCTGCCATCTGAGCATCAACATTGGTATGGATCTGACCTTTCACGGCTTCCGACTCCATCTGTGTATCCACATTGGCTGCGATCCGGCCTTTCACAGTTTCCGACTTCATCTGCGTATCCACCTCGGCCGCGATCCGGCCTTTCACGGCTTCCGACTCCATCTGCGTATCCACATTGGTACGGATCTGATCTTTCACAGTGTCGGATTCCATCTGGTTATCCACACTGGTGCTGATCTGGCCTTTCACGGCTTCCGACTCCATCCGGTTATCTACCTCCGTATTGATCCGGTTCTTCACCTCCTCCGATTCCATCTGCTCTGCAACAGCCCTGTCCACCTCTGATTTTGTCTGTTCATTTATGGTTCCGGCCTCCACAGCGGCTTCATAGGCAGCCTGGTCCATTCCGGTCACCTTCTGAATCACTTCCCCGGACACCTTTTTACCGGTTTCTTCCGTTACCGCTTTACTCAGCTGTTCCCTTACCTGCGCCGTCACCTGCGCTGTCGCTTCTGTCTTCACCGCTTCGGTAACCTGCTTCGTCACTTCCTCCTTCACCGCTTCGGTAACCTGCCCGGCCACTTCCTTCTTCACCGCTTCCGTCACCTGCTTTGTCACTTCCGCTCTCACGGCTTCGGTAACCTGCTTTGTCACTTCTGCCTTCACCGCTGCCGTCACCTGATTCGTGATCTCCGCTTTCCCGGCAGCTTCCACCTGCTCTGTCACAGCTGTCCTGACTGCCTGTGTCACTGCTGCGCGGACCTGTTCCTCTGCTGCTTCCGTGACTTTTGCCGTCACCTGCTGCCTGACCGCTTCCGTCACTGCTGCGCTGACCTGCTCTCCTGCAGCTTCGGTCACCTTCTGTGTCACCTGTTCGCGTACAGCCGCTTCTACCTTAACCGCCACTTCTCCTCTCACCGCATCGGTAACCTGGGATTCGATGTAGGGGCGCTTCTCCTCCACGGCATTGGTTACCTGTGTCAGCGCCTGCCGGTAGACCGCATCCTCATCCAGCGATGCGATGACCTGGTTTAATACTTCCTCGTAATTCTCCACTGTCATCTCCGGAACATCCAGACCTGCCGCCGTCAGCTGTGTCCTGGCGGTAGAAAGGAGTGTCTCGAAAACCTGCCTTGCTCCGCCGTTCAGCTCTCCGTTCTTGGAGGCCAGCGTATTCAGGCCATTCTGGAGCTGTGCCGCGCCATCCTGCAATTTTGCCGCTCCCTCATCCAGGCTGGCCGCGCCGCTTCGAAGCTCTGCAGAACCGGCGGCAAGCTTATCGATACCTGCGATCAGCTCTGCCGATTTGTCAAGCAGGGTACACAATCCGTCGTAAAGCTGCCCGGACCCATCCATCAGCTGATCCATTGCATCCTTCAGTTCCCCCATGGAACCGTTCAGCTCTTCCACAGCATCATCCCGTTCCAGCTCGATACCGCTGAAAACAGAATTGGAAGCCACGGTAGCAGTCATGCCCAGTTCGAAATCTTTCACATCTGCAGTGATCTCCATATAATCCGGAATTTCCATCTTATCCCTGTCCACATCCAATGTTTCCTGCAGACCGGGAAAAGCCAGCCCTACCACTACTGTACGGTCTCCGTCATTCACCAGTCTGCCGTTAGTAACTTCCACATTGGTGAAGACCTCATCATCCAGAATCATGCCTGTCATCATGGCAAAGGGCACATAAATCCTGGTTTTTCCGCCGTCGATTGTCACATCTTCATACTGCGTATTGGTATAATCGAAACGGATCGTCACCTTGCCGCTCTTTCCGGCCAGCTCCCGGGGCGTTATTTCTTTTCCGTCCAGCATATAAGTGATATCCATAGTGACAGGCAGATCTTTCTCTGTATTCCCCTGATAATAGATATCCTTCCCCCCGGCATTCCAGACCGTTTCATTGTCTGTGCCTGCAGTATACTCCAGCTCATCTTTTACGGTTTCCAGATCTTTCAAATCTGTTATATCATGAATCTCATCCAGCCCCAAAGCATTTTTGATCCAGTCGCTGACAATGATTTTCTGCACAGAGCCGTCGGCATCCGCCAGGATATAGACCGTTTCTTCCTTAGATGTCTGAAGCTCCTCTGTCCCGGCCGGCCTATGCTCCTTTGCGCCGCTTCCCCGGGCAGCTTTGTCTTCGCCCTGACCGGTCGCTTCGGCCTTTGAATCGGTGTCTGTATTTGTTGCCAGCAGTATATTGATCGGCCCGTCTTGACCGGTTACAAGCTTCCCGATCTCCATGGCCGGAACCGTTTCGGCTCCGGCTCCTGCTGTCTCCCGGACTTGGACGCTGCCCCCGGATGCCTGTGCATACACCGCTGTACCTGCCTGCCCCAATGCACACGCTATGCAGAGAGCCATAGCCAGAATCCTGGCCTTTTTCATCCGAATATTTCCTCTATTACCTGCCATTCCTTCTCTATTCTTTAACATATTCTGAACCGTCTTATTTTTCATGATACCGTTACCTCCGTCAATTTCTTCCTGTTTTCTTTCTTGTTATGATTGTGATGCATTCCTGCCGTAGTCATGCAGATGACTCCATCGCACAGCCGAAGCAATGCCGGCAGGATAAAAATTACGCAGAATATACTTACTACCGCGCCTCTGGCCATCAGCATACACATCGAGCTGATAATGTCGATATTGGAATAAACCGCAACGCCGAAGGTCGCCGCGAAAAGTCCCATTCCGGATACGATGATGGAAGGGATGGCGCTGGAAAGAGCGATTGTCACAGCCGCTTTCTTGTCCTTTCCGTTCATACGCTCCTCTTTGTACCGGGTAGTCATCAGGATTGCGTAGTCCACCGTGGCGCCCAGCTGAATAGTGCTGATACAGATGGGAGCGATAAACGGCAGGCTCTGTCCCAGATAGTGAGGCAGCCCCAGATTGATGAAAATCGCCAGCTCAATCACGGAAATCAGGATAAAGGGCAGGGTGATGCTTTTTTCCACGATAGCGATGATGAGGAAGATCGCTATGATGCTGACTGCATTCACAACCTTGAAATCATGGTCCGTGGTTTCGATCATGTCTTTCATACAGGGTGCTTCTCCGATAAGCATGCCTCCGCCGTCATATTTTTTCAGGATACGGTTCAATTCGTTGATCTGAACATTTACCTCGTCGCTTGCTACCTTATATTCCGAATTGATCAGCATCAATTCCCACTTTTCACTCTTGAGAATCTCCGTGACGGATTCGGGCAGAATCTCCTCCGGCACCAGGGAGCCGATTACGGACTCCAGTCCGAGTACATACTTCACGCCGTCAACCTGTTCCATCTCATCCACCATCCGGCGGATATCTTTGGAAGATATATCTGTATCAAGCAGCAGCATATGCGTAGACGCAATATTGAACTCCTCCTGGAGCTTGGAATTTGCGATTACATACTCCATATCCTTTGGCAGGCATTCGCCCATATCGTAGTAGACTTCGCCGTTGGTCTTGCTGTAGCCATAATAGGCCGGCGGGATCAGCACGACGAAGATTGCCAGGAAGACCGCGAATACCTTTACCGTCCCTGCCGCGAATTTGCTCATGTCGGGAATCAGGGATCTGTGCTTCGTCTTCTGCAGAGGTTTATCCAGCGTCAGGATCAGCGCGGGCAGCACGGTGACGCAGCCCAGGACGCCCAGCAGGACTCCTTTCGCCATGACTATCCCTAAGTCTCTGCCCATGGTGAAGGACATGAAGCACAAGGCGATAAATCCGGCCACCGTGGTGATGGAGCTGCCCAATACGCTGGCCAGGGTCTCCTGGATGGCGGCCTCCATGGCTTCCGCGGCTCTGCCTTTCTGCTGTGCAGCGGCTATTTTGCGCTCTTTTCCACCTTGCGCATTTATGCCTGCCTCCTCACCCGAATCCGGCTTCCCACAGCCAATCGCATCCGCCCCCAGCTTTGCCCGCTGCTCATTGTAGCTGTGCCAGAGGAAAATGGAATAGTCCATGGTAACCGCCAACTGCAGCACCGCCGACAGCGCCTTGGTAATATACGAAATCTCTCCCATAAAATAATTGGATCCCAGATTCAGCAGTATCATAATGCCGATGGACGCCAGGAACACGAAGGGAACCAGCCAGCTGTCCAGGAGGAGCAGCATGGCGGCGCAGGCCAGTGCCACGGCTATTCCCACATAAATCGGCTCTTCTTTCTCACACAGGTCCTTCAGGTCTGTAACCAGCGCCGACATGCCGGATACATAGCACTGCTTTCCGCAGACGGAACGGATCTCCCGGATGGCGTCCATTGTGATATCCGCCGACGTGGAGCTGTCGAAGAAGACCGCCATCATGGTGGAGTGCTCTGTATTGAATTCTCTGTAAAGCTTATCCGGCAGCAGCTCCTTGGGGACGGACAAATCCGTCAGGGAATCGTACCAGATTACGCTTTCCACATGTTCCACCTGCTCAATCTGCGCCTTCAGCTTTGCAACATCCTTATCCGCCATATCCTCCACAATGATAAAGGAGAACGCCCCCTTGCCGAATTCCTCCATCAATTCATTCTGCCCGATTACGGTGTCCATGTCTTCCGGCAGATAATCCAGCATGTCATAATTGATCCTGGTTCCTGCCATTCCCATTACTGACGGCACCATCAAGATAACCGCCAGGATTAAAATCGGTATGCGGTATTTTACCACTGTCTTTGAAAAACGCATTTTTTCTTGTCCTTTCCTATATAAATTTGTAATTGCCGGGAATGAATCCGTTTTCATGACGGACTCTTTCCGTCGGATAAATCAGTCTATCTACTCTATCTCCTGATACCGGCTCTCCAGTGTGTCCGGCTTCTGGTGGCCGACAATCTTCACCGTGCTGACTGCCACACACAGATTGAGGATGCCTTCCGCCAGAAGCGCTGCCCCCAACATCCTGATCAGCACATACGCACTTTCCACCGGGCGCAGCATCAGCATCACGCCCACACATCCGGTGAGAACGGCAAGCAGGAGAATCAGCCACCATGATTTTATGCCAAACTTCCTGGAATCCACTGCTATCTGTACCTTAAACAGGCCGTCTGCCAGGATCGCAATTCCCAGGGCGATGAAGATGAAATTCATCACATTCCGGGATTTCAACAGGACGATGAACCCCAGGGCAATCAGCAGAATGCCGAACTCAAAATCATACTGAAATGCCAGCCGGAACAGATCCCTGGAGAAATATCCCACCAGCCGGATACAGCCGAAGACGATCATCATGATTCCCAGTGCATATCCAATCACTTTTACGGACAACTCCGGACGGGCAATGAACAGGATACCGACTATACCAAGGATAACAGACATAACGATATAACCGATCTTTGCAATCTTCATAGGCGCCACACAACGTACTTTCATATCCGGGTACCTCCTTCCCTTCACTTGATGATGACAGTATAACAAATGGGAAAAGTGTTGAAAATCAACAGAAAAGTCCGTCTGCCTAAAATTAAGGCAGACGGACACAGATGACTGAAATTCAGACATTGGGACGGAAATGTCTAAAAAGGATTACGGGAAAAGCAGAGACTTTTGTCGATGCACTTGCGGCCTGGCCTCATTGGCATCGGACAGGGGCAACATTACGAAGACGCAAGCCACGCCCCCGCAATCATAAAAACAAGGGCAATAAAATAGGTCGCCGGCGGCATTTCCCGGAAAATCATCAGGGAGAGACCTGTGGAAAGGAAGGGTGCAACCGCATAATAAGCGCTGGTCCGCGCCGCTCCAAGGAATCGCTGTGCATATACATAGAAATAGATGCTCAATCCGTAGGCCACAAATCCCAGCCCCAGAACCGCGGGCACGTTCTGAAATGCGGTTATTCGTTCACCGATGCACGCTCCTATGGCAACAGACCCAACTCCGGAAAAAATCCCCTTCAAAAGCACAATCTCCAAAGGATCCCTGGAAGATATCTTCCGGGTACAGTTGTTCTCAAATCCCCAGAAAACCGCAGCCAGGAGCACAAACAGGGAGCCGTAGGAGAACTGCAGGCTTGTTATGTCCTCGAAGGACAGCAGGGCGCAGGACAGTGTGACACAGAGGATTCCCAGCCACAGCCGGAAGCTTATCTTCTCCTTGAATACCATCAGGGCAATGATGGCGGTGGCCACGATCTCAAAATTGTTCAGCAGGGCTGCATTTGCGGCGGTAGTGGATTTCAGGCCCAGGAGAAGGCATATCGGGGCGGCAATGTCCAGAAGGATCATTGCCACGGTATAAGGCAGTTCCGCTTTGGTGAGTTTCGACTCCGCCTTCTCCGTCTTCTTTATCTTCCGGACCAGGGCAATGATGGCCATGCCCAGTCCTGCGCCGATGTAAAGCAGCCCGGCCATTATAGTCGGAGGCATGTGGTCAAGCAATAATTTTGAGAAAGGGGCGTTCAGGGCATAGAGGGCGGCCGCAAGTATGGCCAGGGCTATTCCGTTTCGGCTGTTTTTCTGCATGATGTTCTCCTTGGCAAAATAGATATATCCACAGGTACATCCATAATCCGTTTTGTTCTGCATTGAGGATATATTGTATCTCATTATAGCAGGGAACCCCTCCGGATACAAGACTCATGTGTCACTTAAAAAGTCTTGTATTTTTTCCACTTGCTTGCGGCAAATTCAAATGACAGTAAATCTTTCTTCGAAAAAACATAATCCTTCTGCATATTCTGATAAGCATCTTTGAGATCTGTATTATCAGACATACCACGGAATATCTTAAAATCAGAGAACTTTCTGTCTGACAGGTAACTGCCCGTTCTCCTTGTTTCTTCTAATCTCTTATATTCTGACATTTCAAGAAACATACCCGGATTTCCAATCATGTCCTGAATCGGCTGCAGAGCCAACATAACTCCCACATCATAAATATGCTTTGCAACATCAAAATACATTTCACGCTCATAATAAAACTCAGCCGCAAATATTTTACCTGCAAATATCCGCTCCAGACGGATTGTTTTTTTACAGTTCTTTTTAACAGTTCTTCTGGCCTGGCAGCATCAACCGGGGCATGATCCAGATCTCTTATCACATCCAGAATCTGGAGATAACGGTAATTGGAGCGGTTTACAGAACCTGGCGGACGCTCTCCCCCTTCCCGCAGCTTCGGGAGATGAACTCCTTTGGGCTTGTGGGGCTGTGCTGGCTGTGCTATTTTGGTATCTGTATCGCGGTAGATGTGGTTATTCTACGGAAGGATAGAGGGCGGTAAGTACTTATCGCCGATCACTGTTTTTAAGTTACGGACAAATAGAGATAAGCTGATATTGGAACACTGTTGCTCTGTCTTTGTTTGTTTTCTGAAATCACCTGTGGAGCGGATTCAGATGTGCCTGGATGAAATTCGTGAAAAACATGAATTGCCTATCAAAGAGGAAGAATAAGAAGAAAACCATATGGTAAACGGTATCAGTATATTTCGTGAACATTTCAGTAATTTTAAGGATCAGTATACGGTGATCGGCGGCTTTGCATGTGACCTTCTGATGAAGGATGCAGGCCTGACGAAAGAATAGATACCAAGGTACTGTCACATCAATGATTAGGAAATCAGTGATGTGGCAGCCCGGAAAATCTTTTTCTCTAATATTCCTTCTTCTGCAGGATCCCCATGCTGATCCTGAAAGAAAGCAGCAGAATCAAAGCGGCCGCTGCAATGGACACCGCGGCCGTGGCCCCCATTCCCAAGGAGGGCATATTGTCGATGACAGCGTCCGGATCCAGATGCAGCATATTCATGAGCTTGACTCCTAGGACAACAATTACAAAAAATACCCCCATACTGGCAATCATCACAATCCTTCCCTTCTCTCCGCCGAATTTGAAATGGAAGGGGAGGAGTACGGACAACAGAAATACAGGTACGGAGACCAGCAAGACAGACGTCATGAAAATCTCCGGCAGCGGCATCGTGTTTCTGGCAAGCCCGGATATGACTGTTATCACAGAGCCGATCAGCCACCCACCCCCGGAAAGAAGCAGTCCCAGTATATATTTCTCCGCAACATACCCTTTCCGGCTCACCGGCAGGGAGAACAGGAATGCGTAGCCATTGTCAAACTCGTCATAGCTCAAAGTACTGGATGTAAACGTAGCGCCGATGAGCGACAGATACGTTATGATAAAGGATGTGTCCTTTATATATGCCCCCATCCCCACCGCGATCACAAGGATCATCGCCATGGAATTCCTCATATTTTTCATCAGTTTGATATCTTTGATCAATAAACCTTTCATATTGCCGCACCTCGTATCATCATGGTAATCACGCTGTCAATGGTTCCTTTTTCTATGGTCAGACCCGGATTGTTTTCCAGGTAATACTGTCTCTGGTTGGTAAGGCAGCTATATCCGAAGCTCTCCTTCCTGCTGCGCAGGATGTACTGTTTATCCAGGGCAACGTACTGCCTGTCATCCGCCTTGATGAGGGCGTAATCGTCCAACAGCACGTCCGTGTCCTCGTGGAGAATGATTTTTCCCTCGTGTATCATATAAATGTCGTCGCAGAGGCTTTCCAGGTCACCGGAAATGTGGGAGCTAATCAGGATAGAACGGTCTTCCTCCTGCTCCATATAGTCCCGCAGCAGCTCCAGAAGCTCATCCCTGGCCACCACGTCCAGTCCTGCCGTGGGTTCGTCCAGGATCAGCAGCTTCGCCCGATGGGAAATGGCTGTGATAACCTTCAGCTTCGCCTTCATGCCGGTGGAAAACTCCTTGATCTTCTTATTGTCCGGCAGGCCGGATTTCTGAATCTGCTCCTGAAAAAAAGCTTTATCAAACTTCTCGTAGAGCCCGTTAAGCACCGGAATAATGTCCCTGATGGTCAGGTACCCGCTGAAACCGGAATCCGACAGCACTACGCCCAGTTCCTCCCTGTCCCTGGTTCCGAAGTCTCCTATGTCTTTGCCCAGGATGCGGATGGTGCCGCTGTCCGGCTTGATCAGGCCCAACGCTGCCTTGAAGGTGGTACTCTTGCCTGCCCCGTTCTGTCCGATGAGCCCGGTTACACAGCCCGGTTTGATTTCCAGGGAGCAGTCCAGGGAAAATGTGCCGTATCTTTTTATCAAATGCTCAATTTTTAACATGTCTATACCTCCCGCCCGCCAAGACGGGCACTTATGTCTCCTCTCGCAGGAAAATATTTCCGTTCCTTAGGGATTCAAGATCCTGCCGCTACTATTCCATATTGCAGAAGCTCAAATGGCAGATACTTTTTATCGTAAATTCAAGAAACTCACGGATCAGCCCTCCAAAATAAGCTCGAACAGACTCCGGATGTCCTCGTCGCTTATCCCGTAGCTTCTGCCCTTCTGAACGGCCCTTTCCAGATCCGCCTCCAGTTCCTTCTTCTGTTCCTCCAGGAAGAGCTGGAGGTTCACCGCCGCCACATAGGTCCCCTTCCCGTGGACAGTGGCGGTGAAGCCTTCCGCCTCCAGGCTGTCGTAGGCTTTCTTCACGGTCAGTGCACTGATCTTCAGCTCCTTGGATAGGGCGCGGACGGAGGGCAGGTTGTCGTTTGCTTTCAGCTCCCCTCTGCGGATCAGGGTTTTGATCTGGTCTGCCAGCTGTTCATAGATGGGGATCATGGAAGAATTGTTTATAATAATGCGCATTTATCTTTCCTCCTTGTAAACAGTATATAACAGCGTCAAACTGTTGTCAAGTGTTATATACTGTTTATTCAGAATTTTTGTATGAAGACTTTTTTATAAAGAGAAAGAGGCCGCCGCAGAAAGCAACCTCCTCATGATTTTTACTTTAATTATTGAGCCTCCATCAAGTTAATCATCTTCATCCGCCTCTCGTTTCCCCCCTCACGCTCCGCGCCACCATCTCCTCCGCCATCCCCTTCCGCAGATCGCATATCCGTTTTATCTCATCCGCTATATCGTCACTCATCCCGCTGCTCAGCCACTCCATCACCATACCGAAGCATTCGCACTTATAGAACCGGATCAGGAGCTTCCTGTCCGATTCCCGAATGGGCTGATCCGCAAAGGCCGCCTCCACATATGCCGAAACCACATGTTGGCAGACTTTCCACAAATACTGCTCATAGATATCACGGTTGGCGGAATTATGGATATGCAGGATAGCCCGGCGGTTCTTCCGGGCAAAATCAAGCGCCGCATTGAGGCACTCTTCTATGGAGTCGATGGACGGATGCTCCGCTATGATCCGATCCGCCTCCTCCGTCACGATCTCCTCCACCAGGGCAGGAATATCCTGAAAATGATAATAAAAGGAATTCCTGTTCACACCACAGGTCTCCACGATATCCTTCACCGTAATCTGGCTTAACGGTTTCTCATTCAGCAGCTGTATAAAAGTGTTCTTGATCGCCATTTTCGTAAAATTGGGCATTTTCCTCATCTCCTCAATCAGTATACGGGCAGATGAAACTGCACTCATTTATATAAAGTATATGATAAATGATACTTTTTTTCAATGATGAAATCCGGCATGAAGTCTGCAGCCTCCTTCCATCCATTTGCGCTGCCAAACTGTCCGTTTGCGCTGTTTCCCTTAAGATTCCGCATAATTTTCCGATACAGGAAATAGAATTTCTATGTTTCGGCCATAATACGGTATACAGATTGTATACACGGCAGGCCCCGAAAGGCGGGAATATGTTAAAAATTGCTATTTGCGACGATGAACCTTATATCAGAAGCTATCTGGCATCCCTGGTCAGGAAACAGGATCCCGAAGCTGCCGTCAGGGAATATGCCTCCGCCTCCGATTATCTGTCCGACGGGACGGATCCTGACCTGCTGTTTCTGGATATCGAGCTGAAGGAGCCTGATCCCAACGGCGGAAAACGCCCGCCTCAGGCAAGTGCACCTGACACGGCATGTCAGGCGGCTCCTCCCTCCGACTCTCAAAGGATGCCGCCTTCTGACTGGACTCCCTGTGAAAACGGCATGGAGCTGGCCAGGCGCATAAGGGCTGCGAAAGAAGGCCCCCAGCCCCTGATCATCTTTGTCACCGGTCATGAAGCCTATGTATACGACGCCTTTGATGTAAATGCCTTCCAATATCTGCTCAAGCCCATAGAGGAACCCCGGTTTGCGGAAATCTTCCGGAGGGCGGCAGATCAAATCAGAGCAAAAAAGGAGCTACAGCGAAAAAAACTTGTCATCCAATACGCCGGCACCAGCAAGGTCATCCCTCTGGACAGTATCTATTATATGGAAAGCCGCGGGCACAAGATTATATTGCACCAAAAAGACGCCGCCCTGGAATACTATGCCAGACTGGGCGATCTGGAACAGACGCTGCAGGAACAGTTCTGCCGCATACACAAAGGTTTCCTGATCAATCTGGCCTATGTGGAATCCTATACCAAAACGGAAGTGACTCTGACAAACGGCGTAAAATTAAACATGTCCAAGTATAAATATGAAACTTTTGTAAAGGCTCATCTGCATTTTATGCAATATGCATAAGCCGGAAACAGGAGGTCAGCCTTGAGCGAGACGAGCTTTATCTTGTTTTACCAAATTGTGGCAGGAACCGAGTGTGTTTTATATGCCGTCAGTATGGCAATGTTTTTCCGTTCTTTCATGAATAACGCCCTGCATGCAGGCCGGCGGAAAAAAGCTTCCTTCCTGATCTTTGCTCTCTACACCATCTGCTACAGCCTCTGCCTGTTTTCCTGGTTCAGCGGCTGGATGCATATGGTCCTGGTGACGGCTTTACTGATGCTTCTCTCCGGTTTCCTGGGAATAGAGCGCAGCTTTGTCTTCCTTTTGGGCGTCCTGTTCCACTGTATCAGAACACTGAGCCTGATGATCATGAGAAGCCTGGATTTTCTTACCGGCGAATGGTTCTTACGCAATGCAGATACCCCGGAACAGGTCTTCTGCAATGCCGCCTGTAATCACCTGCTCATTGCGGCCCTGCAGTTTCTGCTCTTTTCCCTCATGCTCCATCTCACCGGGAGGCTTCTGAAAAGGGGCAGCATGCAGCTCCATGCCATAGAAATATGCTGCCTGCTCCTGACACCCGTCACAGGAATCCTGTTTGCCAATGTTATCGTAAGGCTTCTGATCGTAATAAGCGAAGATCATATTTTCCGGCTCTATGAACGCTTCCCGGCCTTTCTGGGCATCATCCCGGCTGCCGCGGTTTTGTTCTACCTGGGCATTCTTGCCGCCATAGCAGCCTGGCAGCGAATCACGGCTCTGCAGGCAGAACAGAAGAAATATCTGGTTGCCCGTCAGCAGCTCGGCGCTTTACAGGAACGCATTCGGGAAATGGAACAACTTCATGACAGCGTCCGCCGTATGAAACATGAGATGAAAAATCATCTCACCAATATCAAAGGGCTGGCAGAAAGCGGTCATTATAGGGATATGGAGACCTACATTGCCCGAATGAACGACAGCATGAAGATTTTTGAATTAACGATTCATACAGGAAATGCCGTTACCGACGTCATCATCAATGACAGGCAGAAAGAGGCCGCCGCATTGGGGATTGAATTTCAATGTGAATTCGTCTATCCGGCGTCAGACCGGTACAATGCTTACGATATTGGCATCATCTTGGGCAACCTCCTGCAAAATGCGCTGGAGGCCTGCCAAAAGATGGCAAAGAGCCGCAAATATATAACCCTTTCCGGAAGACAGAAAAGACGTTTTTTCCTCATCGAAGTCACAAATTCCTTCGAGGGAACAGTCCTCTTTAATCAAAATACCGGGCTTCCCGTTTCCGACAGGCAAAAGACCGGGCCGAAGACGGCACTCTCCCTGCATGGGATCGGTCTGTCCAATGTAAAACGGGAAGTAGAAAAATATATGGGAGATCTGGATATTAAGATAGATGGCAGCGAATTCCATGTAACTGTGCTGCTGCAGGAAAGTCCGAATGTCAACTGTAATCTGTAAACCGCCGCGAAAAATTCATCTATATTACTTTGCAGATGAATTTCCTCCCTCCCACAGGGGCATGGGAGTGAAATGCGCAAAGGACACGCGCATGACGGAACCGGAAACAGTATGTGGCCGAAGCAGTGCCCGGAGGATTTACGGACGCATCATTAAGCGGCCGGAAATTCTCCGCCGA
>CAJUCE010000004.1:59757-89848 GCA_910584865.1 uncultured Acetatifactor sp.
GGCCGGAAATTCTCCGCCGATTTTGGCACTGGTGAGGGCGCATACGGAACTGGAAACAGTATGTGGCCGATCCAGTGCCCGGAGGATTTACGGACGCATCATTAAGCGGCCGGAAATTCTCCGCCGATTTTGGCACTGGTGAGGGCGCATACGGAACTGGAATAGGAGGTGAGAAAATGTATATCAACGAACTCGGAATCAAGGAAATAAATGCGTACTACTCCCGGCATGGCGGCCGGCGCACCGCACAGATCAAAAACTTTGCCAACTATATGGACACTGCAAAGGCAGGCAGGATCACCGCCATGCGCACCGGATCTGCCGTTACAAAGGCAGCAGAAAATGGCATAAACATCGCGGTATCGGACAAAACGGAAACCGCCAAAACCCAAAATACAGACCGTTCCGGCGCATCGGCAGACAGCAATAACAGTTGCTGCGATACCTGCCGTCTGACCAATCAGCTGATGTTCCGGATGCTGTCCGGTCAGCTTTATGCGCCCAATGCCCTGAACGGGATCGGGTATTCGACCGCCGGCTCCGGAGCCATAGCCGCTTATCAGAGCCTGTCCAAATACCTGGGCGCAAATTCGTTTAACCTGTTTTAACAGACTTTCCGGTCTGTATTATTCCAGAGCTCCGGCAGGCCGATACCAGGACAAAATCCCGGTATCGGTCTGTCATGCCCGCAGATCCGCCGATTCCGCAAATGCCGGTCGGCTCTTCCCGGCGGGTCTTTCCGTAGCTATCCGGCAGGTCTACACGGCAAGCCCTTACAGACGGATGCACAGCCTCTCGCGGCACAGCCCCTACCGGCGCATCTCCTCGCAGTGCCCCCTATCGGCGCACCCATTTTCCAAAAAACGTCTTCTTATACTTGGCAAGCTCCTCCCTGGCCTCCGGATGATCTCCGGCTTTCTGCAGAAAACCCACCGCCTTGGGAATATCCTGTGTCACTCCCTGTCCATTGCCGTAAATCATCCCGCGCAGATAATCGGCTTCCCAGTAATTCCAGTCCACCTTGTCCAGATACTGACGGGCTTTCACGTAATCCTGCGGCGTACCCAAGCCGTAATAACAGCATTTTGCCAGGTAAAACAGCCCATATTTGCTCCCCTTACTGCATGCGTAGGACAACAGCTCTACAGCCTTTCCATAGTCCTGTGTCACACCCGTCCCCAGATAATAAGCCTCTCCGAGAACGTTGTAGCTGGTAACATTGCCGGAGGGAAGCTCCTTCTCATAGCATTTCACGGCATAGGCCTCATCCTTCGGCGTACCGATCCCCTTCATATAACAGCGCCCCACATCACACCAGCTTCCCGGCTCTCCGCCTTCCGCCGCCTGCTTATACCAGTACAGGGCATCTTCCTTCCGCCCTTCCTTCTCCAAATCCTTGGCATAGATGGACTGATGAATCGGGTGTCCGTATTCCGCGCCGGTCTTCCACAGATCCTTTGCCTTCTCAGGCTGCGGCAGTATGATATCCTCATCTCCCTGAGTATAGTAACGGTTCAGATTATTTGCGGCAAAATACATCCCGCCCCGCAGCGCTTTCCAGAATAAATCCTCACATTTGGAGATATTTTCCTTCAGGTACGCCTTATAAGCCACGTTGAAAGCCGCATCCTCCTTGGGGAAGGAATCCCGGGCCCTGTTCTGAATTCTCACAAAATCCCACCAGAAATAAGCGTTCGCCACCATATACTGGCAGAATGCATCCCCGGAATCCGCCAGCTCTACTGCAATATCAAAAGCTTCCTGCAGATTAGCAAAGGGCATCTTCTCCTCCAATTCCGGCGACAGCTCTCCGGTACGCATGGCCACCAATACGCCCAGAGCACTGCCCTGTTCAACGGATTTATGTATCAGCTCCGTAGCTTTATCATCATCCTCGGGAAATCCATGTCCGCTCCATACATATTGATAGCCGCAATAACATCTGGCCAGGACGCAGCTGGCATCTCCGTCTCCTGCAGCGGATGCTTTCTCCAAAAGAGCAAATGCCTCACTGCCCCGGCCGGTTCTCTCGTGATAGTAAATATCCTGCAACGCCTGTTTGACCTCACTGCTTAGTTCTTTCGCCATTTTCATATACTCCTTTTTTTGTTTTGGGTATTTCTCTCCCTTATATATATCGGAAAGATGACTCATAAATCAACCCGGAATACTTGAGGCTACACATAATCCGCCCCACCCCACCCGGGCATTGGGATATTCGTTTTCCCCCCGCAGTGCCCTGGCTCCTGCCCGGAGATATGCTTTCACCTTTTCCCCGTACAGAAACGGATCATTTCCCCGCACAATACCCCATTCCATCAAAAGCGCCGCACTCCCCGCCACGATGGGTGTGGCAAAGGAAGTTCCTGTAAACGCAGTATAGCCCCCATAGATATCCGGTGCCAGAATCCCCACACCTGGCGCAGCCAAATCCGGCTTCGCCAGCCCGGCCGCCACTACGCCGATGGTCCGATTGGCATCCGCATATCCCCTCCCTGAGAAATCCGCATAGGATTCATAAGCGCTGTCATATGCTCCCACCGAAATCACTTTGGCTGCCGTGGCCGGAATCGTCAATGTCACCTCCGGCGTAGCGTGATAAAAGCCGGTGCCTGCAGAGCGCACCACAGCGGAAGGCAGATAGAAATAATATCTTCCCGTCACCACCTGCAGCGGTTCCAGCCGAATCGTCCATACGCCGCTGTTGATATAATTCTGACCAATGGGCAGCATTTCAAAATAAATCTCCTCCGCCACCGCATAGGGAGCCGGTTCCCCAAAGTACACGAGAATTTCTGTCTGCTCCAGTCTCAGCACATATTTTCCTCCGTTGATCGTCTGCGGCAGCTGCGTCTCCTGTCCGCCCGGAGAACGTAAAAAAATACGATAGGTATCACAGTAATTCTTCCACAGCTGTACATTCAGCGTCCGCTCATATTCCGCCACGGCCAATTCCACCGATACCGGACGGGCAATCAAACCGATTCTGCTGCTTACCTCCTCCTCTCTTTCCCCCGCTCCCGCGCTTTCTCTCCCCGTGGGATAGACAATATTTCTCTCCTGCAGCAGGCTGCCGGACAGATGCCCTCTGCTGTTTCCTTCATTTCCGCTGCCCACGCAGATAACCGTCCGCCCAATCTCGGCTGCATTGTCCAGAAAACGCTCTATCAGAGAACTGCCGTCATGGGCGCCGTAGGTATTCCCAAAGCTGAGATTGATTACCACCGGCATCTGCAATGCAATCCCCTTCCTGATAGCGTAAGTGACTCCGCGCATAATCTCCGTTGTCCTGGGAAAAGAGGCGGCATCCGGCATTCCCAGTTTGACAATCAACAGATCCGCCTCCGGCGCTGCTCCATGATAAGCCGGGCTGTTTCCTGCCGCAATCCCCGCCACCGCCGTTCCGTGCCCGCTGGCATCCGTACTGGGAAGCAATGCAAATTGTTCTCTGTCGGCAAGCGCCAATGCCTGATTGATCTGGTCCGCATCGAATTCCACGCCAATCCCATATCCTTCCGGGGGACGTCTGCCTGTTCCTGCCGAAGCCTCTCCCCCCTGATCCGGCATATCCGGCTGCAACGTCTGATCCCAGAGATATCTGATCCTCGTACTGCCGTCCGCCTTCCGGAATTCCGGCATTCTGTAATCAATTCCGCTGTCCAGAACGGCGATCAGGATCCCTGCCCCGGTGAGAAACGGATCTCTGAGGCTCACCTGGGCAATGCAGGAATTATCCGTGGGCATTTCGGCTTCATAAAAATACCGTTTCGGCTTCTCTATATACTCTATCTGCTCCAGTTCCACCACACGCTCCACCAGAGCTTCCGGCGCCGTCAGTATGGCATATCCTGCAATCAGATACTCTACCTGGACATTGAATTGCTCCAATACATCCAGACTGCCATGATACTTCGCAATCAGCTCCCATGACCGAGTATCCGTATCAAATCCTACATTCAGTTCCTCCGTCCGTACCCGGGTTTCCTCCGGTGTCTGCAAAGCCAGTTGCAGCAATTCCTCCAATTTCTGATTCATATTCCGACATCCTTTCCGGGAAACTGTCTCCTGCCAAAATCCCTTTCTCAATATATGCCGGACTCCTGCGCATTTTCACCGATTCTGGTTTTTTCTTACTGTCTCTGCCGATACCCTTTTCCATCCCCCCGGTTCCCGCGCCCGTAGCATATCTCCGCATGCCTCTCCGCTACTTGCCGCGCATACCGGGCCAGGTTCCCTTCCATATGCGGGCCTGCACATATGAAAAAGGCCGGTATCAAACCAGCCTTATCTCATTCGCTATCTTCCCGGGAAAAACCTTCCTGTAAATCGAATGATACTCCTCAAACCCCAGCTTCCTTCCAAAGGTAAGCACTTCCATCTCCACACCCATCAAATCCACATAAAATTCCGCAGGCACCATTCCGTTCCGCAGGTAGAAATTCTTCCTGCGGATCCTGTCTTCTATATTTTCTGCCTGCGCGCCCTCTCCCGTAGTACGTTCGATTTCCACTACAATCCTGTCTCTTCCGTATCGTTCCTGCAGTGCTGCGAGCACCCCGCCGCCCACGCCTGTTCCCCGGCATTTCGGATCCACTGCCAGATAATCCAGCAGTGCCAAATCGCCGCAAATAGCCATCATCGCCAGCCCCAGAGCCCCGCCCTCCGGATCCGTTATCATCAAAATCTCTGCAAGTCCCTGCTCCTGCTTCTCCAGAATCAATGCCAATGGTTTCTTCTCCGATTCCGGAAAGGACGCCTCGTATAGATCTCTGATATAGTTTAATTCCGCTTCACTGCTTACCTTTTTTAACATATACCTCTTACCCCCATTACTCAGGCTGTGGCTTCGTGATGAATCTGCAATTCATAGAGCTTTTTATAAATACCGTCCTGGGCCAGCAGCTCCTGATGGGTTCCCTGTTCCCGTATTATGCCCTTATGCATTACCATAATACAGTCTGCATGTTGAATGGTGGAAAGGCGATGCGCTACCATAATCGTTGTACGCCCCTGCATCAGCTTCTCCAATGCCTCCTGAATCAAAAGCTCCGTCTCGGTATCGATATTTGCTGTAGCCTCATCCATCACCAGGATGCCGGGCTTGTGCGCCAGGGTCCTGGCAAAGGAAAGCAGCTGCCTCTCTCCCGCGGAAAAAGTGGCCCCTCTTTCGGACACCGGCTCCTGATATCCCTTCGGCAGCTTCTCTATAAAATGCGAAGCGTTCACGTACTCTGCCGCCGCCCTCACCTCTTCCGGCGTGATATCCTCATCATGCAGGCGGATATTATACTCGATATCTCCCTCAAAGATAAACACATCCTGTTGCATCTGCCCGATAGCGCCCCGCAGCTGACGCTTACTCAGCCTCCTGATATCCACTCCGTCGATATAAATATTCCCCTTCTGTATATCGTAATACCGTCCGATTAAATTTAAAATAGAAGATTTCCCTGCGCCGGTTGCCCCTACAAAAGCCACCTTCTGTCCCGGCTCTATCACAAAGGAAACGTCGCGCAGTACATAGTTCTCATTGTCATAGGCGAACCAGACATGCGAAAACTCGATCCGCCCTTTGATCTCCGGCAGGATCACGGGATTCTCATCCTCCTTCACCAGCGGTTCCTCACTCATGATGGTGAAAATCTTCTCCGCGGAGGCTATGGAAGACTGCAGCGTGGAAAACTGCTCAGCCAGCTCCTGTATCGGCTCAAAGAAGGATTGAATATACTGTGCAAAAATATACAGCGTACCGATAGAAATCACATTACCCATCACATCCGCGCTTCCTGCTCCCAGCACGATCATCAGTGATATAATACTCAGAATATAGATAATCGGACGGAAAATAGCAAACACCATCATCTCCCTGTATCCGGCCCGGTACAGCTTGTGATTCTTGTCGTCAAATTCCTCGAACTTGCGCTTCTCCCTGCCGAAAATCTGGATAATACGCATACCGGAAATATTTTCGGACAGGAAGGTATTCACATCCGTTAATCTGGTCCTGGAAATTCGGTAGGTCCGGCGGGCAATCTTGCGGAAAATCACCGTCAGCACAGCCACAAAGGGCAGCAGCACAAAGGAAATCATGGCCAGACGCCAGTCCAGCATCAGCATCACCGCCGCCAGCCCGATAATTTTTACGATATTTCGGAATAATCTAACCAAAATGCCAGAATACATCTCATCCAACGCTTCCACATCATTGGTAACGCGGGTCACCAGCCTTCCCACAGGCGTCAGGTCAAAATAGCGGCTGCTCAGGGACTGAATATGGGCATACAGATCCTTACGGACCGTGAGGATGATGCTCTGCCCCATTTTCTGCAGCAGCCATGTCTGAGAAATATTAAAGACAAAGCTCAGCGCCAGCACGATTCCGTATTTCACAGTGGTCTCTATGATCACATCATAATTCCCCTGTGTCTCAAATAAATCAATGGCGTCGCCGATCAGCATGGGACGGTACAGATCAAAGCCTGTCAGCGCCAGCACCAGAATCAGACACACCGCCACCCATCCCACATAAGGCTTCATATAGGAAAGCAAATGCAGCAAAGCACTCCCTTTATAATTCGATTCTATCTTATCATCGGTCAATGTACTCATCTTACCCTCCAAATCCTGTTACGCCGGCTGTCCGGCCCCCGTTCCGCACACTGTCCCGGCCCCTGGCAGTTTCATCCCTGATAAACTTCCGGCCATCTGCCGCGGCTCCCTGTTCTATACCACATTCAGCTCCTGCTCCAACTGCTGTTTCTCATAGATATGGGCATAGAAACCGCCTCTCTCAAGCAGCTCCTGGTGTGTACCATACTCCGTCAGCTCCCCTTCCGTCAGTACCGCCACATGATCGGCCTTCTGCAGCGTGGAAATACGATGAGCGATAATAATGGTAGTCTTCCCCCGCCGCAGATGCATGAGATTTTCCAGAATCTGCTCTTCGGTATCCGTATCCACCGCAGACAGGGAGTCATCCAGGATCAACACGGACGCATCCATCAGCAGGGCCCTGGCAATGGAGCTTCTCTGCTTCTGCCCGCCGGAGAGAGTGACCCCCCGCTCTCCCACCAGCGTTCTGTATTCCTCCGGAAATCCCATAATATTGTCGTGGATGCAGGCTGCTTTGGCCGCTCTCTTGATACTGGCGCGCAGCTGCGGATGATCCCGGATCCTGTCTTCCAGGCCGAAGGCTATATTCTCCTCCAATGTATCCGAGAACAGGAAATTGTCCTGGGGCACATAGGCCATATCCCGGTGGAGCACTGCCAGAGGAAATTCCGTAATCGGTCTTCCGTCCACCAGAAGCGCCCCTTCCTCACAGTCATATACACGCAGCAGCAAATCCGCCAGGCTGGATTTCCCGCTTCCGGTCCGCCCCAGCACTCCCAGCATCTCCCCTGCCTTCACCTGCAGATTTACATGCTTCAGCACCGGCGTCTCGCCGTCCGGATAGGTAAAGGTCAGATTGTTCAGGGTGATCTCGCCCTTGATATGTATGTCCTGCCCTCCCGGCACCTTATCCACGATATCGGGCTTTTCCCGGAAAATACAGGAAATCCGCTGAAAAGCCGCTGCCGCCTGGCTGAAATTGTTGATGCAGTCTCCACATGCAATCATGGGCCAGACCAGCATCCCGATATAAGAATTAAACGCCACAAACTTACCGATGGTAACCGTCCCCTCCAGAACCATCCGTCCGCCGAATACCAGCGTCACCAGGAGACTGATCCCCGTGACGGCATCCAGAGCCGGACCAAAGACCGCCCGAAGCTTCACCATGGACAGATTCTTCTCCATACTGTTCCTGCTGGCCTTTTCAAATGCTTCAAAGTCCTTATCCTCCTGTACGAAGGCTTTCAGAACCCGCACACCGGCAATACTTTCCTGCACCTTATCCGACAGTCCGGAAAATGCCTCCTGCCTCCGGGTCTGGCGCTTCTTGGCCTCTATCCCGTAGAAATAACATCCCACAGCCACCAATGTCAAGGGGATAAACGCCATAAGCGTCAGCCTGAAATCTACATAGGCCACCATCCGCACCAAGACCATCACCGTCATCACCACCGCATCGAAAGCCGTAACCACCGCAGGCCCCACCGCCATCCGGAGCGCGCTCAGGTCATTGGTAAACCGGGCCATCAGATCCCCCGTCTTGTGACTGTTAAAATAGCGGGCAGACAGAGTCTCCAAATGACGGAACATATCATTCCGCAGCCGGTACTCAATCCCTCTGGCCGCCCCGAAGATACAGAATCTCCATCCGAAGCGTCCCAGCATCATCACGGCGCCCGCTGCAAACAGTTTGGCCAGCAGCCTGTTCACACCGCTCCTGTCCAATGCCCCCTCCGCCAGTCCGTCGATCACTTCGCCGATAAACTGCGGAATATACAGATTCGCCATATCTACCAGCAGCAGTATGACAATGCCGAACAGATAATTCCACTTGTATTTCAATAAATAAGGAACCAATGAAAATTTTCCGGATGTACTTTTTTCCTTCATTTTGTCACCTGACCTCATATCCTGCCTTCCAACATACGTATGGCTTCTCCTGCCATAACCGCATTTTTGAAATCATGAATGTCTTTTAACTTTCTGTCGAACACCATCCCGCCGTAAAGCATCTGCGTGCTATGCTGATCCGAACCCGCAGTCATGGGGAAGTGATATTTGGCCGCATAGGCCACGGCTCTTGCGTCATATTCCAGACAGGGCGGATTCGCTGCCATTCCCTTCCTGATATTCGCCGCATTCCATCCCTCTACCGCATCCACATACTCCGGAAACAGGCGAATCTCCGGAATATACGAAGCTTCCCTGTAAGGATGGGCATGACAGACAATGCCGCCTGCCTCATGCACCAGTGCAAACTGCTCCTCCACGGAAGCATCCCGGATCTCCGGATGCTTCCGCAGCCATTCCCTGTCCGGGCCATAGATCAAAAATTCCGTTCCGTCATAGCCGGACTCCCATCCGAAGAACACCTGCAGCCCGCATTTCTCCCCTTCCCTTTTGGCCGCTTCGTAGCCCCGGCAAAAGGCATCCACCCATTCGCTCCAGGGAAGGCTCCTGTCCGCCGCCGTATTTCCGTAGAAGAAATGATCCGTCACTATAATCCCTGTATATCCGGCCTCCGCGTAAGCCCTGGCCATCTCTGCTCCTGTATTTTGACCGCAGGCGCTTCCCTCGCTGGTATGCATATGTGTCTCATACCAATACCCGTCTCTCTTCATATGCGCAAGCCCCCAATCATCTGTCCCTCTTTATGAAGCCGTCTCCCGTCTGATTTTTATACCGCCGGGATACCTTCCGCATCGCCGCAAAACCGCCGGTTCTCCTTCGGGCTTCCGAAAGAAAACCGGCCTGCGTGCTATCCCCGCAGGACAATACGCCAAAGCGCTGGAAATTATATTTTACTCCCTCTCCGGCACAGGAGTCAAGAGTACTGTCCAAAATTAATTATAAAAAGATGCCGCCCTTACTCCGGCAGGCAGTGCTTCACCAACTCCCCGATCACCTCTGCCATCCTGAAAAATCCCAAATCATTGGGATGCGTACCGTCCACTGTACAATCGTACCGCCTGTTTCCCGCAAAAAGCTGGAAACCATCCACAAAATACACCTTCCTGTCCCCTTCCTCAAATGCCTGCCGGTAAGTCCCATATACCACGTCCCGCCTTCGGATATCTTCCTCCTCATTCAGCCGGAAATTCGGCCTGGACACAAAGATCATCGGGGTCTGAGGATGGGCCTCTCTGTAGTTTTGATATATGCGGAAATGAGTGTCCTCCAGATAACTGCTGTCCGGCGCATTGTGATCATAATCGCAGACAAACACACTGGCATCAATCCCTGACAGATACGAAACCATCTCCGGTTCCCCTTTTGCGCCCCCGGAAAAGCCAAGACACAGGAAATCCACATTGGTCTGTCTTGCAATGGCCGCCGGATAATTATTCCCCGGCCGGGATACACATCCTCCCTGGGTGATGGAGGAACCATAGTACAGAACCGGTTTCACAGCACGATATCCGCGGCCCGCCTCCAGCCCCGCGGTTTCCTCCAGCCCGATGAACAGCTCTTCCACGCCGCTGTAAAGAGGCAGATGAATGGTAATCTCCCGCATCTCCCTGCGGGAAAAATATACCGCAGACTCAAAATAATCCGGATGTTCCATCGGCGGAATAAAGGATCCCGCATACAGATCCTGCCCGTTTTCATATAGATAGAGATCCAGGCCATGAGATCCTGTAAGCGGCATATGGGGCATCCAATGGGCATTTTTCAGCCGTACCTTCACCGCCACGTAACCGGAATCCGTCCGGAACCGGATGCGTCCTCCCGATGTATGCACACTCAAGCTCTCCACACCCGGACTCACCTTCCCGGCCCTCTCCACAGGCATTCTCATATACTGCCCTGTCTCCCGAGGCCTGTAGAGGCCGTAAATGTCAAACGGAGCCTCCAGTGCGCTGCGATATCGCAGACCATCGATATGTAAGTCTGACTCTACCAGTAAATTTTTGTCGATTTCACTTAGTTTCATTGTTCTGCACTCCTATCTGTATGATTTTCCTTATTTTCCCGGCTTGTCCGCCGCCATTTTCTCATAAATACCTTACCTCTTCCGTACGGCTTCCGTTTTGATACTGCCAACATCCTATCATTCCATGCCTGTGTGGGTTTTCCCTGCCGAAGCAATTATACGCCGTTCCCGGCTCCGTCAATCCCCGCACATAAATCCGCCAGGGTATATTGTCCCAGGTAATCCGAAATCACCTTATCCAATCCCTTCCAGAGGGGAAGCGTCCGGCAGCCGTCTACGCGTGCGCAGGCTTCGCGTCCCGGTTCCAGGCAGGCCACGGGAGCCAGAGGACCTTCCGTCAATTCAAGAATGTCCTTCACGCTGTACTCCTCCGCCGATCTGTTCAGCCGGTAACCGCCACCCTTTCCCCGCACGGCGTCAAGCATTCCTCCCTTCACCAGCTCCTTCACCACGATCTCCAGATATTTTTCCGAAATCTCCTGACGGACCGCCACATCCTTCAGCGGTACAAAGCCATCCTTCTGATGCTCCGCTATATCCAGTAAAAACCGCAGTGCATATCTGCCCTTTGTAGATATCATCATCTTCATCCCTCCCGATTCCGTTATGCCCAAGTCTTCTTACCGTTCTCATTTCCCGGCTAAACAGCCTTATCCTATCTTACCACAAGGTTGATAGGAATTCAAGGAAATGTATTTATACCTATTGACATAGTATGTTTATAGGTATATAATAATACCATACACAGAAATTTCGCATACACTCAGCCGCCGAATCAAATTCGAATCGGTTCACAGAGGCTTCCGAGAGACTTAAATCCTCGCGGATGAATATGAATACATTATATATAGAAAGGAATAGCACAATGATCTACGCAGACAATGCAGCTACAACCAGAATGAGTGCCGCCGCCATCGATGCCATGCGAAGCTGCATGGAAGAAAACTGGGGCAATCCGTCCAGCCTCTATCGCTTGGGCCAGAGCGCATCAGAAACCCTTCAAAACGCCAGAGAACGGATTGCCGCCTGTATCGGCGCCGCCTCCGGAGAAGTCGTATTTACATCCGGCGGCAGCGAGGCGGATAACCAGGCCATTCTCTCCGCCGCCCGTCTGGGTGTACAAAAGGGGAAAAAGCATATCATTTCCACCGCCTTTGAGCATCATGCTATCCTGCACACACTGAAAAGGCTGGAGGCTGAGGGCTTTGAAGTGGAGCTGCTGCCCGTGGGCAATTCGGGAACCGTCAGCGCCTCTCAGGTGGCAGAAGCCATCCGTCAAGACACGGCTTTCGTCACAATCATGTACGCCAACAACGAGATCGGTTCTATCCTGCCCATACCGCAGATCGGAGAAATCTGCCGGGAGCGGGGTGTTATTTTCCACACTGACGCCGTACAGGCTGCAGGTCATCTCCCCATCGACGTAAAGGAGCAGAACATCGATATGCTATCCCTTTCCGCCCACAAATTTCACGGGCCGAAAGGAATCGGCGTACTATATGCCAGGCAGGGCATTCCCCTGACAAACCTCATCGAAGGCGGCGCGCAGGAACGGGGAAGACGGGCTGGAACGGAAAATGTCTCCGCCGCCATGGGCATGGCTGCGGCGTTGGAGGAAAGCTGTGCACATATGGCAGAAAACGCCGCAAGAGTCTCTGCCCTGCGGGACAGACTCATTGCGGGTCTTTCCCGGATCTCCCATTCCGCCCTCAACGGCGATCCGGTTAACCGGCTTCCCGGCAATGTGAATTTCTGCTTTGAAGGCATTGAAGGAGAAAGCCTGCTTCTGCTTCTGGATGACCACGGTATCTGTGCCTCCTCCGGATCGGCCTGTACTTCCGGCTCCCTGGATCCCAGCCATGTCCTGCTGGCCATCGGACGCCCCCATGAGATTGCCCACGGCTCTCTGCGGCTGTCTCTGTGCGGGGAAAACACGGAAGCCGACGTCGATGCAATTTTGAAAGCAGTCCCGGAAATCGTGGACTATCTCCGCAATATGTCCCCGCTGTGGAAAGATAAATGCAGTGGGAAAAAAGAATTTATCCTGTAAGGAGGGTTTCTATCATGGCATTATACAGTGAAAAGGTAATGGATCATTTCCGCAATCCCAGGAATGTGGGAGTAATCGAGAATGCAGACGGAGTGGGCGAAGCAGGCAACGCTGTCTGCGGAGATATTATGAAAATCTACCTTAAAATTGACAATGATATTGTGACCGACGTTAAATTTGAGACATTCGGCTGTGGTTCGGCCATCGCCTCCAGCTCCATGGCCACTGAACTCATCAAAGGCAAGCCATTAGAGCAGGTACTGCAGCTCACCAACAAAGCCGTCACGGAGGCGCTGGACGGCCTGCCGGCCCATAAGCTGCACTGCTCCGTTCTGGCAGAAGAAGCTATCCGAGCAGCGGTAAAGGATTACTATGAGCGTTAATAAATTCGTTGAAAAAACTTTAATTTTCTATTGATTTTTATCCCATTTATGCTACAATAATGTGTATGGGGCATTAGCGCAGTTGGGAGCGCGCAACATTCGCATTGTTGAGGCCGTGGGTTCGAATCCCATATGCTCCATGCTGAGAGGAAGCCGTAACTCAAAGATTTTCCAGTAAAATCAAGGGATTGCGGCTTTTTTATATTTCGTCTTTACTTCGTTTTTACCAAATTATCAATGGTTTTTCCGAAATTTTTAAAAATATCTTGAAATTATTCCGTTTTCACCGTATGATCAATAATAGAAATTGGGCCGTGTAGCCGCCGGCATCCCCATTGAGGCCATAGAATCATATCGGTCATTAATCAGTTGCCAAACGGCAATGTAAAAAATTGCAAGGAAGGAGAGTACTTCACTTATGGCATTCGCACAACCCACATCGTATACTGAAGAAGATTATTACAACCTGCCTGAAAATGTCCGGGCAGAATTGATTGGCGGACAGTTTTATTATATGGCGGCGCCAAGCCGAATGCATCAGGAAATATTAAGTGCGCTCCATGCGGCTATATATAATTACATCAAGTCAAACGGCGGCTCCTGCAAAGTATATCCTGCACCTTTTGCAGTCAAGATCTCTAAAGAGAAAGATACTATCGTTGAACCAGACATAAGCGTTATATGTGCCCCGGATAAACTCACCGACAGGGGATGCACCGGAGCACCAGACTGGATTATTGAGATTATTTCCCCCGGCAATCCCGGCCATGACTATATTCGTAAATTAAACTTATATATGAATTCCGGCGTCCGGGAATACTGGATTGTAAACCCGATGAAAAGCACCGTCAATGTTTACGATTTTGAACATGAAAAAGGGACTGACCAGTATGTTTTTAAAGATACAATTCCAGTATGCATATATGAGAACCTAAATATTAATATTGCATATTTGCTTTCATGACTAAAAGCCAATATTACTGTCCTTTCAGCCATTCTTTCAGGGTTTTTCCATCCCTGCCATCAAAAAGCGCCAGCAGGTGGTGGTCATTGCCGTGCTGGCTGCTGCGGACATGGTCGAGCTGTTCCACGAATGTACGCTGCACGCATCCGGTATTTTTGCAGGCGTACCTAAAAACCGTTTATCGTAACAGGGGCATACCCTGCCCCTGCCAGATAAGCCTTCCACCCGGATGTAATCTCTTTGCTCACGGCTACAGTTTCAGGCCGCGCGTCTGCTGCCTCCCTGTTCCCCTTCGCCGTGCCTGCATCCGGGTTCGTGCCCGAGCCCGCTTCCGTTTTGCCCCTCTGCTCCTCCTGCGCTGAAATGCACACTTCACCGGCCGGAGGATTTTCCTGCTGTATCCTGTTCTTTTTCACCCATGCGGCAAAAGCCTGAATATCTCTCAAATATTTCTGCACGGTGCTTGGCGCATATTCCTCCTGAATCAGCTGATTTCGGTAATTTCGGATGCTTTCTTTATTCATCTCATGTGTCATATTCACGTTCTCCTTTATCTGTAGTATGCGTCTCTAATATCTAAGTTGTATCCTGTAAATCAATATCCGCCAAAAGCTTTCTCAACGCACGGGAATCTTCAATACCTGGCCGATACTCAGCATGTCGCTTGTCAGCCCGTTCAGCTGTTTGATTGCATCCACGGTGGTGTCATATCTCCTGGAAAGCAGCCATAGGGTGTCGCCTGAGCGGACGGTATACTCCACGTAGGGCGCAGACTGTGCGGCGGGAATCTTCAGTACCTGGCCTACATTCAGCAGGTTGGTGGTCAGTCCGTTCAGACTCTTGATGGCATCCACGGTAGTATGGAACCGCTGGGCAATAAGCCAGAGACTGTCTCCCGCCTTTACCACATATTCCTGCACCCCGCCTCCTGTGCCGGGTGGAGTCGTAGTACCGCTCCCTCCCGAACCGCTTCCGGATGAAGAGCCGTTTTGTCCGGGTACATTGGTCCCTATTCCTCTGTACACCTCATAAAGTTTCTTCCAGGTAGCCGGCCCCACGATTCCGTCGGGTGCCAGCCGGACCGCGTTCTGGAACGCCGTCACCGCCCGCTGGGTTCCCCCGCCGAAGATACCGTCCTGTGCGGGAGCTGGTACGGTGGGATAATACTCCGATATAACGTCCAGTAGATATTGCAATGTGATGACATCCTGGCCCCTTGCCCCCTGACGCAGTACGGAAGACGGAGGAACCGTTCCGATTCCCAGAGAAGTCCCCTCGCTGTCCAGCTCCGCCAGCCTGGTCACCGCAGTATAGAGACTGGAAATCTTATACCAGGTGGATTTGCCTACAATGCCGTCTGCTGCCAGCCCGAAAATACTCTGGAATTTTGTCACGGCCGCTTTGGTACTCTCCCCGAAGGTTCCTTCCGGATCCCTGATTACGGGAATCGCCGGATAATTGCGGCGGATACGGTTGAGGTATGTCTGTATCGTCTGCACGTCCAACCCCGTGCTGCCTTCTCTGAGAGCCGTTCCGGGATAGGAAGACGGTACATTTGCCACTGCCTGGGCCTCCACGATCTCCACATCATTGGGATAATAGTAACGCAGAATCTGCAGGGGCGTATAGCCATTCTCCGCCAGGCTCACCGTTCCCCACTGGGACATTCCATCGCATCTCACTGTGGATCCGTTGCAGAAGGAAGTGAAATACGGCGCATTCTGCCCCTGCCTCCTCACGTATTCATTAAAAATGTCATCCACCACCCTGCTGATGGATTCATAAATGGGTCTGCCGTACACGAAATACTGGTCATATGCGGTACTGTTTGTAATATCATAGTCGTAGCCCTTCGCAGTATACCACTCCGTGAAAACACGATTCAATGCAAACGTTATAATCGCGTATATATTCGCCCGCAGTGACGCCTCCGGCCAGGTGGGATAGATCTCGCTGCTGGCCACATTTTTGACGTAATCAGGAAAGGATACCTGTACATTGGAGGCATAGGAACCGGGCGCTCCCAGATGCACCGTGATCGGATTGGGAATGACTACCTGACGCAGTACCTGCGGCGACTCCTCCTGCCCCTCCTGAGACCGGGTCTCCTGCATGGCCACAGCGGGCTTTCCGACAAAGATTTTCGACTGTCCGGGACGGGTCTGCCGCTGTTCCATAGGCACCAGCATAAGGGGTTGAACCGCCGTCTCTCCTTCGTAAATCGGGATCTGGGTTACGTAGATCATATCAAATCCCTCTTTCTGCGCCATCACATTGTAGCTTTTATAGGGTAATCCCGAATAATATTCATTTTGCGAAAAGCTTTTATCCAACGTTTCCAACGGTACTTTTCCCGTCTCCCCGTTCTCATCTGTGATCAAATCGTAGAGGCTCTCCCCCCGTTCTCCCAGAATTTTTACATGCACGCCGCCAAGCGGGACGGCGTCATGAGCTGTCCGTGCCTGTATGAGCAAATATCCGATCGCCATATCGATTGCATTCTCCTTTTTCTATTCTATTCACCCTGTTTGCCGCAGCATAGCGAAAAGCAACCCTATTATAACATATGAGGAAAATGTGAATGTGTTACACTTACCGGAAATTCATGGACAGCAATTTTTCATCAAAAGTAAACACTTAGCAATCCTGCTAATGGACAAAATAAAACAGCTCCTGCATAATAAAATGTAGGAACTGTAAATATTTTTCTCTAATTTACACCCGGCAGGGAATTGTAGTCCTGATAACAATCCATTTCCAAATAGCAAAGAGCCTTCCTGCCAAAGCCTTCAAAAGCTGCTTTAACTCCTCCGTAACCTTATCCGCAACAATGACTTCGCCCTCAGAACTGCCCATAACGCTCCGCCGTCTCCGCAAAGGCCGCTTCTCTCTGCTTTTCCAGTTCCGCATCCGCTGCATCCGCCTTCGCCATGGCTGCCCGGATCCCGGAAATCATCCCGTCCGTATCCGCAGCCGGGTAAATATGCTCTTCTGCCACATACTCCCTGTTATGCAGCGTCTCCCGGAAAGCATAGATCAGATGGTTGTGCAGAAAGGCCCTCCGCACCGCCGACACAATTTCCGATTCATGATTGATATCCAGATAATAATCACATGTCATAAAAAGCTCGTCCAGAATATCCATCTTTACTCCGGGATAGAGACTTACATTATCATACGATCCCATAGCCATCAGCTTTGAAGACATTTCTGTAATCGCAGCTATATGGAAATGCATTTTCGGCAGCGCTTCCACCAGTTCCCGGCACTTCTCTATCCGATCCGAATTGGTACAGATCAAAGCCTCATGCTTATGGCCGTTTTCTTTTGCAAAGGGATAGAGATAGCCCAATCTCTGCACCTTGTCCGGAGAGACCCCAAGCTGAAGAAGCCGGTCATAAGACTGCCTCTTCTGCACCATGACCCGCGCGGTACGGCCTGCCTGCTCCTTCAGGATTATCTGCATATTTCCCGGGATGGCATCTCCCACAGGCTCCTGCCAGAACAGAATGTCCCTTTTCTCCCCTCCCGCCAGACGGTTGGACACAAAGAAAGGCGTAGACAGGGAATTGTAAAACAACCTGCCCCGGCCCAACCCGGTTCTCTCCAGAAAATAACAGACAAATTCCGTCTTATTCGGGAAAAAATGCACCGCGCCGTCCTCATTCAAAATAATATCTCCTGTGACATAATTCTCCACAATGATCTCCCTGCCTGCCGCGGAGAAATAAGACTTATTCACCTTCTGTCCCTTTGCATTAAATGTGGTTCTGGCATATAAAGCCCCGTACCGGTTATAATGATCGCTGGACCGAACGACGCCCTTCTCGTCATACCAGTCCACCACCTTTACCAGCCGCTTATGCTTCGGTTCCGTATAAAAAATTCTCCCCCTCTCCCGCCAGAGGTCATGCACCTTCCCCATACTGTTGTTCCCGCTGATTTCCCAGTAATCCGGTACGGTGATCTGGTTAAAATACCTGGGCTTCCCCGGCACACCCTTTTCTCCCTTATAATTTCCCAGGAAAAAGCCGTACACTGACATCACATCCTCCGGCAGAAATCCGTCCTCCCCGATCACCGCGGCAGGACAATCATATCCCGCTCTCCGGAAAGATGTAAGCAGATCCTGGCTCTCCAGGGAATATGTGTCAAAAAGCAATACCATATCTACTTTAGCAAATTCTCCCATTTCTTCTCCACCTCTGTCGTAAGATAATTCCGCGCCTTTTTATAAGAATGCTGATGATATTTCTCCAAATCTGCCTTTGTGAACAGCTTCACAATCCGATCCGCCAGCTTCTTTACCCGTTCCCTCTTCTCCATCCGGTCATGCACCGGAATCTTATAGCCGTTTTTCCCATTGTCAATGAAATTCTGATTGCCGTAACGAACGTCAAAACCAATGATTGGAAGTCCTGCCCCAACAGCCTCCATCAGGGTAAGCCCAAAACCCTCGCTGGTGGAACCGGCGATATAAGTCTCGTAATCCTGGTAGACTTCCGCCAGGTTCTGCTGCCCCATCAGGCGTACATATGCCCCGCACCCAAGCTTTTCGATCAGCGCCTTCAGAGCCTCCTCCTCCCCGCCCTCTCCATAGATATCCAGGGTTACATCCGGTACCTTCACCCTTGCCGCAGCCACCGCCTCGATAATCCAGTCCACATGCTTCTCACCGGCCAGCCGGGAAGCCGTAATCAGAGAATGCCTGCGCCGCTCCCCCACGGGATATTTCAGTTCATCCAGACTGCCCACAGGAATGGTCACCACCTCCGGCACAACTCCCATATACTTTTGGAACTGAGACTTCACCAAGCGGTTCTGGTCATCTGTAGACGCAATATAGAATGAAACATGACGGTTCTGGGAAAATGCATATTCATAATAATTGTTCCAGAGGATATTGTCCTCGTCCGTGCCGCTGACGCTGAAATGATCCGCATGAATGGGAATCCCGATCCGGGCCGGGCCTGCGTTCTGCATGATCGCCTGCCCCACTCCTGTGGTCCGGTCAATGAGTACTACATCCTGGGCCGTCAGATTCAATCTGGACACCATATAACCCACCAGCTCCTCCTTGGAACAGATCAGCCTGTCCGGAAACTGATACATTACCACATCATTGTCCGTGATCTCCTCATAGGCCACGGAACCGTCCTCATTGAAGAACCTACGCTGATACAGATGGGCCTGTTTATCCAGCGGCGCATAGTATTCGGAATAAATCCTGCAATAAGTAAAATAGTCCTTCCGCACCAGACATCCCCTGGATACCATCTCCACCCTGTGCACCTGTTCTCCTGTCTCGTCCGTCATATACACTGTGTAATAAATATTTGTTCCCGGGAAAACATATTTTGCTGTCTTTCCGTCTCTGGAAAATTCAAACTTGTTCCCCCCGAAAGTTCCCTCCAGCTGCTTTAACGTATAAGTCACCGGCGAGATTCTGCAGTCTGTAAAAAAGGTATACAGCCAGATGACTTCCTCATCCGTAAATCCGATATTCGCCGTCATATGCTCAATGTTTTCCCGCGGAAACATGTCCGTAAAAACGAATTTCGCCTTCAGTCCGCACTTCCGCAGCGCTTTTGCTCTGTAGGCCTGGGCATATTCCACGCCGCTGCTTGCCCAGCCGATTCCCAGGTTAAAATTGTAAATCATTTTGCCCTCCTTTTTCCTCACCGGATATTCTACGGAAGCACAATATGCAGCTTCCGCTCCCCGTCTATATATACATTACTCAGTAACACATTTCTCATAATATTTCTCGAAATCATCTCCTCCATCTTACGGAACGCCTCCAGTGCCTCCTTCTGGAATTCGAAGAGAACATTGCGTTGTGCGGAAGCCCTGCCTGAAACCGCCGCCTGAATCTGCTGCAGATAATCTACCTGCTCCACCCATGCTTCATCAATAGCTTTCAACACTGCCACCCTTATGAAATCATTCATCCGTTTCCTGGTACCCAGGCGCTTCTCCTGCTCTTTCAGCCCCTGTTGCACCCTTCCCATCAAGTATGCCTCCACAGCGCCGGACACCTTCAAATCGATATCTTCCATCTCTCCGTCCAGACGATAGGAAATATTATCCAGAATATACCTGCGCAGGCCGCTCATGTCCAGGAACTGCCTGCCATGAACTCCTTTCAGAAACTGTCGTATATTCCTCCCAACAATCTCCCCTATCCTGTCATAATCCATGCCCCCTCCGTCCAGGAGTTCATCCCGGACAGCATACATCAGTTCCCTCTGCATCCGTATTACTTCGTCATAGTTCATTGCCTGCCTCCGGGCCTGCACCGCATATTCCTCTCCCATCTTCTGGGCGCCGTTGATCAGCCGCTCCAGCTTTCTCTTCCCGAGGTGCTTCTCTCCTCCTATACATTTCCTGAGATTGGAAGTGGTATTTTCCGCTACCACCTCATCTTCCAGGGATAGAAAAAAACGGCTGAATCCCGGATCGCCCTGCCTTCCGGCCCTGCCCCTCGCCTGACGCTCCTGCCTGCTATTTGCCATCCGCCCGATGCCGATGACAGCCAGCCCTCCAAGCTCTGCAACCCCCTCGCCCAGCTTGATATCTGTCCCCCTGCCCGCCATAGATGTAGCCACCGTCACGGCGTCTCTCTGCCCTGCCTCTTTGATAATGCCCGCTTCCCAGAAAGCATTGTTCGCATTCAGCACATTATGGGCAATTCCCCGCTCCATCAGCCGCTCCGATACATATTCCGTCTCCCGGATACTGCTGACCACAATCAGTACGGGCTGCCCCTTTTTATGGACCTCCGCCGCGATTATAATTGCCGCCGCAAACTGTTTTTTGGCTTCCTTAAAGTACAGATCCGCCAGATCCTTCCTCCGTACCGGCCGGTTCGGCGGAATAACGATAGATTTCACATGATACACATCCAGAAGCTCTTCCGCCGCATCCGCAATGGTACCGCTCATGCCCGACATCTTGGGAAACAGCAGAAAAAAATTTTGGAAGGTAATGGCAGCCACGGAACGGTTCTCCTGAGAGGGCGCAAGCCTTTCCTTCACCTCCAGGGCCTGATGCTGCCCTCCCCGAAGCTTTACACCGGGCATCAGACGGCCCGAACCCCCGTCCAAAAGCTTCAGCTCCCCCTCCCCGGAAACCATATACTGCTTCTCCGGCGCAAAAAGCGCATGAGCCCTCAATGCCAGAATGACATGGCGGTTGATCTCGAAAAATTCCTCCCCGTAAAAATTCTCAATCTGAAAAAAGCTCTCCGCATACTCCACACCGCTTTCCGTCAGCCAGACCTTATTATCCTCCTTCTCATAATCCCGCCCCTCCTGCAGGGTAGTGACAAAGAAATCCGCTGTCCCGTATAGATTGGACTGTACCCGGGGTGCTCCGGATATGACCAGGGGCGTCTGGGCCGCATCCAGCAACACCGAATCTGCCTCATCGATTATCACATAATAAAACTCTCTCAAAAATCTCTCCGAGGCCGCAGTTACCAGATTATTTAACAGATAGTCGAATCCCAGCGCACCGTGGGTAGTGTAAACAATATCGGCATCGTAGATCTCCTTTTTCTCCGCATTCGTAAAGTGTCCGGAAGTCTCCCTCTCCGCACCGATTCCCACCCGCATCCCCATGAACCGGTACACCTGCCCCATCTCCTCTCCGTCCCGCATGGCCAGATAGGCATTGGCAGTCAGAAGAATGGTGCTCTTACCGGAAAGTGCATTCAGGTACAACGGCATGGTAGCCACCAGTGTCTTGCCCTCCCCGGTATTCATCTCCGCCAGTTTCCCCTGATGCAGCGCAATGGCTCCCAAGATCTGCACATCATAGGGAAACATCCCCAGAACCCGTTTATCCGCTTCGCAGACCGCCGCATAAGCCTCCGGCAGGATACCCTCCAGCGTCTCCCCCTGTCCCAGCCGCTCCCTGAATACCAAAGTCAGGCCGGCCAGTTCCTCATCGGACAATCCGGCCATCCGCTCCCTGTACCCTTTGACCTGCCCCAGAATCCTATTCAGTTTTCGCAATTCGCTCCTCTGCCCCATATTCCAATTCCTGAATTATAATAAAATGATAACGAAATTCCGTTACTCCTCCATTGATCAGCTGCATTGCATAACTATAAGTCTTCAACGGACATCGGAACTGCGTCACGGAATCCCGCAAAACCAGGCTGCCCGCTTCCTCCTCATACCTGTCATAGAACACCAGCCGCACCAGCCAATTCTCACGGGAAAACGTATCAATCTTCACCGTAATCCGATAACTCCTCTCCCCATCGATCATCGGCAGCGCCGGTTCTATCTTCTGTGCCTGAAAATTGGTCCTGGAATACCACTGCTTAATCACTGTCCCGGGCGGCATCAGCAGATTCCTAAATTGCACGTCATCCTTTTTATGGTACTGAATCTCCGAACCGTACAGATAGGTATCCGCCGAATACTCATTCCAATAAATCGTCCATTTTGCTCCTGCCATTACCTTCCTGCCCTCCCGAAATCCTCCCGCAGCAGCCTCTCAAACTGCCCGGAAAACCAGTTCACAATCCCTCCTGTATTATCATTATGTCTTCCATGAAGTCCTTTGCCATAGACCTGCACACCCTCCGACTGCAGATGGGATAGCAGCATGGCATAAGCATCCATATCATAGTCATCCTCCAGCATATAGGAAACCACAAATTTCGAACGGCTCCAGTCCGTCCCGTCAAATTTGTTCCAAAACCTCCCGTTAAGTCGTTCCACAGCCGCCTTGTCGGTACTGCCGCACAGATAATGCAGCACATCCAGGGAAGTAGGAAATCCGCCCGGACGCAGCAAACGCTCATTAGCCGCCACATTTCCGATACTGGCCAGAGGCTTGCCCAGAATCATGACATGGGGCATGATATCACATCCATAATACAGCGCACCGAAAGTCCCCATGGAAAGTCCTGAAAGAATCACCTGAGCCGGCGTAAAGCCCAGTTCCCCCATATATCTTCGGATAGCCGCGGCTAACATACTCTCATATTCTTCCGAGCCCATGTAAAAACAGCCGCCTTCCAGACGGGCCTCCGCCACCAGCAAAAAGGGACAGCCCATCCCCCTCATCATATTGTATCCCTCAAACCCTTCCAGTGTCTTATATCCGGAAAAATACACATTTAAGGGCGGTTTTCTGTCTCCGGGATCGAAATAACAGAAAATCTCCTCCCTTTCCGAAGTCACATACCGCTCTCCGCCGGGAAGGAAATGGCCGTGCCCCCGCCTGGAATACCGGTCATGGAGCGCCGTTATCTGCAATTCTCCGCTCCCCTTCGCAGACAAAGAAACAAAAATGGGCCCCTCCCGCAGCTCATTATCAATACTCACAACCTGTTCCAGATCACTTTCCGTAAATTCCCATTTCTGCTGAACATCGGCAATGCTTCCCTGAACAAACTGGGTCACTGTCAGAGCAATCTCCACCCCCGGGCTTTTCCGGTACTCCAACCACAGATCGATACACTGTCCCTGAAATACCGGAATATTATTCCTCCAAAAGACAGCCTGCCGCAATTCTTCTCCGAAATCCCCCTTCAGGCACACACTGTAATTTCCATTCCATTCCACACTGCCGCAAAAGCCTCGGGCAATGGCCAGATTCTGAAAGCGGAACTTCTCTCCATAAGGCTTGGGAAAATAATTCCGTAATTCATGATCCAGAAATCCCTGAATCTCCCCTGCTGCCAGACGTCGTCCCTTTTTACATTCATACAGCCGCTTCGCCTGTCCCTCCAGCGCCGCCTGCTCCGTCACGAAAAGCGTATATGCCTTTGTAGCTCGGTGAAGCGGCATGATCTCCTCTTCCCCGGGTTCCCTGTCCCAGAACACCACATCATAAGGCCTGCCCGGAGCCTTGTCGAATTTTTCCGCATACTGGAACTCCGTTCCCCCGGGCAGCCTATACCGTTCTCTCCAATCCCTGTCCCCTATCTGTAATACCCGAATCTCATCCAATTGTTTCGATGACCTCTTTCCATTTTTCCATCAATACATTTGCGGTATACTGTTTTCCCACCTTATAAGAGCAAACCTTGGCATAATTCCAATTCGCCAGACTGTCCAGATAATACCGGAGCACCGCAGGTATCTGCTCCGCTTCCCCCAGGACGATCCCGTTCCTGCCCTGCCTTACAAACTGCGTCTTTGTCCGCACTGCCTGGGGAATCCCCACGCTCAGAGCCATGATCTGCAGATAAAGCTCCGGAACCCTTCTCATATCCATCAGCAGCCTCTGCTCCCGCATACACTTACTCACAGACAATTCATCCACACACTGCTCCGCCTGAAACAGCACCGGCTGGCTCTCCTGCTCCTCCAGATTATTCTCCGAATAGAACTGCCCCGTTTCTCCCTCTGCGGCCCACCCTGCCGGAAGCCCTGCCTCCTGCAGGTATCTGCGGGTCTGTTCCAGAAGCTGCGCCTTTCTGCCGTAATCCGCCTGTCGGGTAAAAAGGTGCACCCTGGCATTTTCATTCTCCGGCAGATATCTTCCCAAAGCCCTTATCACTTCCCCGAAAGTCTCTTCTTCCATCCCATCCACCGGCACCAGGATCTTCTGGACCGGCAGCTGATCGCTGATACCGAAGTCTACCCGGGAATCATAGGGGGAGATATCCGTAATCTTTCCTTCCAGCCCCTCTGCCTGCTCCAAAATCCGCCCGGCATTTTCCCTGGAATCCGTAATAAGCCAGGCCGCCTCTTCCATCATTTCCCCAGCCTCCGGATGTTCTCCCGGAAGATATCTGTCTGCAAAAAAGGATAAAATGATTTTTCTGCCCCGCAGCGCTTCCTTCAGCAGCTCCGTATGATGTCCGTGCATTGCCGCGCAGAACAGATCCTCTTCCTCCGTCATCCGCAGATAAGCGTTCAAGACCTCCCGGATTACCTGTTCCATACTGTCGTAGGACAGCTTATAAAACTTCTTCGTCTTCTCATATCCCTGATAAGACAGGAAATACTGCGGCGACTTGGGATTAATCTCCACATGCCCGTCCTCCCGGAAACAGCGCAGTTTCCATGTACCGTTTTCACCAAGGTAATCCTGCCGGCTCGGCCTTCCCTCCCGGAAGAGAATCGTGCTCCCAATGAATCCCCTGTCGTCATACAGATTGCGGCGGCATATGATTCCCTTTTCAAAGAGATCGATCTGAATCGGATTGCCGTCCTCTCCGAATTCGATCTGGGCATATTTTTCCCCATGAAGCATGGCGACTGCAGCAAACGGCGTATATACAAATTCCACGCCGGCCGGCCAGCTTATATTGTGATAAGACAGAACAGCCGCCCTCTCCCGCCTGATTTCCTGCATCGCATCAAAACAGGACCAGTAGGGCGCGTGATACACGCCCTGCCGATGCAGGAAATGCCGGAAATTAGGAGAATATCCCAGAAGCAGAATCTGATAAGGATATGCTCCGTTTCGCTGGAACAGCTGTATCTGTTTCACCGTATCGTCAAACTCCGTATGCATCCTCCGGATATACCATTTCTGTTCGTTCTCGCACCACTCGCCCTGCTGATACCAGGCCGGTATAAAATGCAGCATACTTTATGCCTCCTGTCCTCTGATCGGCTGTTTTGGTTCCGGAACCTTCTCCGGACTGCATATCTTACTATTTGCCTTTTTTGTCCGAAATCTTTTTCGGACTGCCTCCGCTGCCGCCAGGCGCCATGCCCGGTTCCTTCCGGTTCTGTCACCGCCTCTTCGATTTACAGGAACGGCCTGTACACATCATACCCCTTTACCACAATATACTCCTGATTCAGGTTGTACCAGATACCGGTGAGCATCATCACAGAAGCCGGAAGCATAACCAATGTCCTGTCTATCCCACCCTTCAGCTGCAGGAGCATGGGCGCCCCCAGGCACAGGCTCAACACGGTTGCACTGAAAAAGCTGATCCGGATAAGAGAGCTCACCAGATAACGTCTGGTATCCCGTCCGGCATGAAAATCCCGCAGACTGTCCCCGCTCTTCAAAAGCTGATCCGCCATATCCCCCGGCGAAATGAGAATCATGGAAAATCCTATGGTCAGCAGATAGAGTGTTACAATATACGCTCCGATTCCCAAAGGCTTTGTCATGATCAGATTCTCCTGCAGCCAGAAAATATCCCCGTTCTCCGGAAACAGATATGACATACCTGTCAGAACTAATCGGGGAAGCATCAAAAACGCCGTGGCAAACATCACCGGCATTACCCCCACCGGATTCAGCTTAAATGCCAGGTAATTTTTATCCGCATAGATATTATGGATGGAAATACGCTGTACCGGAATCCGCTTCTCCCCGCTTTCCATAACAATCATCACTACCAAAGCCACTGCCGATATTCCCAATGGAACCAGAAGCTCCCGTATTGTATACCCGCCTATACTCTGGATCAGCCCGTCCAGAATATTGATATATATCAGCGCGGTCTGCCCGCCGATCCCATACTTTTTGTTCCTGCCTGCCAGCCAAAAAATCACCATTCCCCCGGCAACCATTTCCATCCATGCCAGAAGCTTTACGAGAAACACCGGCTCCGCCATTTCCCGGAAAGGCAGCTCCTGAACCCGAAATGCTGCCTGAACCCCGGAAAACAACAGCGTCAGGAGAATCATCACCCTGTTTATTTTCCCGGGTGATATTCTATCCCTGGAAACGGCTCTTTTGCAGGCCGCCGCTGCCTGTACCAATATGGACGCAATCATATACGGAGAAATGCCTAATACAAACAGGGAGTATCTGTCTCCACTGATGGCCTGTTCCATCAATGCTTCCGCATCCATCACATCCCTGGAGTATGCTGCCGGAGCAATCCCGTACAGCGGCAGGCTCCTCCCTAATAAATACACCAAAAGGATAACGGCGGTATATGCCAGTTTGTATTTAATTATGCTCTCTTTCTTTCCCGCCTTCGCCATGTTTTTCCGGTATGTATCCTCCAATAAAAGTATTCTTCCATGATAACCTTCCATAAAAGCAAAAACAACGCACTGACAGAGCCGTTTCCAAACCTTCCGGCACCTCTCCTGCTGCCTCTTCCTTCCGGAAACAGCCCTGGCACTGCGCAGGGGCGTGCCTGCTTGGCAAACACGCCCCTGACAGCTTATGCTTCTTTACATATATTACTTCCCTGTATTATTCCGGTCTTCCTTTTTCTGCTTCCCGGCAAAAATACCTTTTTTGTACTTCTTGTCGTAGCCGGCCTTTCCTGCTACGCCTGCTGCAATGACAGGAATGACAGACAGCCACCAAAGATTTTTACCTGTGTTTTCCTCCATATTCTCATTCAATCCTAACGGAGTCTCCCCGTCCTCGATGGTCACCTCTCCATCGGAGCCAGTCTGTGAGTCAACGTCCTGTTCCACAGGCAGCGGAACTTCGCCGTCCTCTTCCTCGTCCGTTTCCTGCTGTTCCTGTCCAGGCAATGTGGTAGGTACTGGATCATCACCAATATCTGTTGTGTCATCCTCATCTGCCGGTGCAGGAATATTCTGCGTCGGAAGCGTGGGGGCCGGTGCATTTACTACAGGCGCCGCACCTTCACCTACTGTGCCGTCCGTATCGTCTGTGTCATCTGTATCCACATCCGCGGGAGCATTTCCTTCATCCTGAACATCTGCCGCACTGTTGCTGGTAGAGCTGCTGGTACTCTCGGAAGCACTGGTGCTCTCTGATGTACTCAGGCTACTGCTTACGGATGCACTGGTGCTTACACTCTCCGAATCTCTGGCGCTGGTACTTGCGCTTGCCGATTCACTGGCGCTGGCAGATGCACTGAGGCTTACACTGTCGGAGTCAGCATTGCTTGCACTTACAGAAGCACTGGTGCTTTCGAAGATACTCATGCTGCTGCCGGCACTCACACTGGAAGATTCGCTATTGCTTGCATTGTCTGAGTCTACAGCACTTGTGCTGACAGAGCTGCTGGCGCTGTCTGAAGCACTGCTGCTGGCACTTCCGCTCACCGATGTACTCGTGCTGGCCGATGTGCTTTCGCTGTCAGATACACTAGTGCTGGCCGAATCACTGGCACTCGTTGAAGCACTGCTGCTCACTGAGGTACTCGTGCTGGCCGATGTGCTCTCGCTGTCAGATACACTGGTGCTGGCCGAATCACTGGCACTCGTTGAAGCACTGCTGCTCACTGAGGTACTCGTGCTGGCCGATGTGCTTTCGCTGTCAGATACACTGGTGCTGTCCGAACCGCTGGCACTCATGCTTACAGAACCGCTTTCACTGGCAGAATTGCTGCTACTCGTTGAAGCACTGCCGCTGGCGCTCTCCGAATCCGAACCGCTCCTGGACGTACTTGCACTTACCGATGCACTGGCGGACAAGCTTGTACTTAGGGATGCGCTGATGGACTCTGACACTACTCTCTCGCTATCCGATACACTGGCCGAAATCGCTGCCGTACTCTCGCTCATTGAAGCAACCGCTGACAGGCTCGCACTCTTGGATGCACTTTCGGAAAGAGATGCCAATTTGGAATCAATTCCGCTGCCTGAAAGAGATGCTGCTTCACTGGCACTTGCGCTCTCTTTCAGAGAGCTCTCTGTACTCTCACTTGCCTTCCGGAATGCACTTTCCACTTGCGCTGGCCTCATCACTGGCTTGGGATGCTGCAGTGCTCTGGCTTCTGGACATTGCGTCGGATTCCACTGTGCTGGCAAATGCCTTTTCTGATTCTTCCACAAGCGAATTGCTGGCTGCTTCACTGGCAGATGCAGATTCCATGCTGGCACTCTCCGAAGCCGCTATAGATGCACTGGTGCTCTCTCCTGCTTCCTTCTCCGATGCGGCAGACGCGCTCTCACTGGCTTTGTTTGCGCTTTCGCTGGCTTCCTGGCTCTCGGATGCACTTTCTACCATGCTCTTGCTGGCACTGTCGGATGCTATTGACACACTCTCGCTGGCCGACTTGCTCGTACTCGCGCTCTCGAATGCCGACTTGCTGTCACTTTTGGAGACCGAATCCGCATCGGAACTCACTGTACTCAAGCTTTCGCTGGCTGACTTACTCGTACTCGCACTCACAGATGACGCAGCTCCATTTTCGCTACCCTTTGTACTGGCTGTTTCGCTGGCGGCCTGTGATGCTGCCTGCGATTCACTCGCCGACTTTCTTGCCGATTCACTTGCCGAAAGCACACTCGCGCTAAGTGACTGGGATTCTTTTTCGCTTAACGATGCCGTCTCTAAAGATTGGGAATTTTGAATGCTCGTCAGTTCGCTTAAGCTCTGGGAGGCCTCCGTAAATTCAAGACGCTCCTTATTATATGAATCCTGGCGGGTATCAAACTCTGTTTGACTGAAGTGGAGTTTACCTTTGCCTTGAAAACCACCCCCATTACTAAGTTCTTTTTCAACAACAATAATATGGTGTACCTTATCCTTGTCTGCTATGTTAACTCCTACATCTTCGGATCCCTTAGACGCGACAGTATAATCAAAATATCTTTCAACTATTTTTCCATCCCTGTCCCTATAAGTTGCTTTTACGTAGTTGTCATCCTGACTGTTTTGTTCCCACCGGTCAAAGTTTATATCTACATCTGTACCAACTTCCAGGTAGAGCGAATACTTAATCATAGCTTCCGCCAACTTATTCGCAGCTGTCCAATACCCTCCGGCATTTCCGCTATTCTTCCACTCCTGTAAAGCAGTATCTACATTTTTCTTTTCCGCTTCAATGTCTTTAAAGTATTCCTCAAGCTTCTTATCCTCCACAAATGCCATAGATGTACTGTCATATAGGCTTTGAGCGTTCGAAACCGACTCACTTGTAGATAACGACTCTTTCTCAGCCGCCAACAAGCTGTCTGACAGACTTGCGTATACAGACATCGAAACTGATTTGCTTCCGCTGGTTGATGCACTGACACTCAGAATGACTGACTGGCTCCGGCTTTCAACTGTATCCTTATCTGCACTGTCGGACAAGGAGGCTGACTCCGCTGAAGCCGATGCACTCTCCGAAACGCTGTGCAGGCTCGTACTCATCGACGTACTGGCACTTACGCTCCCGCTAGCCGACCTGCTTGTGCTCCCAGATTTTGACCCCGCTTCCGAAGCCACTTTGCTTAAACTCTCGCTGGCTGACCTGCTTGCACTTAGGCTCTCGCTGGCCGTCTTGC
>CAJUCE010000004.1:89948-90022 GCA_910584865.1 uncultured Acetatifactor sp.
GCTGACCTGCTTGCACTTAGGCTCTCGCTGGCCGTCTTGCCCGCGCTCTCGGATACTGAATCCGCTTCCGAACC
>CAJUCE010000004.1:90122-181658 GCA_910584865.1 uncultured Acetatifactor sp.
CGCTTTACTTAAACTCTCGCTGGCTGATTTGCTTGCACTTATACTCTCGCTGGCCGTCTTGCCCGCGCTCTCGGATACTGAATCCGCTTCCGAACCCGCTTTACTTAAACTCTCGCTGGCTGATTTGCTTGCACTTATACTCTCGCTGGCCATCTTGCTCGTGCTCTCAGATACAGATTTGGCTTCCTCACTGGCTGATGCTGCAGAATTACTGGCTGACAAGCTGGCCTCCGCGCTCGCGCTGGCCTGTTCGGAAATCTCAGCAGACTCCGCTTCGCTGTCCTTTGTGCTGTCCGATGCAGTCGACTGACTTTCAGCTGACGCTGCCTCAGATGCCTCTTCGCTATCCTTTATCGCATCACTAACAGACCCCTCCGCGCTCGTGCTTGCACTATCTGCAGCAGTACTCTGCGCCTCTGATGCCGCAACAGACAAACTCTTGCTCTCCGATGCCTTTATACTTTCTGAATTTGACGCATTACTTCCTGTCTCACTGTCTGTCACCTGTTCCAGAGAACTGCTTGCCGATTCTGACGCAGACACCGATCCTGATGTCTCTGCTGATGCGCTCCGGCTGGCCGATTCTGCTGCCGCAGACTCGCTGGCCGCTCTGGATCCTTCAGCCTCGCTGGCTGATACCGATGCAGAAAATGCCGCGGACTCGCTGGCCGAAACCGATAATCTTACCGACTCTGCCGACTCTGCCACGCTGTCGGCGATCAGCTGATCAGACGCGCTGTTAGATGCCTCCGTAGAAAGCGCAGTAGACTCCTCCGCCGATACGGACATGGAATTCAGTACAGACGCCTCATCCTGTTCCTCCTCAGTCTCATCCTCCAGAGGCAGTACAATCTCTTCCTCCGGCTGATACTCATTTTCCGCAGCATATACCACATCCGCCTCTGTCATGACAGCCGCCCCGCCGACTGCCGTTCCTGCTACAAGAACCCCTTTTAATACACTGTTAATTTTCTTCTTGTGCATTTTCCTCTCTCCTTCTTCTCACTACAACCCGCGCGCCGTCTCTTTCCTCCCGATATAACCGGAATATCCATTCCTTTCTCAGGAAAATCAATATCCCGCCGACAAGCACACGCGGGCATGTCTCCTTCCGGTCTCCCAAAACCAGGCTCCCATGCAGGCGCCGCCATACATAAAAGTCCGGAGACACTTCCTATCTTCGTTTTCTATTGTAGCAAGAGAAGTATCCTGCAAACTGCCTCATATCTTTTAAAACCTTATATTATTTACAAAAAACAAAAGCTTTTGATTCACCTCCCTACTGTACTGGCACAAAAAAACACAATCACCCTTCCACGGAAGTAAATCATTACTTGATTTCATCCATAAAAAGTGATTGTGTATCCTCACATACCCGCAAACCGCCGGATTATTATAATGTCGGTTTCCATATCTGGTATAAGCATCTCCGATTCTCAGGCAACTTCCGATCACGCCTTTCAGCAAATGCATCTGTCCCTGCATGTCGAGCTGTTTGAGTCCCCCTCTCTCCTTCTGGCTCAATGTCAGAAACATCAGAACCGCATCGAATTGGCTTCTGGATTTGGCCCTTGCCACCAGACGGCAATAATCCACAAAACTGGGATATGTACAATAATATGCTCCCTTTACATTATCCTCACCGAATATATTTCTCTTGATATCTTCCTTCCGCCCCAGGAAAAGTTTGTCCAGCTTCTTCCACCCCCCGGCATCCCCGGTATTTTTTCTGTGGCTTTCGTCCATCAACTCTATTCTTTCAAAACATTCCTGCATCTCGGCTGTAGGCGGACTGCCCAGTTCCCGGGCATAAAGCTCCATAGTATCATTATAAATCTCCATAGCCTCTTCATACCGATATACCTCCAGATTACAGCGAATCTGTTTTACCTGCCAGTTTTCAAAAGGGTAAATGGCTGCTGCCCTGGCATACAGCCGCAACCGGCTCTTAAAATCCCTTGTCCGAAGAAATTCTTCTTCCAATGCCGTCACAGTTTCCACGTATAGTTCCTTATAATAATTGCTTTTATGGAAAAACCATATCTCGGACGAATTCCCGGGAAGGAGCTCCCCCCGGTACATCTCGTTGGCTCTGCTGAGCAAACGAATGCGTTTTACCCCCCCCATACTTCTGGCTGCAATCACTGTATCCTCAAATCTCTGAGTATCCAATTCCAGAGGAATGGCACTCTTGAAGCTGCACATCCCGTCAATGATTTCCACATATTCGCCTCCCGCAGCCAGCTGGCCTTTCAGACGGTAGATCAGATTGTTTAAATTTTTATTACGGTTTGCCATATCTGTTTTGTCGTTCCATCCGTACAGATTGTCAATCAGCTCGCTTTTAGAAATTCCTCCCTTCAGGCTCAGCAGAAGGATCTGGAGAAGGCGAACTGATTTAGAACTCCCTGTCTTGTTCAAAATCACTGCGTTCTCTCCATAGTACATAGCAAATCCTCCGAACATGTTGATACGCAATACTTTTTCTGCCATTCCTTCCCCTCCTGCCGCATCACTGCAGATTAAAACCTACCCAACAGCCTGTCCCACCTTCACTGTACAAAACAGATGCAATAGCACACATGCGATAATTTTATTATACTCTGACTTGCAGAAAAAGCAACACCCCTGGCAAAAATGACGGCACTTTTCAAGAAAAATGTTACTGTTCGTGTCATTATCACAGCAATTTATGCCTGATATCTCAAAAAAACCTGCCTGTATCCCGATATATATAATAACGAATCGTCTTCCGGCAATTTATACTCACAGCCAAAAATCTTTGCCCGCAAATGATATAACGAGTGAGCGCTTCCATAGAGCAGAAGCAGAAAACGGCTGCTGAATGCGCTTATGCGTATAAACAGAAACGTAACAACATGGATTGCCAATAGAACGAAGGAGGGGCTGCTATGGGGAATACGATCAATACAGGCTACACTGCCGAAACCGGTTATGATAACACGCTGGGCACTTCTGCACCCGCCGGTGAAAAAACACAAGACAGCAGCTTTTCCGCCATGCTGTCGCAAAAATATTTTGTCCATCCCAAAGATATGACGCTGGCGGAATACAAGCTTTATTTTCACGAAAAAATGAAACAGCTCTATACCCATCCCTCCCAGAAGCGCCTGGACTGGTTTATCGATATCACGGATGCCGCCTACAGGAGAATGCAGAATGATCCTGTCTATGAACGGCAGGTTTTGCAGTTCCTGGCGCAGGCCAAATCTACCAATTACGGAAGCCGTGTCCCCAGATTCGGTCTCATTCACATTGATGACACATGGGAAAAAAGCTACGGCTACACCTACGGGCTGCAGGATGACGAGAGAGCCCGCCGGGCTGCGGCAAGGAAACGCCTGAAAGCCCAGCAGGCCAAAAAAGCGCGGCGCAAAAAATTGCTGAAGGAATATCTGAATAAAAAAGCCCAGGCCAAACGGCTGCAGGCCCAACTCCTAAATGCAAAGCTCTCAAAACAACGTCTGGAGCATGCCCGCCTTCTGAAATCATGGAATGATGACCGGCAGCGCATCCAGGCTTCCAATGCCTACGAAGCCAATCTTCTGATGCTGGCCAGACGGGAAATAGAGCTGGCTTCCAAGATACTTTACTGACAAAATGCTGCTGCATTCCGTTCCCGGTTTGCGGCAGTCTCCTATTATTATTGTATCCATTGTTGTCCGGCCATGTTCCGATCCAAAAGCCTATATTCCCGGCCTTCTCCGGCTTCAATGTCCTGCAGTCCCGGTAACGGAATATCCTGTCAACCCTCTCCTCTCAGTCCCCACAGATTCCGGATCTGGGGCCGCAAGGTCTCATAGTCCCACACCTTCCCGCTGGTGCTCCTGCGATTGGGATCGTTCACATAGAAACCGTCCTCACCATATCCCCGGATCAGAATGAAATGCCCCCTAGTAGTAAAATCTCCCGGCCGCATACTGCATACGATCAGGCCGCCGGCATCCAGCTCAGCCTTCATCCTCTCCTCATCCAGCGGAAGTTCTTCTCCGCTCATTCCAAGCAGAGCGCACCCCTGCGTCCAAAGGCTCCAACTGGTTCCGGACTCCGTATAAAACCCGTTGTCATAGGCAAACTCCGCCATCTTCCGCGGTGTCATATCCGTATTCCCCGTAAAATACAGATACGCCATATCCAGACAAAGCGGTCCGCAGCCCGCCAGACCGATCATTTCCTTCCCGTAGGCGTCATATCCCCACCGCCTGTCCCACTGCATCAAAAGGGGCACCTCTCCTGCCGTATAATCCGACGACAGATCGATGTCCTTACCGATATAATCCTCCCGATCCGCATAACCGGACACATAGTCCAGTGTTTCCTCGTTTTTTTCCAGAAGCTCCTGCAGGAGCTCCTGGGTCTCGTCGATTGTCCCCCCTGTATACCCGCTTCCATCCGCGGCGAATATCCTCCCGGTATCGGACTGTGTGGGCGGAGCGGAAAACAGCCCTCTGTACAGAGCCGGAAGCCCTGGTACTACGGCCGTGATTCCCATAAACAGGGCAAAACATGCCGCACATGCGCAGAAAGCTCTGGCAAGGCGTCTCCTGCGCTGTTTTTTCCATTTTCGCTCCAGCGCCGCTCTTTTTCGCTCCCGTTCTCTGTCCGTCCTATGTCCTGTTATCCCGGAGGCACCGCCCCTGCCTTTGACACCGGTGCTTCCGACATGGTCTTTGACAATTTCTGTTCCCCGCGCCGTTCTTTGCAGGCCACAGCCCCTCCTGTCTCTTCCTGTGCGGTCTATGGCAACTTCATTTCCCCGCGTCATCCTCTGCAGATCGCAGCCCCTCACGCTTCTTCCTGCGCGGTCTCCGGCAACTTCATTTCCCCATGCCGTCCTTCGGGATTCGTAACCTCTCCCGTTTCTTCCGCTGCCGCCTGTCCCACTCCTCTGTCCGCCCGGACCTGGACGCTCCGGCACAACATGGCGGGCACTTTGTTCTCTATATATGTCATTCCAACGTATGGCATTCTGATTTCCGTTCATAGTAATCCCTCCTGTCGCCTTCTATTACAGACTTTTGATAATAGAATCCTGTCTCGGATTCTATTGACAAATTTTATTATAGCAGCGACGCAGAAAGGTATTTTGAGATTTTATTGTATGTTTCCTAATATTTTATAAAGATTTACTGCAAAATATCATACTGCCGACTCCCCTGGTCACCGGGCTGCATCAATTTTTCCGCTTCCACCTTTTCATTATCGCGAAATATCAGATAACCCGTTCCATTATAATATTCATATCCGATAATCTCCTGCCCGTTTTTCACTCCGCCGTTCTCTTTCGGAATATCGACCTTTGCACCGATGGGATAATGCTGCGCCATCTCCAAAAATGATATCATATTCTACGTCCTTTTCCACGGATTCATTTTGTCAATTCAGCAAGAGCTTTCCACCATTTCTGCAAATCATACATGAAATGCAGTATTTCCGCACAAAAACAGCACTCCCGAAAAGCAGGAGTGCCATATCCCATTATTCCACAGTACCAAAATCTCTCCTATCCCCTCTGTTCCCCAATCTGCCGCATTCGTTTCCGTTCTCTCCGATACTGCAGGGGAGTGCAATGATAAGCTGCCCCGAAATGTCTGTCAAACAGAGACGCTTCCTTAAATCCGCAGGACAGCGCAATCTCCGTCACAGACAGTGCCGTGTCCTCCAGCATCTCTGCCGCCCTCCCCAGCCGGAAAGCCGTCAGATATTCTTTCGGGGCCTCTCCCACCTGCCTCCTGAAAATCCGGTACAGATATGTCCTGTCGATCCCTACGCTGCGGGCGATCTCCGCCACGCCGATGTCATAACTGAAATTATTGCGGATAAACTCCAGACTGCGGCTGACGTAATCCTGTACCGCCCCTCCCCCCGCCGGCGCCTTCGCAACCATACAGGACAGGCACAAATAAAGCCGTCCCAGCAAAGAATAATTGTTCACCTCCGAATGAACGAAAGAATCCACCAGCTGCATCATCTCCCGCTTCAGCCGCCCGCCGCTTCGGTCTTCATAAATCAGGCTATCCTCTCCCAGACCGCACTCCTTCAGTATACCTCCCGCCTCTTTCCCGCCGAAACCGATCCAGCAATACTCCCAGGGTTCATCCCGATCCGCCTCGTAGCAGGTAGATTCCCCCGGAAGGATCAAAAATCCCTGCCCTGCCCGAAGTGCATGGCGCACCCCACCTCTCTCGTAATATCCTCTCCCGGACAAAATGAAATGAAATAAAAAATGGGGCCGCACCGCCGGGCCAAAGGCATGCCCCGGCTCACATTTCTCCCAACCGCAGAAATAGAATGCCAACGCTTCTCCCGATCCTGTCTCCCGGTAATATTCTCTGGCGCCTGTCATATCTGCCTCCTGTCAATCACTTTCCGCCCCTGTCCTATCCTGCAACAGCTTCCGCCCAAACATCCGCCGGGCCAAATCCGCTACAATCCAAAAGCAACATTTATCTTATTTTTAGAAACAAATTCCCTATCACCTCTTCGACAAAACGGCTATAATAAAGGCATCGGAAAATTTTAACAAAAACAAACCGTCCACGACGGCGAAAGGAGCCAAAATGTCTAAAATTACATTCATGGGAGCCGGAAGTACCGTATTTGCCAGAAATGTACTGGGTGACTGCATGTGTACGCCTTCCTTGCAGCATAGCGAGATCGCTTTATACGACATCGATCCCAAACGTCTGGAAGAATCGGAAATCATCTTAAGCGCTATCAACAAAAACACCAATGAAGGCCGCTGTGTAATCAAAACATATCTGGGCGTGGAGCACAGGCGGGAAGCCCTTCAGGGTGCGGACTTTGTAGTCAACGCCATACAGGTGGGCCTGTATGACCCCTGCACCATCACCGATTTCGAAGTCCCGAAGAAATACGGCCTGCGCCAGACCATCGGCGATACACTGGGAATCGGCGGTATCATGCGCGCCCTGCGTACCATTCCCGTGCTGCGTGACTTCGCGGAGGACATGGAAGCGGTATGCCCCAATGCCCTGTTCCTGAATTACACCAATCCCATGGCCATGCTCTCCGGCTATATGCAGCGCTATACCAATGTCCGGACCGTCGGTCTGTGCCACAGCGTGCAGGTTTGCTCCGAGCATCTCCTGAAAAGCCTGGGTATGGAGGATCATCTGGAAGGCCGCAGGGAGACCATTGCCGGTATCAACCATATGGCCTGGCTGCTGGAGCTCTACGACAAAGACGGCAATGACCTGTATCCCGAGATCAAAAAGCGCGCAGCCGAGAAAAACCGCACGGAAAAGCATACAGACATGGTTCGTTATGAATACATACGCCGGCTGGGATATTACTGTACGGAATCCAGTGAACACAACGCAGAGTACAATCCCTGGTTTATCAAGGCCAACCGTCCGGAATTAATCGAAAAATACAATATTCCTCTGGACGAATATCCCCGCCGCTGCGTGAACCAGATCGCAGGCTGGGAAAAAGAGAAAAACGACATCCTGAATGACGGCAAAGTCACCCATACCCGCACCGGAGAATACGCGTCCTATATCATGGAGGCCGTAGTGACCAACCGTCCCTACAAGATCGGCGGAAATGTGCTGAATGAAGGACTGATCTCCAATCTGCCGGCTGACGCCTGCGTGGAGGTTCCCTGCCTGATCGACAATATGGGAGTGCATCCCTGCAAAATCGGCCGCCTGCCGGTACAGCTGGCCGCTATGAACATGACCAATATCAATCCTCAGCTGATGACCATCGAAGCCGCGGTGACCCGGAAGAGAGAAGCCATCTACCAGGCTGCCATGCTGGATCCGCACACCGCAGCCCAACTCTCCGTGGACGAAATCGTGTCCATGTGCGACGAGCTCATCGATGCCCACGGAGATTATATGAAGGACTACCGCTGAGTACCCCGCTTATTTTTTCATTTCTTCCAAAGCATCAAAGGCACCGGCTATCGCCGCCTCTCTGGCGGCGTAAGCCGTCTTGCCGAATACATTGTCCACGGAATATTTCCAGCAGAGCTTCTCTGCCTCAAAACGGTACAGTACCACCACATGGCCGTCTATTTTCAGATACTCGTTTCCCTTTTTGGATACCATCCAGTCACGCCTCAGAAATCGTTCCTGCCTGGCCTGGCGCTTTTTGAATTCCGCCTCCCGTCTCTTGGCCGCCCCAATGTCGCCTTCCATTTTTCCTGCGCATACGCAGCCTACAGACAGCGGCTTATAAGCGGGATGCTCCATGTGATGAACATAGCGGATAATCTGGTAACCGCACATCTGGCAGATTCCCACCGGCGCTCCCAGATCCTCCACGCCCACGCAGCTCCATCCGGAACGGGGTACATCCTCCTGCTTCCAGAGGTTCAGGCTGCTTTTCTGCGGCCGCTGTGCCTTGTCCGGCTGCGGCTCTTCGGCCTCATCCGGCTCTGCCGGCCGGTTCCGCATGACAGGGAGATCCCCTGCGATTATCTTTGCTTTTGCACCGCCCGGTTCTGTCGGGCAGTCCTTCCTTTCTTCCTTCTCTGACAGTCCTCTCCGTAAGTACTCCTCCCGCCGAGCCGCCTCTCCCTGACCTACTTTCCCTTCCGGCCGATCCGCTGCTTCCCGGCCCTCTGCACCTTCCTGCACCGCCGCTTTCCAGTGCTCTGTCTCTTCTATCTCTTCCCTACGGTCTGCTGTTTCCTGGCGCTCTGCCCCTTCCCGCCGCTCCTCTGCTTCCAAATGCTCTGTCTCTTCCCGACGCTCTGTCTCCCGCCTCTGCTCTCCCTCATTCATCCTCCCCGGAAAAGTCTTCTCCGAAACACGCGCTCCGCTGTCTGTCTCCTCTCTCTTCACAGCCTCCGGCCCCTGCGATGCCTGCGCCGCATCCCCCTTCCCGCGGATATCCGCATGCTCCCTGGCAAAATAACCGGCCGAGATATTCCTGGGATGCTGCAGCTTCTCGAATTTGACACAGTAGCTCCCCCGCTTTGCATCGATGGACTGAATTACTCCTTTTCCGAATATATGATGCTCCACCGCATCGCCCGGCTTCTTATCGACCGCCGGCTCCTCCCGCAACTCCCCGTTCAGCCTCGCCGTATACCTGCTGCGCTCCCGCCTAAGCTCTTCGGAAATCCGGCCGATCCGCGTATAATTTTCTTCCCCGATTTCCTCCAGAAAACGGGAATACAGCTTTTTCATTCCATTGTCCGAAGTGCCTTCCGAGTCCATCAGGAAAAGATATCTTTCCGCCCGGGTGATCGCCACATAACACAATCTGCGCTCTTCTTCCAGCCCCAGCTTCTTCCTCTCCCCCAATGTCTTCGCCGAAGGGAAGATCCCCTCCGTAAAACCCAGGATAAACACCGCAGGAAATTCCAGACCCTTGGAAGAATGAATGGTCATCAGCTTCACGGTATCCCTGGACTCGCCTCCGTCCTCCTCCCCGGACTGCAGCGCAATCTGGCGCAAAAATTCTGTCAGACTCAGATTCTCGCCGAATTCCCCTTCGAACTCGTTGGCAATGCGTTTGAATTCCGCCAGATTATCCAGCCTCTCCTCATCTCCCAGCTCCCGGATATAACTCTCATACCCGGTCTTCTCCGTGACTTCATTTACAATATCCGATATGCGTAATTCCGCACATCTTTTGTGCATACTCTCCACAAAGCGAACGAAATCTCCCACGTCGCTGCCCGAAAATTCCGGATCATCCAGATTCTCGCTTAAAGTCCGAAACAATGTGAACCGGTTTTCCGAATCCGTATTTTGATCCCAGTCCCATCGGCCCGTAAGTTCTTCCCGGCTTCGGGCACATTCCCTCTTCGTCTCCAGCAGGTTCATCTTCGCCCGCCCGAACCTCCTGCGGGGCGTGTTCACAACTCTTTTGAAGGCATCATCGTCGTCATAGGCAATCAGCTTCAGGTAAGCCAGAATATCCAGAATCTCCATTCTCTGGTAGAAACGGACACCTCCGAATATCTCATAAGGAATCTTTCTCTCCGCCAGCTTTTTTTCAGCCACACGGGATAAAAATCCGGAGCGGTACAGAATAGCGAAATCCGAATACCGCAGTCCCTCCCTCTTGTGTAAATCCAGAATCGTATCGGCCACCCGATCCATTTCCGCAAAGTCATCTTTGGAATGAAAATGAACCACAGGCTTGCCCGCAGCGTTTCTGGTAAACAGGTCTTTCTTCAGACGCAGCTCGTTCTTCTCTATCAGGGTATTGGCACATTGCAGAATCTGGGGTGTAGATCTGTAATTCTGGTTCAGAATAATCGTCTTCGTCCCTTCATGGGCTTTGTCAAACTCCACCAACAATCTGACATCCGATCCTCTCCATTCATAAATATTCTGATCCGGATCCCCTACAATCATCAGATTGCGATATCTTCTGGACAGGATCTCCACCAGACGCATTTCTACGGCCGAGCTGTCCTGAAACTCATCCACCATGATATAATTCAGCCTCTCCTGCCACTTTTCCCGGATCTCCTCATCCGTCTCCAGCAGATAGAGCGCACAGGCGATAAGATCATGAAAATCCAGCGAATAGGTGGCCTTCTGACGCTGCAGGAAGGACTCGATGATCCTGTCATCCTGATTTCTGATCTCCTCCATGATCTGGCAGGGCCTGGGATTACACAACCTGGCTACGTATTTCAGATTCCGTTTCACATAGCCGATCTTTCGCAGCATGGCTTCAAAGGTGGCATAATCCAGCTTCAGCTCCATTCTCTGATAGATTTCACCCAGGACCGTCTTCTGCTGATGGTTATCCATGATCTGAAACTGCTTGTTCAGGAACAGCTTCTCCGGATTCTCCCTCAGCAGCCTGTTGCAAAATCCATGATACGTACAGATCAGGCTGACATCATTGTCATCCCCGATCAGTCCGCATATCCTCCTCTTCATCTCTCCGGCCGCTTTGTTGGTAAAAGTGACACACAAAATATTGGAAGCGTCAATTCCGTAATCCTGCACCAGATAAGCATACCTGTTCACCAGCAGCTTGGTCTTCCCGCTGCCGGCACCGGCAATCACCCTCACATATCCTTCTGTCTCCAACACGGCCTCCCGCTGCCGCTCATTGAGATTCTCCAGTAATTCCGCCATATCCAAGCCCTCGCCATCCGCTCCCTCGCCTTTATCTCACAGCTTCTTATAACCCGTCCCTGCCGCACCGCTTTCCCCTTTGTTCCCTAATGCCGCGCTTCACTTTTTCCTTCCGCAGCTTCCGTAATGCCGCGCTCCTGATACCATTCATTCCTGCACGGCCCTCCCCCCGCGAAACCTGCCTTATTTCTCCCGAATCAGCCCATGCAGCGTCTGCAGGGAATGTACCTCCCCGTTGCCGGCCTTTTGCACATGGAGAATCCCTTCCGCAGTGGCCTTCGCTGCCGCAATGGTAGTCATATAGGGAATCTTTGCCTTGATCGCCGCCTTCCGCAGATAGCTGTCGTCGTACTCGCTGTCGTCTCCTACCGGGGAATTGATAATGAGATTAATCTCTCCGTTGGTAATCAGATCCAGCAGATTCGGCCTTCCTTCATATAATTTCTTCACCCTCCCGGCTTCTATTCCCGCCTCATTCAGCAATGTACAGGTGGTTCCGGTGGCAAGAATCCGAAATCCCGCATCCCGGAATGCCTTTCCTACCTCCACTACCTCGGCCTTATCCCTGCGGTTTACGCTGATCAGCACAGTGCCGCTCAAGGGAAGCCTGGTCTGGGTGGCTTCCTGGGCCTTGAAAAATGCTTCGCCTGCGGATGCGGACAGTCCCAATACTTCTCCGGTGGAACGCATCTCCGGTCCCAGGATCGGGTCAACCTCCGGGAACATATTGAAGGGGAATACCGCCTCCTTCACGCCGTAGTACGGAATCTCCTGTTCCTTTAATCCCGGCACAGGGGACGGACGGCCCGTAATTTCGGATGTAATGATCTCCGTAGCCAGCGGCACCATGCGGATATTGCAGACCTTGGATACCAAAGGCACGGTACGGGATGCCCGGGGATTGGCCTCCAGCACATATACTCTGCCGTTCTCGATAGCATACTGCATATTCATCAGCCCGCGCACATGCATCTCTTCCGCAATCCTGCGAGTGTATTCCTTGATTACAGCCACATTTTCCTCCGAAATATGCCTGGAAGGAATCATGCATGCCGAGTCTCCGGAATGGATTCCCGCCAGCTCGATATGCTCCATCACTGCGGGCACAAAGGCGTGGGTACCGTCGCTGATAGCATCCGCCTCACATTCGGTGGCATGATTCAGGAAACGGTCGATGAGAATAGGACGGTCCGGCGTCACGCCCACCGCCGCCTTCATATAATCGGTGAGACTTTCGTCATGATACACCACCTCCATGCCTCTGCCTCCCAGCACATAGGAAGGGCGCACCATTACGGGATATCCGATCCTGTGGGCAATTTCCAGAGCCTCCTCCACCGTGGCAGCCATGCCGGACTCAGGCATAGGAATCTCCAGCTTGTCCATCATGGCCCGGAACTGATCCCGATCCTCCGCCAGATCAATGACAGCTGGCGAAGTCCCCAAAATGCGCACCCCGTTTTTCTCCAGATCCGCAGCCAGATTCAGAGGTGTCTGTCCGCCGAACTGTGCAATCACGCCTACCGGCTGTTCCTTCTTATAAATACTCAGCACATCCTCCAGCGTTAACGGCTCGAAGTAGAGCTTGTCCGAAGTGTCATAGTCGGTAGACACTGTCTCCGGATTACAGTTTACAATAATTGTCTCAAAGCCCAGCTTCTTTAAAGCCAGCGAGGCATGGACACAGCAATAATCAAATTCGATTCCCTGGCCGATACGGTTGGGACCGCCTCCCAGAATCATCACCTTTGGCCTGTCCTCCCGGACCGGATTCTTATCTGCTGCATTGTATGTGGAAAAATAGTATGCGCTGTCCGGCGTACCGCTGACGTGGACGCCCTCCCAGGCCTCCTCCACGCCCAGGGCAATCCTGCGCTCTCTGATATCCTGCTCCGGAATCTCCAGCAGAATGCTCAGATACTTATCCGAGAATCCGTCCCTCTTGGCCTGAATAAGCTGCTCATCCCCGGGAAACGCCCCCCTGCAGGCCAGCAGCGCCAGCTCTTCCTGCGCCAGCTCCTCCATCTGCTCGATAAACCATTTCTTTACATGGGTAATCTCATGGATCTCTTCCACGGATGCGCCTTTTTTCAGCGCCTCATACATGGCAAAATGCCGCTCGCTGGAAGGATTCAGCAGCATCCGAAGTAGTTGCTCTCTGGATTTTTCCTCCAGCCTGGGCACCTGTCCCAGACCGTAACGTCCGATTTCCAGCGAACGGATGGCCTTCTGAAACGCTTCTTTATAATTTTTGCCGATGCTCATAACCTCTCCCACGGCCCGCATCTGGGTGCCCAGCCTGTCCTCCACACCCTTGAATTTCTCGAAGGCCCAGCGGGCGAACTTAATCACCACATAATCGCCGTCCGGTACATATTTATCCAATGTACCGTATTTCCCGCAGGGAATATCCTTCAGGGTAAGCCCTGCTGCCAGCATGGCGCTCACCAAAGCGATGGGGAAACCTGTCGCCTTGGATGCCAGGGCAGAGGATCTGGATGTCCTGGGGTTGATCTCTATGACAATGATCCGGTCGCTGACAGGATCGTGCGCAAACTGCACATTGGTACCGCCGATGACCTGCACGGATTCCACGATCCGGTAAGCCTGTTCCTGCAGTCTCTTCTGTACCTCCTCCGGTACGGTAAGCATCGGCGCCGCACAGAAGGAATCCCCTGTATGCACGCCCATGGGATCAATATTCTCGATAAAGCAGACAGTGATCATATTGCCGTCCGCATCCCGTACTACTTCCAGTTCCAGCTCTTCCCAGCCCAGAATGGACTCTTCCACCAGCACCTGTCCCACCAGGGAAGCCTGCAGTCCTCTGGCGCAGACAGTCCGCAGCTCATCTTTATTATATACCAGACCGCCCCCGGCGCCGCCCATGGTATAGGCCGGGCGCAGTACCACCGGGTATCCCAGTCTGTCCGCAATCTGCAGCGCTTCTTCTACCGTATAAGCCACTTCGCTTCGAGCCATCTCGATCCCCAGGGCATTCATGGCATTCTTAAATTCAATCCGGTCCTCCCCCCGTTCGATGGCATCCACCTGCACGCCGATTACCTTCACCTGATACTTCTCCAGGATTCCTGCGCTTGCCAGCTCCGCACAGAGATTCAGTCCGGACTGGCCTCCCAAATTGGGCAGCAGCGCATCCGGCCGCTCCTTGGCGATAATCTGCTCCAGTCGTTCTTTATTCAACGGTTCGATGTAGGTGACATCCGCGATCTCCGGATCTGTCATGATGGTTGCGGGATTGGAATTCACCAGCACAATCTCATAACCCATTTTTTTCAATGCCTTACAGGCCTGGGTGCCGGAGTAATCGAATTCGCAGGCCTGGCCTATAATGATTGGGCCGGAGCCTATGATCAGTACTTTCTTGATGTCTGTTCTCTGTGGCATATTATGACCTCCTGATCTTGTATCACAATGTATTCATGTTGAACCATAAGTGCATGCGTGTCAGCGCATATGAAATCCGAAGCTGACTCACTATGCTCTCTGAGTCAACATTGTACCATGTGCACAGCAACGCACATGGCACATGGCAGATGGCCATCCGGCCGTTTCCTGCCACGAATATGGTCATATTGTACCATAGATGAACCGATTTTACAAATACGAAAAAACGAATGCGTCTGTAAAAGGCTGATGTTTTCCGCCTTTTGTCTGGCGGAATCCATCAGCCCTTGCTTCTTCACAGCTTTTGCAGCCTTTTATTTTCCGGACTTGTCCTTATCCTGCTCTTTATTCTTATCCTGCTCTTTATTCTTGTCCTGCTCTTTGTCCTTATCCCGGTGGAAATATTTATCCAGTTCCTTCTTCGTTTCCTCCGGCATTCCCTTCTTCACGGGAACCACTGCCGCATTGGCCACATCCCCGATCATCCTTACGGCGAATTCCACATTCCTGCATATCGCCTTTTCGCTGAGCGTGGGCATCAGATCGTGAATGGTATGTATAGATGCCGTCACTGTCTCTCTGCTCAGTCCCAGCGCCGGAATCTCATTATCGCAGAAGGGCGCGGAATCACTGGAATGTACGCCTACCCCGAACTCTGCGGAATACCCTGTGATCTTACAATACTGCTCCGCAAATGTCTGCAGTTCCTTCTCGCCTGTGACAATGATTTTGTTTGCTCCCAAAACCGTGCCGCACATATCAAAGTTGAAACAGAACACAATCTTTTCCAGCAACTCCCTGTGCTGCTCCACATAAGCCTTTGACCCCAGCAACCCCAGCTCCTCGCTGCCGCACCAGACAAAGCGCAGGGTTCTTCTGGCGGGATGTGCCGCAAAATGCCTGAAGATCGCCAATAGTGCCGCCGTACCTGTGGCATTGTCCCAGGAACCTGTCCCCACAGGTACGGAATCATAATGAGCCGTGAGCACAATGCTCTCCTCTTTCAGATCCGTTCCCTCGATCACAGCCGTGATATTCTGGCTCTCCGGCTCTGTATTCTCCTGCTCCAGGGTCAGGTGCACCTTCTCCACTTCCTCCCGAACCAGCCAGAGCGCATCTGCCGCCGGGATAGCAAAACCGGGAATCGCCCCGTTTCTCATAAAATGCTCCCGCAGCCTTCTGGGATACATGGATGCCTCCTCTGCTGAAAAGTAATATTTCCCCTGCATTACCATAAATGCCGCGGCCTTATGCTCCGCCAGGCGCTTATAGACATTCTCATCCGCAAGCTTGTTCAGCAGCACCACCTTACCTTCCAGATCGCCGACTCCCGCGAAATCGATCTCGGACGCCTCATCCAGATAAACCAGCTCACACTCTCTGTCAATGTTGCCCGACTGCAGAAAGGGCGCACAGGGAATCTCCCGGCCGGCCGCATGCACAGAGCATTTTGAGACCTTCGCATCAGGAATCCGGAATGTCTCATATTTCCCCCAGATGTCCTCCCGGCCTGCCTCCTGTGCGGCCCGATTGACTTCTCCCATAATCAGTTCCGCCGCCTTCTTCTCCTCTGCGCTTCCGCCTATCCGGACGAAGCTCAGCTCCTTCACAATCTCCATCAGTTCTTTCATTTTTTGTCCTCCTGGATTTCTATGAATATCTCCATTATACATGACTGCCGGCAGATTACAATACTCCCGGCGGAAAACTTTTCTACTTACTCTCACCTGTTCTCATTGATCAGATTCCCCACTCTGTTCTGTATGATATCCGCCGTCCCGGACGCCGTTTTCTGCCCGTTCAGAAAAGCGCCCGCCTCCTCTTCCACAATGGTGATCACCGCCTGCTCCAGTCCGCTCCGGGGCTTGAAATCAATGCGCTCCAGCACATCCCGCAGTGCATTTGCCGCACTTTGAGGCAGCGCATAGATCTCGATTTCATTACCGTCCCTGTACAAAATCCTATGCGGCCTTTCTTCCGGTTCCCCGTCTCCCGTCATTGCATATAGCGGAGTCACGGCTTTCTCCTCCGCCCGGTCAAGCATTGCAAGCGATGTAGGAAAAGCGTCTGCGGTGCCGTCAGTCTCCTCGTTTTGCAGGAAAAAGAGCAGAAAAGCCCAGGCACCTTCCTTATTCCCCGCATTTACAGGAATCCCCAGCGCATTTTCCGCCAATACGGGAAATACCTCTCGGCCTTCTGCCGAAGGCGTCCCCCGCAAAACCGTCTCCTCTCCCAATGCCATCAGATGCTCCTGATAATCATTGTAGCCCCTCACATACATGGGCGTCATCATACTTTCCCGCAGCGTCCCGCTCTGCGGCTGCCGTCTGCGCACCCACTCCAGCAGACTGCAGAATTCCTCTCCGTCAAAGCAGCATTCACCCTTTTCCAGATCCACAAATTTCCCCAATATATATTCCCCGCAAAACTGACTCAGGATATCGTAATCCCATTGATCCGGAAACAGTCCCGCATCGGATACCTGATCTGCCGCCTCCATCACCTTTTCCATGGTCCACTCTCCCGCCTCCGTCAGCCTCCTGTCAGTGACATAGAGTCCCAGAAACCGGAAGCTCTTCGGAATGCAGGCCAGCTTTCCGTCAAAGGTATAGCCCTCCAGCAAGTTGGATAAATATGCCTCCCCCCGAATCTCCCCATCCCCCATATATTGATATAAATCTTCCAATGCTCCTGTTTCCGCATATTTGACGATATCCATGTTGGTCAGATCCACCAGATCCGGCGCCCCCTCTTCGGAAGCCAACGCGCTGTCCAGTCTCGCCTGGGCTCCTTCGTCATCCTCCGGTAAGCGCCGGATGGTAACATGGTATCTGTCGCTGGTCCGGTTGAATTTCACCACCGACTTTTCCAGATCGCCGGAAGGCGTCATGGAAACCAGAGTTACCTGCTCCTTCTGCGCTGCCTCTCCTGCGGGAAGCCTGGTCAAAAGCAGCAGGTTCTGCCGGACAGTGGACGATGCGATTTCACTCATCAGTACCAGGATGCGTTCTTCTGATAGCTGGATCACTGTCTGTATGTTATTTCTGTATACATCGCAATCCTGCCAGCACAACAGCTTTTCGCTGATGCCCGTCTCCGGATTGTACTGATACAGCCAATCATCTCCCTCCCTGATCAAAGGCCCTGTCAGCCCCTCATACAGACCGGAAGAGGACGTTTTGCCCAAAGCTTCCTTCAAATCCTTCAGCTGCATGGTCTCTCCTGTCAGGATCTCATAGGCAGCCCTGCTTCCGTCCGTTTTGTTCTCTATCAATAAATAGATTCTCCCGCCCTGTCCCTCCAGCAGATAAGCACCAGCCGTCTGAATGTCCGTCATTTCCTCCTTCAGAGAAAGCTTATCTGTCAAATTTCCTTCCCTGTCAAACCGCAGAAGAGAATCCTGATCCAGCGCGTACAGATTTTCTTCCTCATCCACTGCCAATACAGGCCTGTTAGCGGGGCCTGACATACTCTCCCAATCTCCCAGCGCAATCCGGTACACTTCCCTCCCGTCTGCCGACCGCTTGTACAGGGCAGGCGTCATGCTCTGCCAGGGACCGGCAAAATAATATATATTCCGGGCCCTGTCCACTGTAAAACAAAAAATCCGCTCGTCCCTGCCTCCCAGCAGCTCCTCCCTGGAGGCCACCAGTTCTATTTCTTCGAAATTCAATTCCCCTTCCCGCAAAATTCGATAGATTCCGCCATTCAGATAATAGAGATAATCTCCCTCTACCTTAAAACTGCACTGCGTCAGAAACGTCCCTTCCGAAAATTCACCTCCGGGCACCGCCTCTGACACATAGACATTTTCTGCAGTCCCCGTCTCTTCCTTGCCGCAGGCAGAAAGCAGCAGCCCTGCCAGAATTCCGGCCGCAGCCCAGCCGGCCCGTCTCCTCCACTTCCGAATTCCATCAATTAATCCGCTTCTTCCTCTCATTCCAATCCTCACTTGTATCCAGCTTATGGCCAAAACAGCATTTTCTTCCGTCTATTACCATCATTTCACACTGCCAACGCCTTTTGTCCCATTGATCTCTTCCATTCTACCGTAGTTTTTCCCATATTACAAGCAAAGGAAAGGCTGTACAGGATAGTTTTTCATGGTATAATGTTGACTCATAAGAACATTGAGTCAACTATTGATTCCATGTGCGCAGAGGCGCACGGAATTATGGTATAATAAATATATTTAAGCCAAGAAAGGACATCCGATGCAACCTAAAATACTCATCATAGAAGACGAAACCGACATCAATCATCTGCTGGCAGAAATCCTGGCGGCGGAAGGCTGTCAGACGCTTTCCGCCTTTTCCGGTACCGAAGCGCTCCTTTTATTGGATAGAGAAAGCCCTGACCTGATCCTCCTGGACCTGATGCTTCCCGGATTATCCGGAGAAATACTTCTCGGAATAATGCGGGAGGAGCGGCATCTGTCCATACCCGTTCTGATTCTTTCCGCAAAGGGCGCCCTGCATGACAAGGTATCTCTCCTGAAAACCGGAGCGGATGACTATATTACAAAACCCTTTGAACCGGAGGAAGTCGCCGCGCGGGTTCATGCTGCCCTCAGGCGCAGCGGCTCTGCTCCAAAGCAGCCTGATTTTCTGTCTTATCAGAATATAAAGCTCTATCCGGAATCTCGTAAAGTGACAGTCTGCGGCACCGAGATTTTCCTCACCGTCCATGAGTATGCCCTCCTGCTCCTGTTCCTGCAGGCTCCGGATAAGGTCTATTCCCGGGAAAGCCTCTATGAACTGGTATGGCAGAACGGCTACTACGGTGAGAACAACACGGTCAATGTCCATGTCAGCAATCTGCGGAAAAAGCTTCGGGATGCCGACAATTCCGGGCAGGAATATATCCGTACGGTCTACGGAATCGGTTTCCGGCTCAGGTAATGCCGCTGCATGCTTGTTTTTCCTGCTGTCAGGCATAAATTGCTTTCTTTCCATTTTTACAACTTCTTTAAAGGTTCTTTATGACTTATTAAGCCCCGAAGATTTATACTATTCTCGTCAGCAGGAGCCCGGTCCGAAAGATACGGCCCCGCTGACAGAAAGTACCCGGCCTGCGGCACATCCGTTGTCCGGCCGGAAAAGGAGGCATCAAATGAACGATTACGCCATTGAATCCAACAAAGTTTCCAAATCCTATGGCACTGTCCAGGCACTGGACAAAGTAGATCTTCATGTCAGAACCGGCAGTATCTACGGACTCATCGGGGACAACGGAGCCGGAAAATCTACCTTTCTGAAACTGTTGGCAGGGCATCTCTTCCCATCGGCAGGAGAAATCCGGCTGTTCGGACAATTTGAGGAAAAAAAGCTTCGCCGATACCGCATGCAGACAGGCGTTCTCATCGAACGGCCCGGCTATTTTCCCAACCTGACCGTAGAACAGACCCTGGAATACTATCGTATCCAGAAAGGTGTACCCGGCAAAGAAAAGGTGTCGGAAATGCTGCAGCTGACCCGATTGACAGAGAAGCGAAAAAGCAAGTGCAAAAAACTCTCCCTGGGCCAGAAACAGCGCCTGGGCCTGGCTATAGCCATGATCGGGGAACCCCGGCTGCTGATTCTGGACGAGCCTATTAACGGTCTGGATCCCAGCGGTATTGCGGAATTCCGTTCCCTGCTCCAGGATCTGAACGCAGAAAAAAAGATAACGATTCTGCTTTCCAGCCACATTTTACCGGAATTGCAGCATATTGCAACCCACTTCGGCTTTCTCAGCAAAGGACGGCTCCTGGAAGAGCTTTCCAAAGAGAGCCTGTTGGAAAAATGCATCGACTATCTGGATATTGTGGTATCGGATCCGGAGCTGTATACTGCCCTGCTGGCCGGCCGCTTTCCAGACGAAGCTTTCCAGGTACTGCCTGACGGAACAGTCCGGATCAGGCGCTGTCAGCAGGAACCGGAAGTCTACAGCCGTCTGGCCGCAGACAACGGACTCTATATCAAAGCATTGGAGCGGCACCGCTCCAGTCTGGAAAGCTATTACATGAATCTGAAAAACGGAGGAAATGAAACATGCTGAATTATCTGAAAAGCGAATTTTATAGAACGGTACGTAGTGATGAAATCCACGGAACACTCATAGGACTCCTTTTCCTGGTTCTGCTTATGAATGTGACACTGGGCCTTATGAAAAATGTGGAACACTTCCGTTACGGTATCACATCCTTCTCCTATTCCATGATTGTATCCGTACCCATGCTGTATTGTTACGTGGCCTTCGCCGTAGCCGTCATGCTCTACGAATCAGACAGACGGCGCGGCACCCTGGGCAACAGTATCGCCTGCGGGTTCTCCAGGATACAGCTGCTCGCCGGGAAATGCATCGTCTGCCTTGTCACTTCCCTTGTACTGCTGGCCATAGTGCTGCCTGTGTACATCGGAAGCGCCGTATTGCTGCTGAATCCTGCCGGCCCCACTATGGTGCAGGATATGCTTTGGGAGATCCCCGCCATGTCCCTGATTACCATTGCCTCCCAGATCCTGGCAGTCATCCTTCTGGAATTGTTCGAAAAAGGCTCTTACAGCATTCTGGTATGGCTGACCGTCATGCTGTTTTTGCCCAAGATCTTCCTGATGGCCGGAATGATACTGCCCTTCGAATCCGGGCCCATCATGGATATCGCCATGTGGATGCCTGTCAACTTCCTTCCGGCAGGAACCCGGGTCACCATGTCCGAATGCGTCACCTTGTGGAGCAGCGCGGAGGGAATGACCAGATGCCTGGTCTCCGGCGCTGCGGGAATCCTTATTTTCTCAGGTGCAGGAGTATTTTTATTAAGGAAAAAGGATCTGTCATAAGAAACAGAACCATGCTGTCTGAAACAGTGCCTGAAGAAAGGAAGAATAACATATGTACTTTTTCCCATATCCTGCGGCCCTCCTCCTTATCCTATGCTCTCCCGCGGCAATCCTGCCCGCGCTGCTGTTTGCTGCGGGGACCGGATACTTGGCTTTCCGGTATTTTTCTTTGAAGCATGCACTGCGGCAAATACACCGCGATTTATCGGAAATCCTTGAGGATATCTCCCAAAACCGGATTCTTCACCTGCCTGCGCCTGACCCGGATCTGGAAGGGCTCACGCAAACCGTCAACTCTGCCCTGGAGGAAATCCGCCGGGAAAGGCTTTCCTATGAAAAAAGGGAACGGCAGTTTCAGGGGCTGATTGAAAATATCAGTCATGATCTGCGGACACCCCTGACGGTAATCCTGGGCTATCTGAAGTGGATGAAGCACACTGATTCTACGAAATCTCCCTCCTACCAAAGCAGGCCGCCGGCTCTATCTCCGGAAACGCCTCTGCAGACCGGTTCACAGGATACCCGTTATACCCTGGATATTATAGAAAAGCACGCCCGTGCCATGGAAAAACTGGTCTCCCAATTTTACGCCTTCTCCAGGCTGCACGCCCAGGACTATGCCCTGGAACTGCAGCCGGTGGACATTTGCCGCATCCTGCGGGAAAGCATTGCCGATCACTGCCGGATCCTGGAAGAAAGCAATCTGGAAATCCGCAGCCGCCTGCCGGAACACGCTGTCCTGATCCAGGGCAATGCGGATGCCCTGGAACGTATTTTTTCCAATCTCCTGCAAAACGCCGGACGATACGCCCACAGCAGCCTGGAAATCCTCCTGGAATCAGAAGATCTCCAGAACATCCGCGTTATCTTTCAAAACGACACGACATTGATCCGCGAAACCGATATACCGCATCTGTTTGACCGTTTTTACAAAAGCGATCCTTCCAGGAGGCAGGGAGGTTCCGGCCTTGGACTCACTGTGGCAAAATCCCTGGCAGAACTGATGAACGGCAGCTTAACCGCAGAACTTTCCGGGCAGGCGGCAGCGGATGGCAAACCGGTTCCTGCGCCTTCCCCGAAAATGGCATCGGCTGACCGCACCGCAGCAAAAACGTCCGAAATTCCGGAAGCCGCCGTGATATGCTTTACACTAACCTTTCCAAAACCGAAAAAACTTCCGTAACCTTTGAAAATAACGGGGGATAATGGTATACTGTCCTTATCCAAGGCAGAGAACGGCCGAATGGCCATCTGACATGAGCGTTGCTTTGCTCATGTTATACTGTCCTTATTCAAAAAATTGGGAGGATCGTACTATGAAGGATTCCAAAAAACAAATTATTCTCTTAATGACAGACGCAACCCGCCAGGACATGCTGGGCTGCTATGGCAATCCGGACATGCATACGCCGAATCTGGACCGTCTGGCGGAAAACGGCATCCGCTACCAGAATGCCTACACCTGTCAGCCGGTCTGCGGCCCTGCACGCTCGGCCCTGTTCACCGGCACCTATCCCCACTCCAACGGCAGCTTTGCAAACTGCATCCCCCTGGGGGCAAATGTGAAGACCATCGGACAGCGCCTCACAGACAACGGCATCCGCACGGCTTATATCGGAAAGTGGCACCTGGACGGAGGCGACTATTTCGGCCTGGGCGCCTGCCCGGAAGGATGGGATCCGGAATACTGGTATGACATGCGCTGCTACCTGGAGGAACTGACAGACGAGGAACGCCTGGCCTCCCGGGACAGCGCCACAAGCGGAAAAAATATTTCCGCGGACTTCACTTTCGGCCACCGCTGCGTGAACCGGGCCCTGGACTTTCTGCAAAAACACGGGGAGGAAGATTTCTTCCTGACGGTTTCCCTGGACGAGCCCCACGATCCCTGTCTCTGCCCGGAGCCCTATGCATCCATGTTTGCAGGGTATGAATTTCCCAAATCCCCCAATGTCTGGGATACCCTGGAGGGAAAGCCTCAGTACCAGAAATACTGGGCCGGAAAAAATCGGGAGACTGACCGGGATGCCCTGAAAATCCATGTATCCGGATTCCTGGGCTGTAATTCCTTTGCAGACTCCGAACTGGGCCGGGTACTGGACTGCATTCGGACCTGCGCCCCGGAGGCAATGGTCATCTACACCTCGGACCACGGCGACGGCATGGAAAGCCACTGTCTGCATGCCAAGGGTCCTGTGATGTACAATGAAATCGCCCGGATTCCGCTGCTGATTGCAGGTCCCGGCGTTCCCCGGGGCGTGGTGGACGAACACCCGGTGAGCCACATCAACCTCCCCGCCATGATTCTGGAATATATGGGGCTCTCTGTTCCCAAAATCTTTGAGGGAAAAAGCCTTCTCCAGGAGGTATATCATCCGGAAATACGGACAAACGACTATGTTATTACGGAATTTACCAGATATGAAATCGATCACGACGGCTTCGGCGGGCTGCAGATGATGCGGGCCATTTATGACGGACGCTACAAGCTGGCAGTGCATCTGTTGGATCCGGTGGATGAATTTTACGATACACAGGAAGATCCTTACGAAATGAAAAATCTGATCCGGGACGAGACCTATGACGAAGAAAAAGTCCGTCTCCACAGGCTGCTGTTGGATTGGATGAACACCACCAGGGATCCCTTCCGTGGGTACCAGTGGGAACACAGGCCCTGGCGCAAAAACCTGGAAGAGCCCACCTGGCGCTATACAGGCTACACCAGACAGCGGGAAAACGAAGAATATGAGCCCAGGCAGCTGGACTACTGCACCGGACTGCCCATGGAGGAGGCCGTAAGGCGCAAGTAAAGCGGAGAGCTGAAGGGCTCTCAGGGATTGCCCGCGGAAAAACGATACGCAAATTGGCCGAAAGGAATGTGGCTGGAGGCTTCCGGCATCCGTGAGGAGGATTACTTCCCCACTGTCTTTGCCGCCTGGGTTATTACGGAGAAGACACTTCGGAAGAGAAACTTACGGAGTACAGGGAGACGATTCAGGAGGCTAGGCCCCTGCCCCTGCGGACCAGGCCCATCCTTACGATCATCCTGGAGGAGGCGGAGGATTATTTCAATGGAAGCAAGGGTGTGGATGAAATCACGAAGGTGGTCAACAACCGGGTGCAGCTGTACCTGGATGAAGGGAAATAGACCCGCAAAGGCAGCCGCTCCGGTCAGTGGCTGCCCGCTTCCAAAAGCCCGTTCTCAAATAAAGTCCTGAGTTCAAACCTCCGTTCCCTTTCCTCAAAGCGGATCATCACCCAGTTTTTCTCCATCTCTGTAATCACGCCCTTCCCAAACTTCTTATGTACTACAATCAACCCTTCTCCCAGGGCTTCACAGAACTGCGCAAAAGTGCCTGCGGAGAAGGGCTTCCTCTCCTTCCCTTCCAAAATCCCTCCGTACATGGCTGTTACGCCAGCAGCGGGATTACCCGCTTTCTCCTGTGCCCGCCCGTAAAGAGATACCGGATTCTGTCGGCACGAAGCCGGAATATCCGCTTTGTCCTGCACCTGCGCGGAAAGAGTCTGCGCCATGCCCTCCATAAGTTCTCTTCCGAACACAGATTTCTGGTTCACCGTGAACAAGAACAGGCGCTCCTTCGCCCGGGTCACTCCCACATAGAACAGGCGCCTCTCTTCTTCATACGCCTCCAGGTCTCTGTCCTCCCTGGATTTCACGCTTCCGTATGCCGCGCTCCCATCCTGCCGTACAGGGACAGCCATATGCCCGTCTACGTCTGCCGGTCTCATACCTGCCAGACTTTTATCTGCATACCTGGCGCTTATCGCCCCCTTTCCCGCCATGCCCGGCTTTGAACCATTGCGGCTGCCCCCCGCTCCCCGGCCGGAACCCTCCCCAGGTTCCGGCATCCGTTCCGGAAAAATACCGTCGATCACGTCCATCAGGTACACCGTATGGTATTCCAGTCCCTTACTGGCATGAATGGTTGACAGGATAAATTTACACTCCGGATCGTTTTCTTTTCCTTTGATGATCTCCTGCAGCTCCGCCAGGCGCTCCACCAGGCGCCGGGGCGAATCCTCGTTCCTCGCCAGGGCCCGCAGGACAAACAGCCTGCCGTCCCCCAGACCGGACCGTTCCAGATAGTCCCCGTAGCCCAATTCACGGACAATCCGGTTTACCGCCCGCTCCGCCGTGTCTTTCAGCAGCCCCTTCAGGCCGGACCGAACCGCCATGCAGCTCTCCCTGGTCTTTGACTGCAGTTCCCCGTGAAAAATCGCCGCCTGCAGAACATCCATATCCTTCTGCCTGCTGATCTCGCAGATCCGAACCGCATTCTCCTTGCTGATATAGGTTGAAAGCTTATAATAAACCTGCAGAAACAAATCCGTGTCCCTGGGATTTTCCGCGAAAAGAATGATGTTCTGTATATCCAGAACCACCCGGTGGGTAAAAAAAGCCAGTTCCGCACTACGGATACGATAGGGAATGCTCTGTCGCTCCAGCAAGTCTACCAGGGGCAGCGCGCTCTCGTTGTCCCGGTAAAGCACTGCCGTCTGGATCCTGCACCCTTCCGCCACCTTCAGCAGGTAACGGTACTGGACACTGCGGCCTTTCACGTCCAACTCCCGGATCTCCGCGCCCTCCGGACGGGCCGCCCGCATGTGCTTCTCCCGGCGCAGGGTATTTTTCCGGATAAAGCGGTCCGCCGCCTCCACGATTCTGGCATTGGAGCGGTAATTTTCCTCCATCAGCAGCACCCTGGCTCCGGGATGGTTCTCCTCAAAGGACAGCAGGGCCTCCGGGTAAGCCGCCCGGAAGCCGTAGATGCTCTGGTCCTCATCCCCCACCATAAACAGCTGATCCCGCTCCCCGGCCAGGATCCTGATAATCTCATGCTGAATCTTCGATGTATCCTGGGCTTCGTCCACGCAGATGTAGGGATAGCGGTTGCGGAAATACTGCAACGTCTCCGGGCTCTTCCGCAAAATAGCATAAGCATATGTCATCTGATCGTCATAGTCCATCAGCCCCCTGCCCCGCAGCTCCCCGCAATAGGCGCCGTAGATCTCGGAAATCCGGAACTCACAGCCCTCCTCCAGCTGCCGGATTTCTTCCCCGGTGAGCATCCGGTTCTTAATATAGGTGATCATGGTGCGGATATTTTTGATATCGCTTCCCGCCGCATAGCCGCCCTCTGCCTTCTGATAAATGGCAGACAGAATGGAAGCCAGAATCTTCTCGTCCGTCACCAGGGAAAAGGCATTTTTGCCGATAAGCCGCCCATAGTACTGGATAATTCTGGCACAGACGCCGTTAATGGTGCGGAATTCCAGGCGGGCACCCATTTCCTCCCCAAAATAAGAGCGAAAACGGGCCGCCATGTCCCCGGTGGCGGCCACTGTGTATGTCAGTGTCAGAATCTGCTCCGGCGCAATCCCGGCACAGTAAATCATATAGCCCAGTCTTGTAATCAGAACCGTAGTCTTCCCGCTTCCGGGTACCGCAAGCAGCAGCACCGGCCCCTCCACGCTGCGGACGGCCTCTGCCTGCTGCTCGTTTAACCGAATCTGAAACCTGGTGCAAAATTCCCCATATGTCATTTGTACTATTCCTGTTTTCCGCTTTTTTCACCGGAATGCGCCCGGCTGTCTGTGCGCCCCTCTCCCGGCTGCTAACATTATAACATCCTTCCCCTTTGCCCGCAAGCAGACCTGCAAATCCGCCCGGGACAACGAGATAAATAAGAGGTTGTCGAGGCAGTAAAATTATGGTAAACTAAACTTGGCAATGATTACAAGTATAATGCACATTCAGGAAGGATTTCATATGAAGCGTTTTGTTTTTGATAATCTTATTTATAGATCTAATGATCATTCATTTCTGCTTATGAACTTAATCAGTTTCCGCCGTGAGATTATTACAAAATACATGCTGGATAGATTGGTCTTGATAAAAAGTAAACTTAATTCAGGAAAAGCGCTTTCCGGTGAAGAATAAAATATCTTAGATTTTTTTCATGAGAAAAAACAGATATTACCGCCAGAAATTGTGGAAGAAGTTGATAGGCAATCCGAGGAAAAGGCGGCACTTCATCTGTCAAAATTTCCGGTCAAATCTATCACATTTAATTTGACCCATGCCTGCAACTTTAATTGTGATTATTGCTATCAGAAAAAATACAAAAATAAGCCGGAATATAGGCAGAATATGAACGTGCAGGATATTGTATCCATTATGGAGTACCTATGCCTGCCATATTTTGGTGATACCGATCTCGATGAAATTGTGGTAAGCGGCGGAGAGCCGCTTCTTCCGGCTAATATTGATACAATCAATTATATCTGCAAACATGCGGTGGCCAAAAAGAAGATATTATATACAAACGGCATTAATATTCTGGCATATAAAGATCAGATTTCTTTTGATGCTTTTGATGAAGTCCAGGTATCCTTGGATGGTTCGGATGCTGTGATCAAAAAGATTAACCATTATGCCGATTCCTTCGACAAAATTATCGGGGGGATCAAATACTTGCAACAAATGAATAAGTCCATCAGGATAGCAACCATATGGACAAAAGAACTGCGCAGTCACTTAAAGGAATACATAGAACTATTGGTAAAAAGCAACATACTGGATCAGCCGGATACCACGTTAAGATTTGTCTTGGCAAAAGATTATCATACAAGCGGCGGCATAGACGAGCATTTTTATGATTGGGATGAGATAGTGGCGGACTTGGAAACGTATAACCCCCTTTTAGGCACAATCAACAATTATTTGGAACTTCCAGTAGAACTCAGGGAACTTGAGGGGTATCTCCATAGACCTGTAAATAAAAGACAGAGCATCAAATATAAAAGATGTGATATAACAAAAACAATTCCTATGATTTGTGAACCAAATGGGGACATATACTGGTGCCTGTGCCTGGATGGCGAAAGCGGCAAGATAGGGAACTATAAAGAAAAATTTTTTGACAAGGATAAAGTAGAAATTTTAGGCAACAGAACGATATTCAAGATAGAACAGTGCAGACAGTGTAAGCTTCGTTATTTATGCGGAGGCGGATGCATACTCCCGTTGACGAGCGGCGACGTTGAAATATATCAGCCGGCATGCGGATCATTTAAAAATCCTTTTATCTGGGAGAACTTAGAGAAACTTATATGAGGAAGGCATAATGATCATGAAATTAATTCATAATCTGGTCATCATTGATTTAAAAAATGAGGAAGAGGATATTTTGCTTGCAAATGGCATCAATGGCTTTGTGGACATAGTTCACCGTAAGGAACGTGCAATCATCGAAAAATGGATACAGGAAGATAATATAATTCCTGCCGGAGAGGAAGAAGAGAGGCTGTATGGACTTTTAGAAAAACGGCAGTACCTGCTCCCACGGGAAGAAGAAGAAAAAATCAAAAAACAGATTATTGAAAAACTTAAAAAGCGTAACCAACAGAAAACGCCGGATATGGCATGGTTTGTCCTTACCTATCGTTGCAATTTTCACTGCCCTTATTGTTATGAGAATACAGTCAAAAGTGAAAAAACGATGACTGTTGAAATGATAGATAAGGTATTTGAAATCAATCCGGATTTAAAGCGGATTGGTTTTTTTGGAGGAGAACCGTTCCTGCCGGAAAACAGAGGGTTGGTAGAATATATTCTCCGAAAAGCGCCCAACGCCAATTTTTATGCCATCACAAATGGATTTTATTTGGAAAACTACATGGATTTATTACAGTCAGTTCGTTTTACGAATATACAGATTACGCTTGACGGCACAGAAAACAACCATAACAAAACACGTTTTGAGATAAAAGGGCAACCAACTTATGATAAAATCTTATCAGGGATTCAAAAATGCCTGTCAGCCGATATCCCTGTTACCATACGAATGAACCTGTCTTCGGAGAATTTTGAGGATCTTTTAAGAGAGAAGTCCATTATCGAATCCACAGATTGGGGAAGAAAGGCAAAGTTTGAAATACAGCCATTGTTTCAATGTGGAAAAAATGAGGGAAACAGGCTGTATGAGAAGTTAATAGAACAGGATACGAAAGGTATGCCAGGGGCAAATCAAATTTTGACAAAAATGATGCCTTTGACTAATTTCTTATATAGCGGAACCAGGCTGCGCCCCATTATCAGGGCATGTGATCCGGAAGGAACGACTAGGTTTTATGATGCTTATGGCGACATTTATAATTGTATTCTGGCAGTCGGACAGCGTTCAAAGGCAGTCGGCACCTATTACCCAAAGCTTGACTTAAAAGAGAAAAGCTTTTTAACCAGAGATATTACAACGATTAAAGAATGTATAACCTGTAAAAACGCATTGTTCTGCGGAGGAGGGTGTCCGAACGGTATACCGGATAATTGGGATATTTATTCACCAAACTGTTATAATTTCATTAACGAAGCAGAAAATATGATACCAGCCATATTCAACCTGAAACAGAAGGCTAAATAAAATGCATAATAATATTTTGATCCTTGCGGACATGGAAGGCTGCTCCGGAATCACAGATATGAGGAATTACGAAATCTGCCGGAAAAAAATGATAGAAGAGACAGAGAGAGTCATTCAATTAACGGAAGAATGTGGAGATGCGTGCATAACGATAGCAGACTGCCATAATGACGGAAAAAATGTTGTAGAATACTTCTCTGCAAAAGGCTATGTATGCTATGAGCATATCTGGTCAATACAAAGGTTGGAAAAGTATGATTGTGCCATGCTGATTGGGTTTCATCCAAAGAATGGGAATGCCGGGTTCTGCCCGCATACCATCAGGCCGGATGTCGAGGAACTCTTTTTGGGTGAAAAAAGTATCGGAGAAGTAGAACTGGTCATAAATTGGCTTGCAGGACATGGCGTACCCGTCGTCTTTGTCAGCGGTGATAATGCGGTTAAGAAAGAATTGGATGGCTATGATTGTGAATTCTATGCATCAAATGAAGCCGGAAAAGAGGCGTTTGCCAGACAGGCACTATTAGAGAAAACGAGACCGCATATCAAGAAGGCACTAGAATTACCCAGAGAAAGGAAAACTCATTACGATATTTCTCAAATCAAAATAAAATTGATAGGTGAAAGCTATTATAAATGGTTACCCCATGAACTATTTTCTACAGATAATGGAATGGTGGTTTTCCGGGACACAAAAAGCTTTATATCTTCGATTCTTTATTTTTGCCGGTTTCTGAATATCGCGGAGGAGTACCAAAGGCTACGAATGCGATGCTTAGTGCAGAATATCAAAAAATGCAGTGTCTGTATAGAAAATGACCGCAGAGGAAAGGAATTATTAAACCAAAAAGATTGGAGAGCGTTATCAGATAAAGAGATAAGCTATTTATACAGTTTATTACAATAAAAATGAAAAGGGGAAGGTCTATGAATAAAAGAAAGTTTTTATTAGCCGTCGCCATATCGGCAATGTTGGCCGCATGCGGCGCTGATAACGGACAGGAAGACTCCACACTGCGTCCAGGTATAGAGAGCGCTGAAAAAGAACCGGAAGAATCTCATTTGGAGGCAGAATTGCCAGAAGATGAGACAGCAACGGCAAAAGATGGGGCCGATTCGGAACCGGAACTGCCGGAGAACGAAACGGAAATAGAAGAATCTAATTTAGAATCAACTGCAGGCAGCGAAGATGCCGCATTAACGGAACGCATTTATGAAGCGGATATCATTTACTACGATGAAGCCTCTGACGGACTGCATCTTCGGAAAGATGTGGAAAAGACGCAGACAGACTATGCCGTCTACTATTTTGAACTCCCCATCGAAGCACAGGAGCGGGATGCCTGCATTACGGCTACGGACAGGATGCTTTCCTGCATTGACGGGGAACTGCCGGACATTGAGATCGCAGTATTGCAGCAGGAATCCTATGACGGCATTTCCATTTCCGGCAACCGGCTGTATCTTCCGCCGCAGTCCTGGGACTCTGCGGATTATCTTGCCAAAGTTCTGCTTGCGGGCTGCGGCGGGTGGGGAAACTACGGGATGGCATACGGCTATGCGGACTATTTGTGCAAGACTGCAGAAGCGGAAAATGGTAAGGCTCACCCCGGCAGGCAGGAGACGGACTGCTTTGAGGCCCTAAGCACACCGGAATTCTATGACATGAATCTGCTGTGTTTCGACGAAAAATTCGTATCCCCCCAGGACGTGGAAGCGGCAAAGAATAATGCCTGTCTGTTTGTGAATGATTATCTGTCAGGCCATTCGGAAGATGAGCTTATGGAGCTGTTGAGAGCTTCCGGAACTACAGAGGGCATAGTCCGGGCAAATGAAGTTCTGGAGGAGTTTTATGCGGAAAACGGCGCGGAATGCAGCCTGACGGAGATGCGTTATCAGCCTGGTGGGGCAAAGGCAGAGTATGCGGCAGCCTGTGAATATGCATGTTTCTATATCTATAAGGACTGGCAGGACAGGTTGTGGGAGGCGGATCCGAAAGTGTCGGAGAACTTCCTGCATGAAGATTACACGGAGGTCAGGGAGTTTTTTGAGTGCAATACGCATCAAATGCAACAATACCAGGAGCTTTTTGGTTTTGATAACTATAACAATGCACTTTCCGTTTATTTGAAAAACATCAAGACTCCATCAGCCCGTTCTTATTATAGTGGTTCACATGAGCATGCGATATATTTGGAAAATGTGAGTTCACTGATGCATGAGTATATTCATGCTGTAATGGTTGGGCGTTTCGATGATTGGGGAAACAATTGGAAGACGGAGGGTTTCGCTACCTATTTTAGTTATAAATATAATCTGTATATGAATGATTACTTGAATACTGTCTGGAATAATGCTGTTAATTCGATAAAATATGTGCAGGAGTATATTGATACAATTAAAAGACCTATTGATATGAAAACGGATTTCCGTGAAATGGAAGACATTATGGTTCATGCATATGGGCAAACGAATCCGGACGATTCCTATCAGTCAGGCTCTTCCTTTATTGGCTATTTAGCAGACTTATATGGAGAATCGGCTGTTATCACTTATGTATGTTCTGATAATGAATATAATGCAGAATGGGATAAGTCTTATGATGAATTGGTACGGGGATGGAGGAAGTATATCATAGATAATTATTCACAGTACAGTACAATTGAAACACACGGATGACAGTTATATAAGGGGACTTTCATCTCTCGGATGAAAGTCCCTTACAGTTTACCAAGGCACCAAACTGCAGGTGCTGTTGACAGAGCTGCGTCACTAGGGCTGCAAGCATAATAAGAGCCTCCTCCCTCATTCGGGCAATCATCTGTAAGATGATTTATCTCCCGCAAATTGTGACGCACATCTGACGGAAAGCAATTTTCAAACACGCTCTACCGAACAACAATCCGCAGATCCCCGCTGACCGTAGAAACCGTAACCGCATTCTCCCCATCGCCGTACTGGCCCCGGGCCTGGTTGCCCTTCTTATTAAAGTGAAGCACATCGTCGAAGAAAGTACTGCAAGCCCCACTGGTGGAGTCGAAATCCAGTGTAAGGGACGCTTCTTCCGGCAGCCCCAGCCCCACTTCACCGCTGGTTGTGGACACCGCCAGATCCCCGGCAAGCGCTTCCAGAGAGATCCGCACATCCCCGGAAATCGTCCCTGCCCTGCCCCATCCGGTCCCGTTTAACAATGCCACTTCGCCGCTGGTACTCTTCACATGAAATTCGCCCTCCAACAGCTCAAGCCGTATATCCCCCGAGGTACTCTCCGCTTCAAACCGTCCCTTCCCCTCTTGGATCCGAACCTCACCGCTTGTAGTGGACAGATTCATATCGCCCTGTATGATCCCCAGGGAAATGTCTCCGCTGGTGGTGGTTACAGCCGTCTCTCCCTGAATTCCATCCACCCGGATCTCACCGCTTGTTGACGACACCTTTGCCGCCCCATCCACCTGTCCCAGGCTGATATTCCCGCTGGTAGTGGACACGGCAGTCTGCCCCGCCAGAGTCTCCATCCGGATATCGCCGCTGGTGGAAGAGACCTTCAGCTCCTCCGCCTGCACATTTGGAAGATATATGTCCCCGCTTGTACTGGCCACGGAAAATACTTCCCCTCCCCCAAGAGGAATCTCGGACCGCACATCACCGCTCACCGTCCTTACATAGAGTTCCTCCAGTCCTTCCGCAAAGCCCGCGGGCAGATACACTTCCGTATAAGCATCCCATCCGCGAAGGGAGAAAAATACAAAGCGGTTCCTGTTGACCCCTTTCACCAGGATGTCCCCGCCCTCCTGTTCCACCCTGGAGATCTGCTTCTCCTCGGGTTCGAAATTCATATACTCCCGGATCACTACACTTTCCCCTTCTCCCTGGTAAAAAGTAACATCATTGAAGGTCATGCTGTAGTCGATCTTTAAACCACGGATTTCTTCCACAGGGATTTCCTTCTCCAGTACCAGATGATACTTTCCCTGGACATCCCATCCCTCTCCGCCGTTCCATCCCCTGCCATTAAGGGCGAGCACCAGAATGGCGCACAGGCAGATGCACACCCCTGTAAAAAACAAAATCCCTGCAATTTTTATCTTTCTCATATCAATCCTGCCTTCCTAAACACTGTCCGATATGCCTGATAAGTCCCGGTCCGGAAAATCCTACGATTTACTCTCTGACTTCAGGCTGAAAACCAGAAACAGCACAGCCTGGGCACATCCGCCCATCAGAAAAGCGATCCAGGTCACTCCCCATTCCTGTGTCACAAAGCTGACGATAAAATATACAATCAGGGTTGCCAGCCATATGATGGCGCTGATGGAACCCTTGAGGGCCTTTTCCCGGTTTCTGGCCCTGCGTGCCTCCTGGTAGGACTCCACCATGTTCTTCTCCTTTTTGCCATAATCCGGGTACATATTGGCAGCGTACACCAACAGGCAGGTGGGCGGAATGCACAGCAGCCCCGCCGCAATCATCCCGAACATCCCCAAATCCGGCGCACTGTAGAAATAACTCTCCGAAATGATCATCCAGGCAAACAGCACCACCCCGGCAAGAATATAGAGCCCTATGGCAGCGGCTTTGAGTATGGCCTTCTTCCTCCTGTCCTCCTCGGACAAAAACAGATCCGGCTCCTCCAGTTCATGAAACAATTCTGTCACATCCCCTATGGATGCAGTCACCATCTGCCAGGCATCCTCCTCCTGATACCCTTCCCCGATCAGATCCTGGTATTTCTCTATGGTATTCTGCGTCATCTCCTCTTTTAAGTCCATGGCCTTTCTGGTTTTTGGTGCTCCTGCAAAAAGTCCGTCAATATGTTTTCTGATCTTTTCTTCCATGCTCTTCTTCTCCTTTTTCCTCTTTCCTACACAGCATAGCCTGACATGCCGTATTAGTCCGGCGTATGTATTATCCTCTCTTCTGTCCCTTTTTCCGGCTTTTCCGCATATACCGGCAAAATCCTGCCTCCCGGTTCCGGCACCGTCCTGCCCTCGCGTTCCCAGCCGTTCACCGTAGCAGCTGATCGATGACAGCCTTGGCCTCCTCCCAGTCCCGCTTATACGCCCGGTAGGCCCTGCGCCCGTCTTCCGTGATAGAATAATAGCGCCGCCTGGCCCCTACCTTCTCATCACCCCAATAAGTGCGTATATAACCTGCCTGCTCCAGTCTGCGGAATGCGGAATACAGCGTAGCCTCCTTCAGCTCGCACTGGTTGTCCGTCTTCTTCATGATATCCTTATTGATCTGATAACCATAACTGTCCTTCTCCAGAAGATGTGCCAGGATAATGGCTTCCGTATGTCCCCGTAAAATATCGGAGGTAATTGACATAGGTTTTTCCTCCTTTCTTTTTACATCATACTGCACTATACCTCGTCTGTCAAGGTATATTTTCCTATGAAATATATTTTTTCTGAATATATTAAAATCCCCGACATCGGCAGACGGACATATCAGATTTTTCCGTAGCCATGTTTTGTCAGGTTCTCCGATGCCCATGTATACTCTGATCAACAAGCTTGGATTGTATAACACCAGATGGGCCATCGTCCTGCCGGTGGGGCAGCCCCCTACTATATTATCATCACCAGAACCTTTTTAGCATCCATCCCCGACAACATAGAGTGGATGGGGCGGCGTGTTACCCGGACTTCCCTTCCACTTCAATCTTCCCGGAATCCGGATTGATGATTGCCGTAAATGATAAAGTATGATAAACTGAATCAAGAGGATAAGACTATCCGAACTCTTGAAAGGAAATATGAAACCGCAAAATGCCAGACCGGAAAGCCTTCGAAAATGCGAAACAAAAAGTGATCGGAATAGACAGACAGCGTCTCGGCATCGGCACCCTGTCAGAGAAAACCGTTCATGCCATTCTTAAGAATTACTATGAACCGGACGAGGATCACCAGGAAATCCCCATTCAAAATTATGTGGCAGATATCTATGCAAACGGAGAGATCATCGAGATTCAGACCAGGCAGTTCGACAAGATGCGCGGAAAACTCACTGCCTTCCTGCCCATGTATCCGGTGACCATCGTCTACCCTATTCCCAGGGAAAAATGGCTCATCTGGATAGATGAGGAAAGCGGAGAACTGAGCAAAAAACGAAAATCGCCCCGGAAAGGCACGCCCTACACCGTCTTCCCGGAGCTGTACAAGATCAAAATGTTTCTGAAGGATCCGAACCTGCGTCTGCGCCTTGTCCTTCTGGATATGGAAGAATACAAGCTGCTCAACGGCAGGAGCCGGAATCGGAAAAAAGGCGCCAGCCGTTATGACTGTATTCCCACGGAGCTGGTGCAGGAAATCGAGATAGACGATCCCAGAGATTTCCTGCAGTTTGTTCCCCTTGAACTGGAGGGTGCCTTCACCTCCAAAGATTTCGCAGCTGCCGCCCATATCCCCCTGTCTCTGGCTCAGATTGTATTAAATATCCTGCTTCATATGGAGACGGTCAGCAGAGTCGGCAAAAGCGGCCGACTTTACCTTTACGAAACCATTGATATCTGACCGCTTACATATCCTTCCCGTAGATTCCGGCCAGCCAGTAAATCACATGGGATGCAAATCCGTGATTGCAGCTGGCCGTGGGGCTGTCATGTTCCCAGAGAGTCCCCGTCCGCTGTGCCATGGCTGCAAAATATCCCCTAATATTGTCTACCACATCCTGATACTGTCCCTCTCGATACAACAGTTCAATCCGCAGATAATTTCCGATAAAAGCGTTGGCATATGCCACCTGGGGATACTTTCCGGTATGTTTCCTCTGGGGCCCGAAATCCTTGTTCAGCACCTCCCAGAGTCCGGCATCTTCCTCACAGTCGGCCGTCCCGGTGAAAAAAGCGTAATATTGACAGACTTCCGTACAGTTTCCCGGATTGATCAGCACATTCCCCTCTCTGCGCTCGTTATCCGTAAAGAAGCCGTTCTTCAGAGAGCGTTCCCGAATTGTTTCGCGAAGCTTTTTTGCCTTTTCCCGCAGACTCTCGTCCCCATACAGAGACGCCATGGCAAGCAGCATCCGCATATAGAGCATATTGGTGGGGAAATTCACATCCTGCACCACATCCTCGTCATTGGCTCTGGACCATTCCACGAAAACCCAGCCGTCAAGCCCTTCCAGAAGCCCATATTCATTTTCAAAGCGATTAAAATATGCTGCCAGCCCATAAACCTTCTGCCTCGCACGTTCAATCAGCTCCCGGTCTTTGCTTCTGTCCAAATACTCCTCCAGCTCCAGCACAAACCACATGGCCCAGTTGGGGATAAACACCCCGTCCGCATGATCCGCAGGATAGCACATGGGAAGCATACCCCCCGGCAGATGCTCGAAATACTGCGGCAGGAGGAAATTTTCCAGGAAAGCCTTCTCCAGTACCGACTCTCCGGTAAGGACATACTCCACTCTGGCGGTAAAGAAGCTGTCACAGAGCCACCCTGCCCGCTCTCTGGAAGGACAGTCCGTAAAAATGTCCACCGCATTGGACAGATAGGATTCCTCTGCCGCCTGATAAATCCGGCGAAGGACCTGGTCCTCGGGCAGTCTGACACGGTAGGCCGTCCTCGGATGCCGGTACTGTATCATATCCATATCTTCCACCACAGCGCTGCCCTTTACCACAATCTGTACATACTTCATGGTATAAGGTGCAAATGCCATGGTAGTATGGCTTCCGGCATCCAGCCTGTACCGGAGACAGTTCACGGAAGACATCCGCATACAGTCAAGCTTCCCATTCTCCAATATCTCATCGAATAATAGATAGACAATACACGCTTCTTCGCATTTTATCCTTGCTCTCAAGAAACCGGTGGCATTAAAAGGAAAACGGTACAGGCCATATCCGTCCTTCAGTACTAGGGGAAACATATCCCCTTCCCCTTTCGATAAAGGCACCGGACAAATACCTCCGACCTCATCTGCCAGATGTACCTCCTGCTCCTGTCTCCGATACCCGTTCATACCCGGTTTCTTCTCCCAGCTCTGCAATACCTCCTGCAATACCGGACGAAACTCTGCCTGCCCGGTCTCTTCCAAAGCCTGTACCGGCAGTCGCTCATACTCCGGCACCCTTACGCTGCGCTTTCGATAAAACCGCTCTCCCGATGCAGCTACTATAGGCTGTTCATAGCCGCCGAGCCCTTCCCAGCCGGTCTCCGTATAGAAGCCTGCTTTCTCTGCCCGCAGATCATAGCATTCCACAAATGCACGCTGGAAGCTGTACCTGCCTACCTTCCTCACACGCTGCTTCAGATCATAGGCCTGAAGCCTGTCCCCCTGCCCCACTGCACAGGAACCGGTACCGGTGCAGCACACTGCTTCGCCGTCCCGGATAAATTCCGCCGTGACAAAGGAGGACTGATCCAATGTGTCATAGGTATTTACGTTATACCCCACAACTTCTATCACCACCACGTTCTCCTTTTCCGTCAGATAATCCCTCAGCCCTATCCGGTCCACACAGTAATAACGATGGGCTGTCCTGGCCGGTCCGGCGCATAGAAATCTGCCGTTTACCCATAGACGGAAAACAGTAGATGCCGCCAGATAAAGGCAGATATCGCCCGCCGGCAGCACAGCCCGGAATGCCAGTTCGCAGTTTTTCTCCTTCTCTCTCCCGACAGCCCAGACTGCCTCCGCTTTGTGAAAATAAAATGCTTCCATAGATTCTCCTTTCTCCACCCACCGTTCTCATCTAAAGCCGTACAAATTGCCTCCGAACCCTCAATCCAGTCCCACAATCCCGTCCACCGGCAGGGACATAACCACTCCCTGGGCCTTGCTCTGCATGCCGCATTTCCTGCCGATCTCCTGCATGATGGCCAGCTTATCCTCCTTGGTGGCCAGGATAATGACTACTTCCCGTTCCTCCTGCACGCTGATCTTCCAGAATTTCATAGCCTCCTGGCTTCCGATACGTCGGCTGTGGAATACCGTGCCGCCGGAAGCCCCTTTGGGCCTGGCCGCATTCATCACATCCTCGCTGAATCCCTGATTAACGATCACCATGATCATGCTATATTCGTGATCTGCCATATCCGCTTCCTTCCTCTCCGATGTTTTTCCGGTTTGTTCCGGTTCCAGATTCTCCGTCATCTGGACAAGGTGCCCGCTTCCGCCGGACATATAGACGGTAAATGCGATACCGGTATTGGGCATTCCAAGATGCAGCTTTTTGCGCAGCTTCCGCATCATTTCATCCGCAAATACTTTCGGCATCATGCTCATCAGGATATTCTTGTCCACCCCGTCCAACCCCAGCATGTCCATGACATCGCTGGTTGCAGTCCCCTGTGCATGAAAAATATACTGCATGGGGACATTCCCTTCCTTAAACAATCCTGTCGCCTTGTTTACCAGCTTCGGCGTGGCAATCAGGAATAACATGCGAAAAGCAAACCTTTTATTGTCCGCCATCTTCATCGTCCTCCTCAAATTCAATGATGTCATCCATAACATCCAACGCTTCTGCCTCCTGTACAGGAGCTGTTCCGGCCAGCTTCATCTTGTACTGATATACAATTCCCATCAGCTGTATGGCAATCAGAGGCGTCAGCGCCACCAGCGCCACCACGCCGAAGGCATCCGTCATCAGATTGCCGCCCACCGCATCACAGGCTCCGATACTCAAAGGGAGCAGAAAAGTCGTGGTCATGGGTCCGCTGGCCACGCCGCCGGAGTCAAACGCGATACCCACAAACATCTTCGGCACAAACCTTGACAAGATCAGCGCAGCCAGGTATCCGGGTATAATGATCCAGTGAATCGGCAGTCCTGTCAGCACTCTGATCATGGACAGGCCCACACTGGCTGACACTCCCAAAGACATGCACAGATTCATGGATTTTGCGGACACGGAACCATTGGTTACTCCTTCTACCTGACGGTTCAACACCTGGATGGCAGGCTCCGCCTTGACGATATAGTAACCGATCAGCATGCCGATGGGCACCAGCAGCCATTTCCAGGCCTCCGCAGCAATCTCGTTTCCCAATAGAGCCCCCACCGGTGCGAAGCCCACATTCACGCCGCAGAGAAACAGCACCAATCCTATATATGTATATGCAAAACCTACCGTCACACGCTTTACCTGTCTGCGCGGATAACGATGCGTAAGAACCTGGAAAAGAATAAACACGCCTGCAACCGGAATCAGGGAGATCAGAACCTCCCGCACATAGGGCGGCATGCTGAAGAGAAATTCTTTCACCACATCCCGGGTAGTCTGCACATGGGCAACTTCGGCCGCCGAGTAGGCAGCTTCGCTGGGACTGAAAAACATCCCCAAAATCAACACTGCCAAAATCGGTCCCACACTGGAAAGCGCTACCAGACCAAAGCTGTCGCTGGAGGCATTCCGGTCGCCGCGGACGGAGGCAAGACCCACACCCATGGCCATAATAAAGGGCACTGTCATAGGGCCCGTGGTCACACCGCCGGAATCAAACGCCACCGCCAGGAAATCCCGGGAGACGAAAAAAGACGCCACAATCAGGACTGCGTACAATCCGATCAATATGGTAGAGAGATTGATCTGGAACAATATTCTGATAATCGCCACTGCCAAAAACATGCCAACCCCAACGGCTACTGTCAAAATCAATGTCAGGTTGGGAACGGACGGTACCTGCTCCGCAAGCACCTGCAGATCAGGCTCTGAGATGGTAATAATGGCCCCCATGGAAAAACCGATCAGAACGATCAGCGAAATATGCCTCGCTTTCGATATCTGGACACCAATACCTTCCCCCAACGGCGTCATGGACATCTCTGCCCCCAGCTGGAAAAATCCCATCCCTATCACCAGCATAATCGCTCCTACCAGGAACATCACCATGGTTCCCAGATCCACAGGCACCAGCAAAATGCTCAACAGCAGCACGATTCCCGTTATGGGCAGCACGGCGGAGAGGGATTCCAAAATTTTTTCTTTCAATTTTTGGTTCATCCGCATCACCTCTTTTTCGGTTTAAAAAATATATTTTCATCTGTTCTGTCAGACATTTCATTCCCTTATTCAATATTTCAGCTGTGCTGGGCATGCCTTGACGGACGTGCCCGGCACAGCAGGTTTCGCTCAGGGAAGTGCCTGTGTGGCCACAATATTGCTGCCGAAGGCATCATCCATCAGAATATCTCCTATGGAAACCGGCGGTGTAACCGTATGTCCATTGATCAGCTGCATGCAATCCAGCATTCTGGCCTTGGGAATCGGCCGGTCCGTCTTGACGGACAGCATTCTGCCGTCCGTACAGCGCATAGTAGTGGTGAGTGTCCTCTCCGGATGGCTGATTTCCGCCTCCGCGTAGGCCGCCCCTCTTTTACAGGTATTTCCGCTGATCTCTGTTATGTTTCGTCCCTCCATTTTTACGGTAATAGAGCATCCCATGGGACATATAATGCAAGTCATATTTCGTTCTGTCATATTTCCTCCTATTATAGTTCCGCATCAGCCCCGCCCAGCACCCGGACATGGGCAGAGAATTTCCTGCCGCGAAAGAAACGCGTCCGTAAATCCTCTGGGGCGCTGTGCGGGGCAGATGCTGATTTAATTTAGCTCTGTTGACATTTCTAAGCCGGACTTTTCCAGTACCGCATTCGCCATCCTGTTCCTAATCCCGCTCCCCTTCCAGCTCCAGCTTCAGCTCTCCCGCTCCTTCCAGAAGCGCTTCCTTAATCCGGATGCTCTCCATCTCCCCCGGCGCTGTTCTGGGCTTCTTCACGGAATAGACGGCTTCCCCGTCTCTTCGGACAGTAATTTTTACATTGCGGTATCTGTCGGCCACCCGAAAATATACGGTTACATCCTTGCCCTGGGTAATCCTCCGGGGAACGGTATACCGTATTTTTCCATCTGTCACAAGAGAAATATCACGGTCCGCCCCAAGTTTTCCCCGGACAAATGCCGCTGCGCTGTGTCCTGCGATTTCAGCTTCTTCCGATACAAAATCCACCAGGTCATGTACATGAAGCACATTGCCGCAGGCAAATATTCCTTCCTGCGAAGTCTGTCTGTTCTGATCTACAATCGGGCCGCCTGTCACCGGATCCAGCGCAATGCCTGCCTGAAGGGACAATTCATTTTCCGGAATCAGGCCCACAGACAAAAGCAATGTATCACAGGTAATATATTCCTTTGTCTCCTCAATAGGACGGCGTCTCTCATCCACCTTCGCAATGGTAACTCCCTCAATCCGATCCTTTCCATGTATCTCCACTACAGTGTGGCTTAACTTCAGCGGAATCCCGAAATCGTTCAGACATTGCTCAATATTCCTGGCCAGCCCTCCGGAATAGGGCATGAGCTCACATACCGCCTTCACCTTTGCGCCTTCCAGCGTCATGCGCCTTGCCATGATAAGACCGATATCTCCGGAGCCTAAGATCACCACATTCTTTCCCGGCAGATAGCCCTTTTGATTTACCAGCTTCTGGGCGGTGCCTGCGCTGTAGATTCCGGCAGGGCGCTTTCCTGCTATGTTCAGGGAGCCCTTTGCCCGCTCTCTGCAGCCCATGGCTAAAATCACAGCTTTAGCCTCAATGGAAAAAATACCCTCCTCTTCATTGGTGGCCGTAATCACCCTGTCCGGAGTAACGGACAGCACCATAGTCCTGCTCTTTATAGGAATCTTCCGCTCCCGAACCTGTTGTTCGTACCTCCATGCATATTCCGGTCCTGTCAGTTCCTCCCCAAACCGATGCAGTCCAAAACCATTATGAATACATTGCTGTAATATTCCCCCCAGCCCTTCATCCCGCTCCAGGATCAGGATATCTCTGACTCCTTCATCATAGGCAGCCACTGCTGCGCTCATACCTGCGGGTCCGCCTCCGATAATCACCAAATCTGTCATCTTGCTTTTGTCTCCTTGTCTCCGGTTGTGATCAACTTTCCCTGCTCTCTTTGGTTCTCCCCATGCTGATCTCTGACCCCGGGCCTGACTTCGTTACTGTCTCACAGGGAATCCCCAGCTCTCTGGCCAGAAGCTCCGCGATATGCGGCATACAGAATCCCCCCTGGCACCTTCCCATCTGCGCGCGGGTACGGCGTTTTATTCCGTCCAGATCTCTTGCCGGCGGATTAGTATGGATCGCAGCCAGAATTTCGCCTTCTGTAACGGTTTCACAGCGGCATACCACTCTGCCATAGGCTTTATCCTTTCGGATCATTTCGTTTTTCTCTTCCACAGATGCCTCCCGAAAGGCATACACAGGTTTGCGGATGGGCTGATAATCCGCCCTGGCTTCCATCTTTAGTCCCTGGTCTTTGAGCATGTCCGTGATATATTCCGCAATCGCCGGCGCGGCGGTCAAACCCGGGGACTCGATTCCGGCCGCATTGATAAAGCCGGGTCTGTGGGATGTAATGATGAAATCACCCGTATTACCCGCGGCACGCAAGCCGCTGAAGGATGTAATGACCTTTTGAAACGGAATATTTCTCACATTCTCCCCGGCCTGTTCCATAATCCGCGCGATTCCTTCCGCTGTGGTAGCGGTATCTTCCTTATCCTCCCGATCCACGGAAGTGGGCCCCAGGAGCAGATTGCCGTCTACGGTAGGCGTAATCAGGATTCCTTTCCCCTTAGGTGAAGGCGTACGGAAAATCGTATGAGACACCAGAGCGCCGCAGGTTTTATCCAGCAGCAGATATTCTCCTCTGCGGGGGTGTACCTGTATGGTATGGTCTCCTGCCAGCTTTGCAATTTCGTCCGAATAGACTCCCGCCGCATTGACCACATAGCGGGCCTGGACCTTACGGGGGCACTCCGGTTCCCGGGTTCCGGAAACGATCTCATAGTATTCTTCCTTTTTCTCTATTCCCTGTACTTCAAAGTTCAGTAGAAGTTCCGCTCCGTTGTCCATGGCATTGCCCACGGCAGCGATGGCGAGCTCATAAGGACAAATGATTGCGCAGGACGGCGCATACAGGGCACAAACCACATCTTCCGACAGATTGGGTTCCAGCCTCCTGGCTTCCTCCCCTGTAAGGATACGGAGATTTTTTACACCGTTTTTTATCCCCCGCCGGTACAGTTGTTCGACTACTTTTCTATCGTCCTCATTGAATCCGATGACCATGGAACCATTATTCCGATAAGGCACTCCAAGTTCCCGGGCCACTGTCTCCATCATTTCAGATCCGCGTACATTCAACTTTGCTTTCAGACTGCCCTCTTCCGCGTCATATCCCGCATGAACGATGCCGGAATTGGCACGGGTAGCCCCCATTGCCACATCATTTTCCTTTTCCAGGATACAGATCTTCAGATCATATGCCGCCAGTGTCCTGGCCAGCATTCCCCCTGTAATCCCGGCGCCGATAATCGCTATATCATACATCCTTTAACCCTGCCTTCCTTGTGTCCTTCCGAAATTCCTCTCCACTGCCCGCCTTCTGTTGCTTAGTTTACAGACTCAATGCTCACTCCTCTTTCCATGCGTCCGAAACAAAATAAGCCAGCGCAGCCCATGTATAAACAGAATAGTAATTCCCTCTCTCGTCACGGCCTTTCCGCAATGCCTCCCGGGCCGCGTCCTTTGTCAGCAGCGCAAAACCGTCAAACTGTTCCGAACCTACCGCCCCCTCCTGGGACAGAGACGTCAGCTTTGCATTGCGAAGCACCGCACATACCAGAGCATTGCTTTCATCCGTCATCCCCGGCGTCGAAAAAAGCAGCGGATTCACTACCGTCACCGAATCTCCCTCCTCTACCTGCAGCCCGGTTTCCTCCCTGATCTCCCGTACTGTAGCAGAGAGAATCGGCTCCTCTTCATCCCGGTCATCCGGATCAATCAACCCGGCCGGCACACTGAGCAGATAACGCCCTGTAGGATAACGGAATTCATAGGAAAGAAGCAGCTTCGCTTCCTGTCCCGGACTGTGAAGAATCACAATGCAGCTTACCGCGTCCGGCTGCATCTTCCGGAATTCCTCATCCGACTTCACCGCCACCAATTCCTCCTGCACTCTTCTGGTAGCATCAAAATAGTGTCTGCCCGGCGCGTACTGCAAGTCCGCCACTTTGATATATGGGGAATCGAACACTATCTTTACATCCTCTTTTCTGATCTGTTGATTTTCAGTCATTTTCTATGCTCTCCTTATTTTATACTGCCTCCTGCAAATGGTCAAATTATAAATTTTTCCTCTCCATCCTGTCCAAAATACCGTCCACATCCACCCCGGGGTGCGTCACATAGAATCGGCAGACCTGCTCCGCAAATTCCTCGTCCACTTGATTGCGGGCCGCGATCTGCGCTACCGTCCTTCCGCTCCTCATCTCTTTCATGATCTTCTTGATCAGCCCATGCAGATCCCTGCCCCTGAGGAAATCCGTATCCCGCCCCGATGTCGCTTTGGCCTGCATACCTGCGGCCCCGGAATTTCCGCCCTGCTTCCCGGTTCCCTTACTGTCTAACTCCGCCCGCTTTCCATACTGCTTCCCCCGACCGGAAATCTCCCATTCCACTCTCTTTGTTTCAAGCCGATGCTCTGCCGGATAGAGGATCAATACCATCATGGTAACCGGAAGCCGAAAACGTCTGGGTCCGCAGCTGCCCGGATCCAGATACCTGGTCCTTCCCTCTGCTCGTTCCTCATATTGATGGGAATGGCCATATATGACAATATCGGCATCCGCCAGATCCTTCGCAATCTTTTTCCTGTTATGAATCATATAAATCCGAAATCCGAATAAAGTACACTCCAATTCCTCCGGCAGCTCCCCTGCCCAGTCTCCGTCCACATTGCCCCGCACCGCGTAAACGGGGCAGATTTTCCGCAAGCGCTCCAAGACATCGGACCGGCCCAAATCTCCCGCATGGAAAACTGCCTCACAGCCTCCGAGATACTCCGCCACTTCCGGCCGAAGCGTACCATGTGTATCCGAAATAATGGCAATGCGATGTGCTTCCATCTGCGTCTCCCTTCCTGACTTATATATGTCCGCTTTTCATTCCGGCCCGCCCTCCTGGCGCAGCTCCGCCCCCACTGTTACCGGACAGTCCCTTCCTATCCGTCCCAAAACAGATGCCTGCAGTCAAAGCAACCGCTTCAGCTGCTTGGGATTGTTCGTGCAAAGTGCATACGAAAACATCTCGCGGTGGCACCGTATGAACAGTAACTCTGTAAGCACCTAAACCTACATTGCACCGTATCATGCCGGTGACCGCCTAAGCGGGCAATTCGATAGAGACACCCGCTCCGCCAGACCTGCCAGCCCGTTATCTCTAAGATAATCCTGCAGAATCGATCTGGACTGTGTGGACTCCGGACCGATGATAATCTCCGGCACCAGTTCCTCCCAGCCGATCCCGATCTTCCGGCACATGTTCTGCAGATCCAGCGGATAGTATTTCTTGATCCGTTCCTTCGTGGTATGATAACAGGGCTTTATTTCAAAATATTCCTTTACAAAAGGAGAGACCACCAGGCGCACCTCCCGTTCTGACAGAAAAGAAGGGTGCTTAAACGCCGCGGAGCAGCTCCAGGCATAGTTCATGGCCTTTCTGATATCGGCACTGTCCAATGACCATTCGTCCTTCCGCTTCACCAGACGGTAGAAAATACCTGTCAAATTATGGGTGGTCATATCCTCCTGATAGAACACTGTCTGAAGAGATAGTGCGCCCTGGGCCATCTGCTGCAGAAACCGCCCCTGAAACGCAATGCATACGCCCCTGCCCCGGTTTCCGTACCGTTCCCACTGGGCGGCATCATCTCTGTATAATGAAAAACAGGCCGCATAGGCCGGATGAAAGAATTCCCTTTCAAGCTCCTCCCTGAAAAGACGCCTCACAGCCTCCGCCCTTGCCAAATCTTCCTCCTGTTCCAGCTTCCCCGCCACTGCATCGCACAGCCGGTTCATAAAATAGCGCATCTCTGCCGCGTCATTCATGTTCAGAATGTTGTTCACCCGTAACTGCGCGCATCGGAGAATGCCATCCAATGCCTGAAAGTCCGTGTAGTGGTATAGAATCTCGTTTTCATACTCCTTCGTCATTCCCGTCATTAAGTCGTCTCCTGATTTTATAATACGCCGGACCTTCCCTGCGTGTCCCTGGTTCTCATGTATTGTGTACAAAAAGCGCCGCCTGAAGCCAATGCTGAAATCTGTCTTCACAGCGACAGCTGCAAGTGCACACAAAGCACAAAAACAGCGTTTTGGCGCTCACAGTCAAAGCAATCGAAACGGTGGTTCGGGACTCTCGTGTAAATGTGCACGAAAACGGCTTACGGTGGCAACAGGCGAACAGTAATAATAAATCTCCGATCTCCGAAATAAAATGCCCGGTCATTGACAAGATTATCATTCTGTAATAAACTAAATCCAGGAGCAATTCATAGCCGGACGGATACGCATGCAAAAGCTTATAAGGCAGATCCCGAAAGAGTGCTTTTCGCTCTTTTATACATAGTTTAAACATGGTCAGCCAGGAAATCAATAGACAAATTGAAATTTTATCAAAGTCTTGCCGATGCTCGTGTCGGAGAGACAGATTTCAGTCACAAAATTTGCCGTAAAATTAGCTCTTGTGCGGGTTTGCAGCTTTGCCCTTCTGTCAGACACTATACTGAAGATTATTAAAAGGGGAAAATACGATGATGGATGGAATCATAAAAGATATTTTATATTACCTGGAGCTTCATAAAGATAAAGTACCCAGAGGCTATTCCTTGTTGAATCAAAACGATCTCACTGATATGCAAAGTGTCCTGCTATTTCTGACTTCGCTTTTTCAGGCGGAAGAGGAGGCAATCCAGAAGGAGCATAAGAAGCGCTTTGTCACGGATGACTATGAAAACGGTGTCCGGCAATTCGCCATTGTTATGGTGCGTACCCTTTTTCCGGAATATGATGCCCTGAAAACAAATGAGCTCTATATAAAGCTTCTTACCCAAAGGCATATGGCTTACGCCTATTTCCATTGCCTGAATGATAATTTGTTTACGCCTGATATACCCTCCGCAGATCCGGAAACAGAGCGGCAGATCTACTCTGGTTTGATCGATTTCTATGACAATTTCCGCGGACAATTCAGTGATAATGAAGAGGCCATTGAATTGCTATGTAAATACTATCCACGGACACTTTCACAGAAAAGTGACCGTCCAAAGCTAATCTCTGCCTTGTTTGCTCATATTTCCTATGCAGGATCTCCTGGCAACAGAGGCTATGCCTACCATGGGATTTCTCTGATGAAAAAATATATCGGAAATTTGCCGTTATCCATCGCCATGGATCTCCTGCAGCAATACCATATTTTCCATGTAACTAATGACAGTGTGTACAGACAGCAGATTCATACTATCATCATGTATTCCTCAATCAGAAACAAAAGAGCCTGCAAGTTCCGCTATCTGGATTCCGTTTTGCTTTTGGACCGTTTTAGTCTGTATTTTGTGCGGAACTACACAGTGCAGCACTCTGATGCCGGCTTTTCCGAAGTGCTCTATAACAGTTGCTGCGCTGGCCAGAACATATCTATTTCAATGGATCCGCTAGCCTACTGGGACAGTGGAAAACAAAAAAACCGCACTTTTTTTCTGGAAGGGCATCCTGCAGCATACATCCGCCTGCTCCACGATAGTACCACCACACTGACAATACAAAATGAAAAATCTGCCCCTGCTATACTGGAATTTCCCTATTCAGATGATGACTGGCACCTGGAACAATATTATACTGCTGATCTGGGAAAGGAACTTGAATATCTTATTTCAAAGACGAATCACCAATATCAGATGACCTTTTCACTGCTCTATCTGGATAACTACCGAGGACTGCATCGCCAGTGGATTGATTTTGACCATAAATTTATCTATTCTGATGAAGACGGGATTATTATGAAGAACTCCGAAGAGAATCGTATTCCCGAAATTTCCGGCTTTTATGGTAAAGCCGTCCATTCCCTGACCTGTATTGTAGGGAAAAACGGAACCGGGAAAACTGCAATTGTAGATTTCCTGCGGGAATCATTCTTCAAGCTTGTTCGGTTAATAGACAGTTACGGCCTTCCCTGCGAAGAAGGATATGTGGAAGAAATAGACTATTGGAATTATGGTATTTTGGATGAAAATGCTCGTTTTTTCATCATTTTTTTCATGAATGACATACCGCTGTTTTTGACCAATATCGAAGATATCACCTGCTCATGCGCAAAGCCCTTTCAGCCCGGCCGTTATGACAGCAACGATCTCAGCAAAGTGGTATACTTTTCCAATATGCTGAAGAACAATCAGGACTCCCTTTTCATGGTCAACCAGGAAAAGATCAGCACCAATCCAAGCCTTCGCGAAAAGAGGGAGATCGGCCGAAGCCTCAGCCTTTTCCGGCAGATCGACTACTCCGAGACCGGAAGTTTTATCAAGCGTAAGCAGCTCCTGGATATCACAAGAAATTTGTCCAATATGGAACCGGACCCGAAAAACGGTATCAATGAGGAACTCTGCTATCAATTTACCCTTTTAAAACATATGAAGAAAGATAAACTATGCGAATACCTGGATCTTGAACCGGATAAAGAATTCAAAATCACCAGCTATATTGATACGTTTCTGGAAGCTTCCTTTACCCTGAATGACCTGCAGAACAAAGATAAAACCGACGAACTTGAAAAGAAATACTGTTCATTACCGGATGCACAGATACATCATTTTTCTTCCGGGCAATATGCCAAATTTGCCTTCCTGTCCAAATTATACTGGTTTTTGGAAGGCTATCACAAAGAGCATAAACGATACAAAGAACTGTTTCAGGGAAATTTTTTCCCTGCAGAGAACGCTTTGCAGGCCGGGGAGACAGTACTCCTTTTCATCGATGAAGGAGAGACCTATTATCACCCTGAATGGCAGCGCAAGTATGTCTCCACCCTGCTGGAAATGATAAAACAATCGAAACTGACAAAAGGAAAAACCCAAAACGCCCGGATCCAGATTGTCCTCACCACAAATTCACCCTTTATTTTATCCGATATCCTGCTGGAAGACGCCGTCTATCTGGATAAAGAAAAGAAAAGCGCCTTTGACCGGACTCTGGGCCAGAATATCCATACCCTTCTGAAGGAAAATTTCTTCATGTCCTACACCATCGGCGAATATGCCAGAAGCTTCATTGAAGATATCATGCTGTGCCTTCAGAACCCGGAACCGACAGAGTCGGCAGACAGGCAAAGCCTTCAGAACCCGGAACTGGCAGACGAACCAAACTATCAGAAATCGGAACAGCCGGAGCAAACAGACGAACCAAACCTTCAAAACCCGGATCAGGCAGTCAAACCAAGTCTGCGGAGCTCTTCCCTGCACAAAATACAGCAGTTGGTCCGGAAATATTTCAGAGAAGATATAGACCTCTATACCGCCCTCCGACAATTGATCGCCCAGATCGGAGAGCCCGTATATCGTTACGAACTGGAAAATCTGCTGGAAGAAAATAATGCCATAAAAGAACAAAACCGGCTGGAACGCCTGCTGGAGGAAAAGAAGAGAATTGAAGCCGAGATAAGCCGACTGGAGGAACAGAGACGCGCCGGAACATAAATATTCCGACGTGCTTACCCTTATTCAAAGCTTGGAACGGCCATACCATGAGCATTACTGTGTTCATGGTATGCGCACAAAATTACCTACGGAGGTACCGCCATGATAAAGCTTGAACCCTATGCTAAACCCTTCCAAAAAGCCTACTGGAAAAAAGCAATCGGAAAAGTAGACAAAACCACACAGTCTGCCATCATAAAAAGTTGCCGCAAATATTTGCCCTCTGACTTCTGGGACGGATCCCCCAGCTTCCGGAAGCTCATCCTCGCACCTTTCCAAAAGCTGAAAGCTGCCCAAGCCTACATAAACCGCTCCAAACGAAGTGAAATGATCCGGGAATGCTACGCAAGGTACACTGCCGATGAAAAGATCCTGCTCCCTGCCTACCAGACGCTTTATGATGCCTACAAAAAGGTGGCCGACTCCGTAGAAAGCGGAGTCTCCATGCGTGTCCGGCTTGTCCGGCAGACAGGGCTCACCGTCTGCCCCTACTGTAACCGGGATTACATCAACTGCCGGGCGGACCAGGTCTCCGGCGCCCAGCTGGATCACTTTTTCAGCAAGGACGAATATCCCATATTCGCAGTATGCCTGTATAACCTGATCCCGGTATGCGCCAACTGCAACCGGACGAAAAGTAATCAGTCTGCGGAATTTGCTTCTCCTTTTGACCCTGACATTGACTGGAATCGGGACATTACGTTTACTTATGCCCCAATTGCAACAGACACCTATAAAATAATCCTGAAAAGCACCAATCCAGCTGTCCAAAATAATATTGACAAAATGCGGCTCCCGGAAGCCTATCAGATCCACGACAAGGAACTGAAAGAGCTGCTTAAGAAAAAGCGGATTTACACCAGAACCCAGACACAGGAATTCCAGAAAGTCCTGTACAAGGTCAAACTGAAGGAGCGTGACATTAAGCGGGCCGTGTTCGGTCCGGAAATCACTGACGAATCCATAAAGACAACGCCCCTCGGCAAAATGACCCAGGATCTCCACCGCCAATTGGGGATTTATCCCCAGGAAAGGTACTGACACTGCGTTCCGGCATAGAACCGATCCTCAAAACTGAATCGGTTCCACATCCTCCGTCAAAGGCTTCATCTCATACTCCGGCAGGCTGTCCAGCAGCTCCTCCAGGCATTGCGTGGTATTATAGATCACATCGTGGGCCAGCATGACTACTTTCTTTCTCCCCAAAGTACTGCTCAATGCATTCTGGATCAAAGCCTCCGGCGTGGATGATTTCACCGCATCCTCCAGGCTGGCATTCCAGTCAAAATAAATATAGCCCTTTTCCGTCATCTTCGCAATAATCTGTGCCCCCACAGCCTTATTGTAGGAGTTCACGCTTCCTCCAGGAAAACGGAACAGCTTCGCCTCCACACCTGTGACCTCATACACAGCGTCATAAGCCTTCTGGAAATCCTCCAGATAGCTGTCCACACTCTTGTAAAGCTGCTTGTAGTCATGATTATTACAATGAATCCCGATAGTGTGACCTTCCTCCACAATCCGCCGGGCCACATCCGGATGCTTGCGCACATTCTCTCCCACAACGAAGAATGTGGCCTTGATATTTCTTTCTTTTAAAATATCCAATATGGCCGTTGTATTCTCCGCCGAAGGACCGTCGTCAAAGGTCAGATACATGGTTTTCGGATTAAAATACGCGTTGATGCCGTTTGCGATCCCCTCCGCCATCTTATCCTGATATTCTCCGGTAATGATTAACCCCCGCTCGCTTCTGCTGGATAAAAAGGAAGTCTCTATCAGACAGGCAGGCATGGATGTATTCTTGATGACATACAATTCTGCGGTATCCTGAAGCCCTCTGTCCACTGCGCCCGTTTTTTCTATGGCTCCCTGGTGTACCAGCTCGGCCAGACGCTTTCCCCCATCCGTCCCTCCGTAATACCAGGTTTCAACCCCCTTAATATCGTCAACATCCTCATCATATGCATTTTGATGTATACTGACATATATGTCAGCTTTCTGCGCTTCTGCCCTTGCCACACGATCCTCTAATGACATATCTGTCTCATTGTCCTCCCGGAGAAGCATAGTCTCAAATCCCAGCCCCTGTAGTTTCCCGGAAAGCCTGCGGGCCAACTCCAGATTGATCTCGCTCTCCATCACTCCGTCCCGGCTGCATCCTGTGTCTGTCCCGCCATGTCCCGGATCAATTACAATGAAAGGGGCGGCATGCGCTGTATCCGATACTTTCTCCAACACATCATTGGGGAGGATTCCGGAAGGTTCGCCCAGCATCTCCTCCGTCTGGTTTTCTCCCCCTGTCTCTTTCACATCAGCCTCCAGCAGTCCGGGCCGAAGCAATCCTTTTATAAAACGGACACCGCCCACGCCTAATATCACGGTACAAACCACAGCAGAGAGCAATGTAGCCCACCTTTGTATTTTTAGAATCCTGCGCCTCCTGCGTCTCTCCATACGGGCTCTCTGCGCCTGCCTTCTCTCTATACGCCGCCTTTCATTCTCTACATTCATATCATGCGGCCTGATTCGAATCAGCTCTACTTCCTCCGGTCTGCGATTTTTGCTGTTTCCCTCGTACATAACGCCCCTCCTCTTAAAGTCGCTTTATGGCTTTCCCTTCTGCGGCTTACACCTATATATAAAAAGCTCCCGCGTATCTGTCTCCTACAGTATACGCGAGAGCCACATCATAGTATCATACTTTTTGTAAACTTGTTTTATCTTTTTTATATCATAGTTGTATCCTATCTGGAAATCTTCAGATACATCTCGTTAATCCCTTCATAGAATCCGATGGTCACAATCGTACTGTCGTCCTCCATTCCGATAAAGCTGTACTTCTTAAAGTAAGGCGTATTTTCGGACAAAGGATTCGCATTTTCATATTCCTCCGGTTCTTCCAGCTCGATATACGCCGCCCAGGCCGCCGCTATGCTATCCGCATCCATCTGCCCCCAGGAGCCGATCCCCGTCCTGGCATAAAATTCATAAATCTTGCCGGTGTCCGCATCCACATACAGATCCAGCATACAATTCTCTTTATCTGCATTCTGCATATCAGTATTCAGACTGATCTTCCACACCAGCACGCTGTTGCGCGGCTCCGGTACATCGATGGCCGAATACAGAACAGCCTGATAAGACGCTTCCTCCAGCTCCTTTACTTCCTCCGGCAAAATTCCAAGCTCTTTCAGCTCCCGGATTCCGCTGTTTCCCAGCTCTATTCCCGTGCTTTCCGTTCCCTCTTCGGAAGTCTCCTTTTTATTCGCCACAAAGGCGTAATTCCCTGTCAGATTCTGTCCATTCATACCTGTCCTTGTCTGGGCATTCTGATCGCTTTCCGGCTGTGCCTGACTGTTCAGGCATTTTGACAAAATATAAACCTTTTCATTGCCGCTGAGAGAATAACGGTAACCCTCTGTCCCCGTCTCTGTCTCCTGTGTCTGAATCTGATTCAAAATCGCCCTGTCCCGATACCTGGCCAGCTCCTCCGGTCCCCACACTGCCAGCCCCACGATCAGGATCACCGCCGGGATTAACAGCAAACTGATTTTTTTAACCTGTTTTCCTGATAATTTACGCATTCGCTGCGGCCTCCCCATTCTTCCCCGCACATTCCGCCGTTCCGCATGCTTCCTCCGAACCGGACTCCTCCCGTGACACGTCCGCTGATACGTCCAAACCGGCTTCCTTTCGGCCTTCTTTATCCTCCGATTCAGGCGCCTCTTCCTCCGGCCCCGACGCCTCTGATTCAGGTGCCTCTTCCTCTGCTTCGGGTTCTTCTCCTTCTGTCCCCTCTTCCTTCGCTCCAGCCGCTTTTTCTTCCGACTCCTCTGCCTCCGCTCCGGGTTCCTCTTCCTCCGCTTCCTCCTGAGCCGACACTTCGGGCATATCTTCCTCCTGCTCCGCTTCCGCTGTCCCGTCCTCCGGCACAAAAGTATCCGCTGCCGGCTCCTCTTCCGCCCTATCCGGAACCACGAAGCTGATACAGGTTCCCTCGCCAACCGTGCTCTCTATCACCAGTTCACTGTCATGCAGCCGCAGAATCTCCACGCACAAAGCCAGCCCCAGCCCCGCACCGTTTTTACTGCGGGAACGGGACTTGTCCACCATATAGAAAGCCTCCGTCACCTTCTTCAGTTCCGTCTCCGGAATTCCTACCCCGCGGTCTCTCACGCAAAAGGCATAGGCATTCTCCACCCGCTTGCCCAATACCTCCACCAGCCCGCCCTCTTCGGAAGCCTTGCATGCATTGTCCACCAGATTTAGCAGCACCGATTTCAGCAGATTCGCCTCCGCATACACGGTTCCCGAACCGAAGGCAATCCGCAGCTTCTGCTGTGTATTGGCGGAAAACATACTCTTCAGATACTCAAATAAAACTTCTGCCCTCACAGTCTGGCGCTCGATGACATCCCTCTTTGTCACAATGATATCCAACAGGCGGAAGGACATATTTTCCAGACGCTTCCCTTCCGTGTAGATATAATTGGCAGACAGAAAATGTTTCTCTTCGTCCATCTTTCTGGAACGCAGCAGATCCGCGTACCCGATAATCGCGGTCAAAGGCGTCTTCAATTCATGGGCAAAAGCGGCAATAAAGTCTTCTCTGGCTCTTACCTCCTCCTGCAGTTCACCGATCGTTCCCTCCAGGACATTTGCCATGGCATTGAAATCCAGTGTCAGCTGGCCCAGCTCGTCATTGCTGATCTGCTGTGCCCGGAAACTGTACTCCCCTTCCGCCATTCTTCTGGTGGCGTGGGTCAGCAGCCGGATGGGCTTGGTCAGCCAGGTACAGATCAGGAACATCACCGCCGTGCAGCAGACCAGCATGGCTATAGTCACCCGTCTGTACACGGAAAATCCCGATCTCCTCTCCTCAAATACCTGTGTTACATCCTCCAGCGTCTCCAGATACAGCTTCCGATCCAGCGCATTGATTACAATTCCCGTATGAATATAATAATGTTCCCCCCGGGGAATCACCTGCCAGATCCGGCTCTCTTCCCTGATCTGCTGTAAAAGAGCCGTATCCTCCGGAAAGTCATTACTCATATACAGCGCTTTTCTCTCCTCGTCGGACAATCGCAGATACCGCCCCGAGCCCTGACCGCTGCTTTCCAGTTTTGCCCCGATCTGTTCCACCGCAATATCCTGCAATACATTGTACTTGGTGGGAATATTCAGCGCCGCCGTCTCAAACGCAAAACGGAGGATATTGCTGTCGTCCAGCGCCTGCGCAACCTCCCGCTCCAGCGATGTCCGAAAGACAGAATTCACGAACAGATACCCGCTGAGACCAAATGCCACCGCCATAATGATAATTGTTCCCAACAGAATCTTATATACAAACTTCATCGTCAGATCTCCAGCCGGTAGCCGATCTTATACACTGCCACCAGGTTCTCCTCCCAGCCCATTTTCCTCCGCAGTCTCTGCACATGCAGATCCAGTGTCCGGCTGTCCGCCAGGTACTCGTCTCCCCATACTTTTTCATATAAATTTTCACGGAAAAGCGCTATGTTTTTGTTGCTGATAAACAATACCAGCAAGCCGTATTCCTTATTGGTCAATACCACAGGCTTTCCCGCCTTCGTCACCTTACGGGCCTCCGTATCCACCACCACATCCCCGGCCGTCAGGATGCTCTCCGTCTTATTGTAGCGCCGCAGCACCACCTCCACCCGTGCCACCAGCTCCACCACGTCAAAGGGCTTCACCAGATAATCCTCTGCCCCCAGCTTCAGTCCCTTGACCCGGTCCTTCACCTCATGCCTGGCTGTGATAAAGATCACAGGAACCTTCAGCGGCCTGATATATTCCATAATGTCAAAGCCATCCGCTCCCGGCAGCATGATATCCAGCAAAATAAGGTCAAACTCCTCCGCCTCAATCAAATCGATGGCTTCCAGACCGTCCTGCACCGTCTTACATTGGTATCCTGCCGCCGAGAGATTGATGTCAATCAAATCACAAATCGGCTTTTCATCATCTACGATCAGTATCTTAATCATTCCTCTTTTACCCACCCCCAGTATTCTCTGATGATCTCCACCAGGCCTGCCATCGTATCCTTTTCCGTACACTGATAGCTTTCTTCAAATTCCGTGTCCTCTTCAAATCCGTCTGTACGCTGATAATAGATATCACATTTCGTATCAATCAGCAGCTCCCCTTCAGGTCCCGAATAACTGTATCTGGCCAATACCACAATATCCTTCAGGCCGTCCCCGTCCATGTCCCTGCATGTCATCCCCTTCAGGGCATATAGATTGTCGTAATCCTCCATGGGCTGGAAACTCCATACGATAGCCCCCTGCTCATTGACGAGATAAATCATGAAAACATCATATTCCGCCATCCGGATAATGCCCGGCACCACCCGCAATTTGCCCTGCTTTTCAAAATTCCGGGAATAATCCTGCTCCTCAATGATCCGGAATCCATTGTCCAGAAGCTCCTTCAGGGTAGTCGCCGTGTACAGGATCTCCGTAGAATTGCCGTCCCGCACATAAGAGGCAATGAAATCCGCACTTTTATTCATGCTGAAACGGTTAATTTTGTCGGAGATCCTCCAATCCCGGTAGAATTGTCCGTCGCTCTGAAACAATACGTCCCCTACCTTATAATTTCTTCCGGCGTATTCTCCTGTGTCATTTTCACAGTTGGTAATCAGCACAATGTCCGTCAGCCCGTCATGGTTCAAATCTTGGAAGGATACTGCCGCCAGCGCCTTTGTGGGCTGTTCCAGCTGTTCCAACTGCCTGTAATTTGTCTCCAGCTGGTCTGTCTTAAAGAGCACTTTCCCTTCTCCGTCCGTGACCAGTACAGCCAGGCGATGATACTCCTTGTGCATAATCGGAACAAGCCGCACTTCCTCTTCCCCAAAGCTCTCCAGCACTACGGAAAAAGTGTGATCCTCGATTTTCTCAAAACCGGAATCCTCAATATCCTCCACTTTCTCTATACGGGCAAAGCTTTCCTGATAATCCTCATATTTCTGAACCAGAAGCCCGATTGCCTCATTCTGTGCCGACACGCTTTCCATCGGCAGCATCCCTGCAAAGATACAGATCATACATAACATTGACATCCACTTTTTTCCCACTGGTTTCTCCTTTCTCAATCCAGTTTCGCTTTCATCGGGCAGGCCATTTCTCCTCCATGCCCGGAAACGCCACTGTAACCGTAACCGAAAGTATTTCATTACTGCAAACCATTGAAGCTCGTGAGTATAGGAAATTGTCCGTAAATAACCGATACGGCAATTCCTATATAAACTGTCTTGCATACATATACTGTCAGTATAATCCACTATTGCATCATTTTTGCTACAAAATATGCGTCATACCCATATTTGATAGTCCCACCGTTTACATCCCAGATACTGCGGAATTTCATTTCGAACCAGCTCGGATATCCTCCCATTGATCTGCACCGGAAAAAACAGCAGTCCATCCGCTTCCTCCAGGGGAGTCCAGATACTCTCCTCCTGCTGAAAATCCGCTTCTGTAGGTTTGCTTCTCTCTTCTCCGATAAGCTCTGCCAGAAAAAAGTGAACTGCCCTGTGCGCATATTCTCTGTAAGCCTCCATCCCGGGATCACCTCGCATGAAATCGTTGATCTCCTCTGCCAGAGCCGCGAAACGCACCACCCGCACATGATATCCGGTTTCCTCCAGAACCTCCCGTACCACGGCCTCCTCCATCGTCTCGAAATCGTGCTGTCCCCCGCCGGGTAGGTCATAATACACCTCTCCTGTTGCGGATACACATCTGTTTACCAGTATCCGGCCGTTATGTACCAACAGAGCCTTGGATGAATTCCGTATCGCCATGTCTGCCTCCTGTTCCTGCTGTCTGTTCCCGCACTTTTGCTTTCTGATATTATGTTTTATAGAAAGCTGTCTTTTCGCCTCGATAAAAATCATCTTATAGGAAGCTGTACTTGCATCCTATATTATGATTATAAACAGGAAAGGCAGGTTTTTCAACCCCCGGAAAAGTCCCGCCTGGCAGCCCCATTGAATTACCCGTTTTTTGATGGTATAATGTTGACTTGAAAAAGCATCAAGTCAACTTCTGATTCCAAATGCGCTGGAGCGCATGTAATTATGGTATAATAAAATGAGGTACAATGTTTTAAACAGGAGATGTCAAGCAAATGAAAAAAGATCTGACCCGTGGAAATGTTACCAGAAATATGCTCCTCTTCGCCGGCCCCATGATCCTGGGGAACCTGCTGCAGCAATTTTATAATATCGCCGACACCCTCATCGTAGGGCAGTTCCTGGGTCCGAATGCCCTGGCGGCTGTGGGAAGCGCCTATACGCTGATGACCTTCCTCACCTCCATCCTCATCGGCATGTGCATGGGAAGCGGCGCCCTGTTTTCCTATTATTATGGGAAAAAGGAAGAGAAAAAAATGAAGGACAGCATGCAGCTTTCCTTTCTTCTCATCGGCGGCGTGACCATCCTTCTGAACCTGGCGGTGATGGTACTGCGCCGTCCCATCCTTCGGCTCCTGCAGGTTCCCCCTGAACTGATGGAGATGATGCATACCTATATATGGATCATTTTTCTGGGAATCTTTTTCGTATTTCTATATAATTATTTCGCCTACCTGCTGCGGGCGGTGGGCAATTCCGTGGTGCCTCTGTATTTTCTGGGCAGTACGGCGCTGCTGAACATCGTGCTTGATCTGGTATTCGTGACGGTCTGCCGATGGGGCATTGCCGGGGCGGCCGTTGCCACTGTCATCGCCCAGGCGGTATCCGGTCTGGGTCTCATGGCCTATACCTGGATCCGGGAACCTCAGCTGCGTTTCTCCCTGCACACCCCGGCGCCGGCAAAAGGTTCTGCCTGGGAAATCCTGCGTTTCGCTTTCTCCTCCTCCGTCCAGCAGTCGGTAATGAATTTCGGCATTCTGATGATCCAGGGACTGGTAAACAGCTTCGGCGCAGATGTGATGGCCGCTTTCGCCGCCGCGGTGAAGATCGACTCCTTCGCCTATATGCCGGCACAAGAATTCGGCAATGCCTTCTCCTTGTTTATCTCCCAGAATCACGGCGCCGGGGAGATAAAACGGGTACGGGAAGGCATGCGGAGCGCTGTGCGGATATCCATGCTTTTCTGCGCGGTCATATCCCTTCTGGTATTCCTGTTTGCCCCTTATCTTATGCTGCTCTTCATCTCTCCTCAGGAGACCGGTATCATTGCCATCGGTGCCGGATATCTGCGGATAGAAGGGACTTTCTACTGCGGGATCGGAATCCTGTTCCTGCTATACGGATACTATCGGGGAATTAACCGGCCGGAGATGTCCCTGGTACTTACAATCATTTCTCTCGGCACCAGAGTACTCCTGGCCTATCTCCTGGCGCCGATTCCCGCAATCGGCGTATCCGGCATCTGGAGCGCCATTCCCATCGGATGGATTCTTGCGGATGTGACCGGGATTTTGTATCTGAGACGTCTTGAGCGAAAAAATAAAGGAGCGGCCGCTGTTTAACCACATACAAAAAGGACAGCCATGGGGTGACTGTCCTTTTCAGAGAAGGTATTTCTTATGGGGTATAGCAAAATACTATATAATGTATTGGGGGTTACGAGTATTATAATACCATTGAATCCCCATTTTGCCAATTCTCAAAAGTAACAAAATTAACAAAAAACATTTCTCACTTTTGTGCAATTTATATATTTTTTCTTATCCTTCCATTGCAAAAAGGCCTTCAAACTCTTCTCTCCCGATCTTCTCCTTCTGCAGCAGAAGCTGTGCACAGGAATGCAGCACCTGCTCCTTCTCCAAAATAATATTCCGTGCCTTGGCATAGCAATCGTCAATGATGGCCTTCACTTCCTTATCGATCTCACCGGCCTTCGACTCGCTGTGTCCTTTCGCATGAGCCAGATCACGGCCGATAAACACCTCGTCGTCATCATCGTCGTAACAGATCACGCCGATATTCTCCGACATTCCGAAACGAGTCACCATCCTGTGGGCCACCTTTGTTGCCTTTTTGATATCGCTGGAGGCTCCGGTGGTAATATCCTTGAAAATAATCTCCTCCGCAATCCGCCCGCCCAGGGAAACCATGATATGCTGCAGCATCTGCCCCTTGGTCATAAACATTTCATCCTTCTCAGGAAGCGGCATGGTATAGCCTGCAGCCCCCACTCCCGTCGGAATAATGGACACCGTATACACAGGCCCCACATCCGGCAGCACATGGAACAAAATGGCATGGCCTGCCTCGTGATAGGCCGTAATCCGTTTTTCCTTGTCGGAAATGATCCTGCTCTTCTTCTCTGCGCCGATCCCCACCTTGACGAAAGCCTTCCGGATATCCTCCTGCACTACAAAGCTCTTGCCCTGCTTTGCTGCGATGATGGCAGCCTCATTCATCAGATTCTCCAGATCTGCCCCCGTAAATCCTGCCGTGGTCTGAGCTACCTGCTTCAGATCCACATCCTCCGCCAGGGGTTTGTTTTTGGAATGTACCTTCAGGATATCCTCTCTGCCGCTGACATCCGGCGTACCCACTGCCACCTTTCTGTCAAAGCGTCCGGGACGCAGAATGGCCGGATCCAGAATGTCCACCCGGTTGGTTGCCGCCATCACGATGATTCCCTCATTGACGCCGAATCCGTCCATCTCCACCAGCAGCTGATTCAGCGTCTGCTCCCGCTCGTCATGGCCGCCGCCCATACCGGTTCCTCTGCGTCTGGCCACCGCGTCGATCTCGTCGATAAACACAATACAGGGAGAATTCTTCTTGGCCTCCTCAAATAAATCGCGGACCCGGGATGCGCCCACACCTACAAACATTTCCACAAAATCAGATCCGGATATACTGAAGAAAGGAACCCCTGCCTCTCCGGCCACAGCCTTTGCCAGCAGCGTCTTGCCGGTTCCGGGAGGGCCCTCCAGCAAAACGCCTTTGGGAATCCTGGCGCCCACCTTTGTATATTTTCCCGGCTCCCGCAGGAAATCCACAATCTCTTCCAGCTCTTCCTTTTCTTCTTTCAGGCCCGCCACCTGCTCAAAGGTGATATTTTTATCCCCCATGGACAATCTGGCCCTGCTCTTGCCGAAATTCATCATCTTGCCGTTGTTGCCGCCTGCATTCTGGGCACTGACCATCATGAATAGAAATACGCCCACCGCCAGAACAATCAGCATAGGCACCAATGTGGTCAGCACCCATCCCTCTCTGGGCACATCCCGCACGGGCGGATCAAAACCAAAGCCTCTCACCAGAACCTCCGCCTCGCCGATGTCCGTCACATACAGCTTCCTGTCCGTACCATTGGTCAGTTCCACACGCAGATACCCTGTAGGCACCTCGCTGTTGGGATTAATGGTCACCTCCCGGACTCTTTCCTCCTTCATGTCGCTGATAAACTGTTCCCTGGTATATTCGTCATCCGCCCCGTTCAAAGTGGTCAGCACCGCCACCCCCATCAGGAGCAGAATAATAAAAAGAAAATATGAATTAAATCCTCTACTCTGCCTCAACTTGCAAGCCTCCTGTTTCTTGTGCTACCATCCCGCTTTTGCGTCAGTCTTCTTCGCCGGAATCAAATTCCACCACCCCGATATAAGGCAGATTCCGATATTTCTGATCATAATCCAGCCCGTATCCTACCACAAACCTGTCGGGAATCTGAAATCCCGTATAGTCCACATCCACATCCACAACCCTTCTCTCCGGCTTGTCAAGCAGTGTACACAGGCGCAGAGATTCCGGTCCCCTGGCCCAGAGCATCTCCAACAGATAACTCAGCGTCCTGCCGCTGTCCACGATGTCCTCCACCACAATCACGTTCTTGTTCCGAATTGGGTCATCCAGATCTTTTACGATCTTGACCACGCCTCCGGAGGTCGTTCCGCCTCCGTAGCTGGACACCGCCATAAAATCCAGCGACACCGGCACCGTAATCCGCTTTGCAAGCTCGCACATAAAAAAGCTTCCGCCTTTCAGTACGCAGATCAAATGCACCTCTTTTCCCGCATAGTCCCTGCTGATCTGTTCCCCGATCATCTGAATCTTCGCATCCACTTCTTCCTCCGTCAAAAGTACCTTAATGCTCTCCGCCATCTTTCTCCTCCGTTTCGCTGCCTTCGCAAAATTTTTTCCCCGTAAATCGTATCTCCAATATACGCTCCGTACTTGCGTCCACCTGAAAAGATGCGCTCATCCGCCATCCGGCCAGCCATAAGACATGGCTTCCCTGCGCCACCACAGGGATCTCATCCCGAATCTGCCTGGGGATCTTTTCCGTGATCATATAATTTTTCACGGATTTGTGTATGATTTCGCCCTGCCTGCCGGCTATCGTGAGAAAATCCCCCTGCCTCCGGAAACGGATGGCAATACATTCTTTTATTTTATCATAATCGAACCATTTCGTATACCGTTTTATGGGAACTTCCTGACCTTTTTTTATATAAAATGCCTTTACTTCTATTTTTCCCCAGTCTTCCTTCTCATAAACAAAAGGGGTCCGAAATATTTCCTCTCCCAAAGGCGCCGTAAGCATCCATAGCTGCGCCGGACAGCCTCCCACATCCCCCTCCGGCCGCCTTTCCAGAATCACGTCTGTATACTCCCGTACGGCCCGGATTCCAAAGGGCAGACTGATACTTTTGTTCCCTTCCGCCTCAAACAGTTCCAGCGTGTCCGCCACATGCACCGCCGCAATATCCTTCCCTGTGGGAGATAACCGCTTTAATGCCTCCAGGATCAGGCGTTTCCGTATTGCTATATGATTTTTCAAAAATTCTGCAACGGCAATCCGATATCCGCATGTCCCGGCGCCTGTCGGTTCATCCCTGCCGCCGGATGTCTCCCGCACAGTCTCCACGCATCGGGCAAAGGCCTCCCCGGTCTGCTCCTCCAAAAAACCTTCCGTCTCCCGCAGCAGCTGCGCCGTATGGCCCATGTGCACAATTGCACCGGCAGACACCTCCCGCTCCGCATAGGGCAGAATATGATGCCGGATCCGATTGCGTCTGTAATCATCTCCTTCGTTTGTAGCATCCTCACACCACTGTGCCGACACATGCCGCATATACGCCTCCACTTCCCGCCGTTCCAGGCATAGAATAGGACGTATAATCGATCCCCGCACCGGGGCGATCCCGCTCAGTCCCTGTATCCCGCTTCCCCGAAACAGATGAAACAGCATGGTCTCCGCATTGTCATTGCTGTTGTGGGCAACCGCAATCCGGGCTCCCCCAAGGTGCTCTGCCGCCTGGTAAAATGCGTTATACCGCACTCTTCTCCCCGCATCCTCTTCGCTGCAGCCCTCCCGGCGTGCCAGAGCCCGCACATCCGCATTGACCAGCCGAAAGGCAACGCCCTTCCTCTTACACAGATTCTCCACAAACAGGGCATCCTTCTCTGCCTCCCTGCGGATTCCGTGATTCACATGTACCACGGACAGCGACAGCGGTATCCGCTTTGCATATTCCAACAGCAACAGAAAAAGGCAGACCGAATCCGCCCCTCCTGAAACCCCCACAACCACCTTGTCGGAGGCTTTGAGCATACAGTGCTCCTCCATATAAGAAAATACTTTTTTCTCTGTCTTTTCCCTGTTATCCATATCCCTATGTTATCTCAAAACATCGGAAAAGTCAATCAGGCTTCCCAGATACCGATCGCCACAACCGTCATATCATCCGCAATTCTTCCCCCGCTGGCATGCAGTGCAATCCGAAGCAGACGTTCCGCGATCTCTCCCGGATTGCGGTCCCTCATCTGGGCAATGATATTCACCATGGCACTCTCATATCCCTCGCCGCCGAAGGCATCCACCACACCGTCGGACACCATGATCAGATAATCATCGTCCTGCAGCTGTTTATGCAGAGACTCCGCTTCCACCTGTCCGAATACCCCCAACGGAAGATTTCCCGTGGTCAGCAATTCCACCTCCGTCCCCCTCTTCAAAAACGAAGCCGCACCTCCCACTTTCCTCATCTCACACTTCCCCTGGTACAAATCAATATCGCAGATATCCAGCGTGGGATGGTTATCGTCCTCCCCCGCCGCAAATAATGCGGTATTCACCATATTTACGGCTGTATCTGTGTCATAGCCTGCCTCCAGCATTTTCTCCATCAATTCAAGCACACGTTCGCTGTCTCTGCCTGCTTTCTCCCCCGAACCTGTCCCGTCTGACAGCATAACTGTCAGCCTGCCCTTCTCAGCCTCCAATACCGCATAATTATCACCGGAAACAGCCTCTCCCTCCTTAACGGCTCTGGCCGTTTTGGTGAGTGCCAGAAATCTGGCCTCCTCCTCCAGCACAAAGCTCTGGGGAGCGCCTTCCACCACGCTGGGACTGTTCACCGAAGGCGCCAGCCGCCTGTCCAGCAATACAGAAATCATATCGGCCGCGTCCTCCGCCGCCACCTTCTCTCCTTTACGGGTATGCATGATCAATGCCACGGCCTGTCTGCCTTCATCCCTGGGCAGATAGCAGGGGCCTTCCACCTGTATGCCCTCCTCGCCCAGCGCCTGTACCAGCAGCCTCTTCTTCCGCCCCTCCATGGGCCAGAAGGTGAATACTTCTCCCGCCGCTTCTGTCATAATCTTCGCCATTTCATTCAGATGTATACTGATAATCTGCCGGTTCTCCCATAGCCTCTTCTCCATCAGGAGGGTCTCCCTGCTCTCCTGCTCCGGCTCAAATTCTCCGTCGTAGCTCCTGGCCAATTCGTAAAAGCTGTCCGCATAGCTTAAAAGTCTCCGCCTGCACAGATCGGATACCTGCGCCGTCTGCGGCAGCCTTTCCTCCCCTTTGCGTCTTATCACGCCAAAGCCACCCCTTTCTGCTGCCGTCTTCATCGCAGCAGTACCATTATAAAAATCCGGGAATTAAATTTTTGTCAAAAAAAGAAAGCGGTCCCATTAAAGTTTTACGACAAAAAAAGCGGAAGCCTCATGCTCCCGCCTAATCTTCCTGTTTAAAAAGAATCTCATCCTCATACACAAGCCCCAGCTTTTCTCTGGCCACATTCTCAATATAACCTTTGGTCTGAACTTCCTTGCCGAACCGCTCTATCTCAACTTTACGCTGTTCCTCAGCCCCTATCTGCTCATCCAATGCCGACGCTTCCGCTGTCTTATTGTCTATCTTCTGCTGCAGCTCCATACTTCCCATCTGAACCAATATCAGAATCAAAACAACAACCAGGGTCACCAGAAACATGCTGAAACGGTTTTGGTATCTTTTACGGTATGCTGCTTTTCGATGTCTTGCCATTTCCCTACCCCCGGTCTCCTTCATGTTTTTAAATTCATTTTAATGACTTTGAGAAAAAACTTCAATTTATTTTTCAAAAATCTCTTCTGCCGGCCTGCCAGACGGCGGGCACTTCCCCCGGCCTTCCTACCCATGAGCCGGAAAGGCCTGACCAGCAGTCCAAGCCCTTTCCCAAGCAGTTCCAGCACCCATGCGATGACTCTGGAACCATATTTTACGAAAAACGAGCTGACCAGCTTCCTGTATAGAAAGATTCCGGTCATGGCGCCTATGACGGCAAACCAGCGCAATGTCCCATTACTCTCATGATACATCAACAGAAACACTTCCGCCGCGCAATAACCCCAGAACCCCATATCCTCCACCGACACCCAAAAAGAGCCGTGTGGAATCACTCTCCGTATGATCCGCAGGATATCATACACAAAGGGAATAAAGACGCCCATGATCAGGGAATGCAGCAGAAATTCATTCTCGCTTACCATGGCTTTCACCGAAACAGCCTGTTAAACAGGGATTCACTCTTATGTCCTGCGCCGGCTACATCCGAATAGGTAAAGCTGTCTATCTTGCCGTCTATATCCACTTCTCCCTTTTCCAGAGTAAGCCTGCTGACATGGAGGTCATCCCCCTTGATCATCAGCATCCCCTGCTCCGTCTCCAGGAGAATCTCATGTATATCAAAAGACAACACATCGTTTACACCGTTCACCGTACAGTTTCTGCGATTTGTCATCATCACTTTATGTATCCGTCCGCTTCCGCCCAGCTCTTCCATTAACCTTTTTATCCCCTTTCTTTCTGATCCTGGCATTACCCTGAATCAGTATATGAGGACTTGCGGAAAAATAGAACTGCACGGCTGGACTTACCTCTTCCTATAAATAGCGGAAAAGTTCCTTGGCCTCATCCTTTTTTACGGTCTCCTGTACATCCAGCACTTCCACCTTCACTTCCTTATTTCCGAAGGAGATGGTGATGATATCTCCCTGCTTTACCTCTGCTGACGCCTTGGCGACTCTATCGTTGATCATCACGCGCCCGCCGTCGCATGCCTCATTGGCCACGGTACGGCGTTTAATCAGCCTGGACACCTTCAAATATTTATCCAATCTCATAACACAAACCTTCGCCCTTCTTTGTCTGATTCCATGTCCGTCTTACGGCATTTCCTATAATAAAAAGCCCGGCATGTGTCCGTTTCAATCAGTTACACAGAACATCCGCCAGGCTTCATTATACTATCTGTCAACAGATGGCGTTTACTCGTTCACCATGTCCTTCAAAGCCTTGCCGGCCTTAAACTTGGGAGCTTTGGAAGCTGCGATCGCCATAGGCTCGCCATTCTGGGGGTTCCTGCCTTCTCTTGCAGCTCTCTCGGATACCTCAAAAGTACCGAATCCTACCAGCTGAACCTTTCCGCCCTTTTTCAGTTCCTCGGCAACAACATCCGTAAAAGCCTTCAGTGCCTTCTCTGCATCCTTCTTGGAAATTCCAGCCTGCTCAGCCATGGCAACGGTTAACTCTGTTTTGTTCATATTGATCCTCCTATATGAGTTTTCATTTTTGTACATTTCATTCCGAAGTTGACTCTCTGAAACGTCTAAATATATATATATATGGTTTTGGCAGGTTTGTCAAGGCATTTTCTGGACAAACTGAAATTTACTGCCGTACGGACTTCCTGTTGGTGACGGCACCGAATGAACAGTAACCCGTCCGCCCCTTCCGCAACAAATCACGCCGCAGGCGTAGCCGTCCGGGCAGGGTCAGATGTGGGCTCCGGCGTAGGTGCAGGCGTAGGCTCCGGTGTGGGTGCAGGCGTTGCAGCGGGGTCCGGTGTCGGCGTTGCGGCAGCGCCCGGATCCGGCGTCGGACTCGGCGAGGACTGGCTTGTCTCACTTTCCTCCGCGTCGGCCCCATATTTCACCAGATCGGCAAACGAAAACGAGATATCCTTCTCCGCATTATCCACCTGAATCGTATAGCTTCTGGTCTCATAACCCTCTTTCCGCAAAATGACCACATGCGTTCCTTCCTCTTTCAGAAAGCTGCAGGGAGCTATTCCCACATAATGGCCGTTCAGGTAAACTTCCACTCCCTCCGGTGCCTCCACATATACCTTATAGTAATCCGTAACGGTATCGGGCACACTGCCGGACTCAGACTCCGAACTGCTCTCGTCCTCCTCCGCTCCCGTTTCCACTGCCTCCAGCACTACGTTAAAGCCTGCCGACTCTTGGGCCACACGAAGATACTGCGTGATGGACTGATAGCCCTCCGCCCGGGCAATCATCTGGTGCAGGCCGTATTCCAGTTCAACCGGTCCGGATGTGTTCACCTTCTCCCCGTCAATATACAATTCCGTATCGGCGGGACTCAGCGAGAAAAGCACCATTCCCGTCTCAGGCTCCGGAACTTCCAGGTCCCCGATATCCAGCACGGTCTCTTCGTTGCGTTCTATGACCACGCTTTTCTCTCCCCCGCCTCCCTTATTGGAGACGGTTACCTGATAGCTCCCCTCCGGCACCAGCAAAAGCATCCCCTGAGTTATACGCTGTATCAGCGACTGCCCAACCTCGATCCATCCGCCCAGGAAGTGCTCGTCATTTTCCAGCCGCAGATATCCGTGGCCCTTTTCAACACGGACGGTGAGGATCTGATTTCCAAGTCCCTGGAGAGACAATACGTCCGCCTCATTCAAATCGATCATTTCTATCTCTCTGCCGTCGGAGAGATATTGGGTATTGGAGGTGAGTTTATAGACATCCTCCCCTATCCGCACCTCCCCCTTTGCCGTATCTATCTCATAGCGCTTCACATTGTCATAGCTCCAGCTTTGGGCAGACAGCTGCAAGGTAGTCAGATGCTTTTTCGATTTGAGAAAAGTAATATCTACAATATCTCCCTTCCCCACCTGGTCTATAGAAACCGCCTCTCCGTACTTGTCATACAATCTGCTGGTTCCGTCCACAGAAAGCGTGTATCTGCGGCCCAAGTCCAGGTTCAGAAAAGTCAGCGTATTTTCCTCGTCATTCCTGTCAACCAAAATGGCGGTATCTGCCGAGTCATAACTCTCCGGACCGGCGACTACAAATCCGGTATCGATCCGCTCTGTTCCGGGAGCGGAAGACTCCCCATCGCTGTTTCCGGCGGCGAAAAACCCGCATCCCCCCAGAGAAAGCATGGTCATAATCAGAAGAAAAATCCTCCTGTATCCATATCTTTTTCCGATTTCGGTGCCCTCACTTCTTTTTTTCATATAGTCCTCTCTTCTCCTTGTCCGGGACCGTCCCCCAAACCATTTCTCTATCGCAGTCGTTTGATATCCCGGAATACTTCGTCCAGGAAATGCTGCTTCTCCTTCTCCTGCTGGATGACCCGTTCCAGCTTCTCCTGATTCTTGCCGGGAATCCAGGCCTTTCCCGAATTATAATAGAATTTGGCAATCTTCCAGAATTTCTCCGGATACGCCAGCCGATAATACAGCTCAATCCAGCTATGCGCCGATATTGGACGCTCCTTCCCGTATGCTTCCAGCAGATCCGATCCCAGCGCCACAGACCAGTTGCCCTTTTCCAGGAGCTTCCTCAGCAGCAGGTACAGATCCCGTATGGGATTGTCCCTTTGATATTTTTCAAAATTGACCAGAAACCACCCTTCGCTCCCCTGCAAAATATTATGATACTGATAATCGCCATGACAGAACATAACCTCTTCCCTCACGCCGTCTCCCAATGCCTCCGTTTCGGACACCGGCGCATACTGCTTCCACTCCTGTGCTACCGCCAGGGCCTGCTCCAAAAACTCCTCCAGAGCATTCCTCAAACTGATCTCAAACCAGGTCTTCTGGCGCTTTTGCTGCAGATATTTTCCCACACGCTTTAACTCCCGGTTACGCTTATCGTACTCCTTCTCCAGAGAAAAAGCATCCGGAAGATCCGGAGTATCTGACGGAAGTGTCATATTGCCATGAAGCTTTGCCAGCAGCCTCACAGCCTCTCTGCACTCTTCTCTGTCACGGATACTGCACTCTCTGCCGTCCTGCCAGGTTTTCAATATATACTTTATTCCGTCTATATCCTTCACAAACAGCTGGCCTTCCCTGGCCGGCACAATCCGCTCTACCCGGACCAGTCCCGCCTCCGCCACCTGTCTCAGCAATTTATTCTGCAGCGCCAGTCTCTCCTGGCTTCCCGAATATTCTTTCAGAATCAAGCACCCCTGACTGGTATCACATACTATGGCACCTCTGCCCTTTCTGGTGCGCAATACCTCTATTTCATATTGTTCCAGCAACTCAACTGCCCTGTCGTTCACTTCCGTCCCCTCCTGATTGGTTTCTTATGTCGCCGCCCCGACATTCGGTCTGGTTCTTAACCTATCATATGAGAAGATGTCTGAAAGTATGTTACAGGTTTTCAGCTATCTTTGCGAATCTGTTCCGCTTCCGCCAGAAGACGTTCTCTGGTATTCCATTCCGGATGCTCCAGCACCAGCTCTAAAAGTTTCTGCAATGTCCCGCCCAATGCCTTCCCGGGCTTCCACCCTGCTGCAAGCAGGTCTGAACCGGTCACAGCCAGGCTCTTTAAAGAGACACACTCTCCCTCCTCCACTATCTTTTCATATAATTCCTGCCATTTATCCAGCTTCTCAAGCTTTTCCTGCCGCAGATAATCGCTCTGGGCATAGATATCTGCCCGCTTTACCGCAAAAATTCCGGGAAAAGCACTCTCCCCTATCTTGTAGATCGCCCTGCGGACCACCCTTTTATTCGCATCCAGCCCATTTCCGTAATCATGATACAGAACCAGTCTGCTCACTTCCCTGATGGTATCATTATCGAATTTCAGCCGCCGCATAATCTCCTGCGCCATATCCGCGCTGACTGCCGCATGGCCGTGAAAATGTGTGATCCCCTCTTCGTCAACTGTCTTCACGGCAGGCTTTCCTATATCATGAAACAACATCGCAAGCCGCAATATCCTGTCCGGTTCCGCCGCCTGTATGGAATGCAGAATATGTTCACCCACATTGTAACAATGATGCGGATGATTCTGCTGCGTCTCCATACATTTGTCAAATTCCGGAAGAATCACATTTGTGACACCCTTGTCATAGGCAATCCGAATACACTCCGGATGCGGAGAAAGCAGCAGCTTAACCAATTCAGCCTGGACTCGTTCCGCACTGATCTTGTTCAGCGTATGCGCCAGCTGTCCGATAGCCTCCAGCGTCTCCTCCTCAATCCTGTAGCCAAGCTGCGCAGAGAACCGGATCGCCCGCAGGATCCGCAGTGCGTCTTCCCCGAACCGTTCCAGGGAATTGCCCACACAGCGGATTACGCCCGACTCCAAATCTTCCAGCCCGCCGAACAGATCCACCAGTCCTTCCCGGTCATTATAGGCCATGGCATTAATCGTCAGATCACGGCGCATCAAATCCTCCCGGAGATCCGGTGTAAAAGTCACTCTGGCGGGATGCCTTCCGTCCTCATATTCTCCGTCAAGCCGATATGTGGTCACCTCAAAACCTTCCTTATCCAGCATGACAGTCACTGTCCCATGCTGCAGGCCGGTACCTATTGTCCTGGGAAAAAGCTCTTTCACCTGCTCCGGTCTGGCGGATGTGGTAATATCCCAATCCTCCGGCTGTCTGCCCAAAATGCTGTCCCGTACACAGCCGCCCACCGCATAGGCTTCAAATCCGGCGCTTCTGATTGTGTCGATAATATATTGCCCCTTCACGGGCAGCATTATCCTGATATCAGACCTCATCGCAACACCTCCCTTATCCGAACCACGGGCTCGATTTCTATCAAATAATGCCCAACCCTTACGCTCAAAAGGACTTCGCCGGATAGAATGCCCTTTCCTATAAGGTGAAAAGGCGGCAGGAAGCCCCACCGCCATCTTCATCATTGTTGTACAGTTTTGCCTGTACACATCGCACCTTCCGGTTTTAGGCAATCTCTCCTCCCCGAAAAGTTTACGTCTCTTTATTACCATATCCCGAAATATCAGCCCTCTTCGCCGGTTGCCTGGGAATCACTACTTTCTTCACCGGAGGCCTGAGATTCATTATTTTCTTCACCGGAGGACGCCGCTTCTCCTTCTTCACCGGAAGTCTGCTCATCAGCGTTTCCTTCATCCGACGCACCGGACTCCTCCCCGCTTGCTGCAGCGGCAGCCTCTTCCTCCGCTCTTATCTTCAGATAGGCCAGATGATCCTTCGGATCCTGCACATCCACATTCTCCGTAAAGGTCCCCAAATACTCCGAAACCTTCTCATTGCGCAGCGTGGTCCTGATTCTCTGCATCCACTCTGGATCATTGAGTCCCTTATAGTATACGACATAGGTATAATTTTCGGAAGCCGGCGATATGACAGCCGTGTCACCTACCTGTCGGCTGCTGTCGTTCATCCATTCTGCAATCTCTGTGGGAACGTCCGTCGTCATTACGCCCTCCAACAGACCGCCTTCCACAGTCGTAATTGCCGGATCATTGTACTTGTCACAGATTTCCGCGAATGTCTCCTCCGTTGCAGCGCCGCTCTTCCACTCATCCAGAATGGCCTGTCCGTTGTCTTCGGCCGTCAGGGCCACCCGGACATCCACTGTGGGCGTCTGCGCCAGATAGCGCTTCTCAAACCCCACCACATAATACTTATGGTTGGTGCTGTCCTCAATTACGGAAGTGTCTCCCTGTTTCCGCTCCTTATCAAACAGCCAGTCCGTCAGAACATAGCTCATCGAAGCCTTCCTTGCGTCGGTAATCAGTTCACCCTCTGTCATCACACTTGCTTCCAGCTTGTCCGCCTCTTCCTTTGCCGCTTCCATAGCCGCGGCAATCTCTGCTTCAGAAGGCTGATAAGGCTCCTCTTCGCCTTCTCCCTCTTCACTGCCTTCTTCGCCGCCCTCTTCCGGCTCTACGGGATCTGCCAGCTCGGTAGGCTCAGTGGGCAACTCTGCATCGACTTCCACCCTATAATAATCAATGGAATCATAAGTATCGGCATTTTCCTCGTAATACGCCTGAATCTCTTCCTCCGAAGGCGACAGCTTCTCCGCCATCGCTTCCGTATAAGCCCCCACATAAAAGCTCTCTTCCAGATACGGCTTTACTCTCGCCTGTGTGGCATAGGGACCGTACAGTTCCTTCAGATAACTCTTCATGGTGCTTCCGGCCTCCGAAACCGCTTCTTTCAAGGTTTCCTGATACTCACTGTAATCCTCTGCCGTATCATAGGTGAATCCTTCCGCTCTGGCTTCCTTTTCGATCCCCTTATTCCGCGCTATATTCTGGACTGCTAATTCCTCAAAATAATCTCCCCAAGTCATGGTCTCCGAATACATCTGCGTATCCACATCCCTGGTCATATCCAGCCCGAAATAGCCCAGATAGGCGCCGTACTGATTGAGATAACTGCTGCGGGCCACATTATAATTGTAGTCAAACTCCGCCTTGGAAATCTTTTCCCCATTCACCGTAACATAGATCCCGTTTATCGTTAGGTAATTCCGAATGGGAAAAGATGCCACAAGACACACCAGGGCAACTACCACCGCGATTCCGATGATACGGCTGACCCTCTCCTCCCTGGCGGCTTTTTCTTTCTGCTCTTTTCTCCTTTGCATCTTCAGATCGTATTTTGTCACTATCTTTTCCGGCTCCTGCCCATTGTTCTGTGTTTCTTTCTTAGGCATGATACTTATCTCCCTTCCCGTTATTCACTGCCTTTTGCCGCAATCTTTACCGCAAATATATATTTTACAGCATTTTCTGCAAAATGGGAAGCTATTTCACATATTTTTCAAGTTTTTCCACAATATTTTTTATGCAGCCGGGCTCAAAGGGGCTCATAAGCCCTACTTCTTTAATCATATTGGTAAAAAAATCCGCTGCGGAAAGCCTGCACAGTTTCAGGTAGCTCTCCCACGCTGACTGGAAATCCTCGTCCATCTTCACCTTATACTGCAACGCACAGGTCTGTGCCAGGCTGTAATCGATATAATAGAAGGGAGAATTGTAGATATGCTGCTGTTTCTGCCAGAAACCGCCCTTCCCCATAAATTCATCATCGCCATAATCCTGATGCGGCCTGTACTCCCGCTCCAGCTTCAGCCATGCCGCATGTCTATCGGCCGGTGTCATATCCGGATTCTCGTACACAATATGCTGAAACTCATCCACCATACAGCCATAGGGAATAAAGGCCGCGGAATCCTCCAGATGCATCTCGATATAATCCTGTGCCCTGTCGCCGAAAAACAGCGGCATCCATTTCTGAGTGAAGAACTCCATGGACATGGAGTGAATCTCTGCCGTTTCCATCGTAATATCCGCATGCTCCCGAATCGGGTCCTTACCGGAGAGATATCCCTGGAAAGCATGTCCGCATTCATGTGTTATGACATCAACGTCACCGCTGGTACCGTTGAAATTGGCAAATACAAAAGGCGACTGATAAACCGGCATATATGTCATATATCCGCCTGCGCGCTTGGTCTTCCGTCCCAATACGTCGAAGAGCTCATTCTCCATCATAAAATCATAAAATTCCTTCGTCTCCGGAGAAAGTTCGCCGTACATCTTCTGCCCCGCCGCCAGAATCTCGTCAGGCGTGCCGAAGGGCGCCGGATTCCCTTCCTTGAAATATACGCTGGCATCAATATAGCTCAGTTTGTCAAGCCCCAGTCTCTGCCTCCTGCGGTCATGCAGTTTCTCCGCGAAGGGGACAAAGAACGCCTTGATCTGGCTACGGAAGGACTCTACCTCCTCCTTGCCGTAACAATTGCGCATCATCCTGTAATAACCCAGCTCCAGATAATTTTCATAGCCCATTTCCCTGGCCTGCGCAGTACGGTTCTTCACCAGTTTGTCATAGATTTCATCCAGCTTCTCTGCATTGGCCGCAAAAAAATCACTCTGCTTTTTATGCGCCGCGGCTCTGACACTTCTGTCAGAATGAACCAGATACGGACGCAGCAGCGACAGATTCAGCACCTTCCCATCAAACTCGATCTTTGCACCGGCGATCAGCTTATTATATTCCGTGGTGAGAGCGTTTTCCTCCTGCATCAGAGGAATCAGCTTCTCATCCATAGCCTTCCTGGACAGCTCCATATTCTTGAATGCCACCGCACCTATCTTCCCTTCCAGATAGTCCCGGTAAGGCGACGCATACAGCAACTTCTCATACTCCAGTACCAGATTATGATAAATCGGACTCTTTTCATTATAATATTCATGCTCTTTGTCATAAAATTCATCCGTGGTGTCTACATCGTAGCGGATGTGTGCAATAGTCATCTGGGTTCCGATGCGATCCGTCAATTCATAATACTTCTGATGTACCTTGAATTGCTCTTCTCCGCTGCCTGCATTTTGAAACGCTTCCATCAACCCTCTCATCTCTTTTTCAACCTGCTCAAAATCCACACGCTGATAGGGCATATCCTTAAATTTCATAATTTCAATCCTCTCTTCCCGCTTTATCGGCACTTTTGCTCTATTTTACATGATTCTTCCGCGCATGTAAACCTTTATTCCAAAACATTCCGTTCCGCATGCTTTTATTTCCATATTTCCCCTGCATTCTCCCGCATATCCGCATAATTTCATCTTGAAATCCGGCTGTGCTGGTGGTAATATAGATACAGTATTTTACATAAATTTTATAAATCCCGGAGGATAAGAAACATGTTTGAAGAATTGAAAAAGAAAATTCTCAAAAGCTCTCTCTTTGGCTCCATCATCATGATCGTCATCGGCCTTGGTCTGGCCGGCTGGTTCGCGATGGATGCATTCTATGCCATTACCGGCTATGCAGACTTCTCCCAATTGTCTCCTGACCAGCTCAATAACCAGCTGGTAGAGGTCAACCTTACAGACAACTATGGCTGCTATCTGGAAGCATGGGAGAAAAATACCAAAACAAATCAGACCAAAACCACGCATTACTACTATGTCATCCTTGCAGGCGATGAATATTCTGCAACGGACTGGTGTTACGTGTCCGTCAAGGTTCCTGCCAGCTACGGCAGCAAAATGGATGCCATGACAGAGAATACTTACAATGAGCTAGATTCCGAACCCCTGTATCTGGCCGGTCAGATCAAAAAGCTGGACGCAGAAGAGACTTCCTATTTTCAGGGCTTTTTCAGAGACGCTGGTTTTTCAGACGATGAAATCGCGGAAATGACTCTTCCCTATTATATTCAGTGCTTCTCCAGCAAGGCCAGCATGAACTTTGTTTTCATTGCCGCTTTTGCCGTAGGCGCCTTCCTTTTGATCTTCGGTATATTCAGAATTGCAAAGGTCGCAGGCGGAAGCTCCCTGAAGAAGCTGCGCAAAGATATCGAGAGCGCGGGCTATTCAGAATCTATGATCGATTCCGATTTCAGAAACGCCAAATCCTTTGACAAAAAAGGCACTCTGAAGATGGGACGCCTGATGACATACTATATTTCCGGTTCCGATGCCAGAGCTATTCCCAACAGCAAGATGATGTGGGCCTATCAGAACACCGTCACCCATCGTACCAACGGTGTCAAGACCGGTACCACCTACAATGTCATGATCTTCGATGAGATCACTCCCAAGGGACATACCTTTGCCGTTGCCAATGAGTCCATCGCCCAGGATATGCTTACGCTGATCAATACCATGCTCCCCTGGGTAGTAGTAGGCTATTCCGACGAATTAAAGAAACTTTACAATAAAGACCGTTCTCAGTTCCTGCAGCTGCGTTACAATACCTGTGAACATACTGCCGTAGAAGCTGCTGCCGCTGAAGAATCAGCTGCCGGCGGACAGCCATAAGCTTTTCTGAAAGACACTTTTATCGGCTGCCGGCTTCCGAAATGAAAAAACAAAATCCGGGAAGTTTCCTGCCTCAAAGCAGGACTCCCGGATTTTCCCATCTGTACTATGCATTGCAAACTAATTCCGGTTTCAGACGCTCCCGGTCAGAGGCAGTTCTTACAGCATCTCCACTCGAAAACAGGACTGCGTCTCCCCCTCTGCTCCCTCTAACGGCACTTCCCACTGCAGCAGCCAGACATCCCGCCTGATCCCGCCGTGATCGCTGAACTCCCGGCGGCTGCGGCAAATTGCTCCATCCACTCCTTCCACAGTGACCAGACATCCGCCGCTTTTTCCTTTGATGCGAATGGTATTGCCGCAAATCTCCGGTTCCCACTCCGTGATCAGGTTCTCCTTTATAGACTGCAGCCGGCCGTTCATTTTGAAGCAGTCTCTCACCGATAATGTCCCGTTCTCCTCATTCCAATCAAGGGTGCGCACCAAAGATTTCAACTCCGGATTGGCATAGGCTCCTCCAAAGCCGATCACCGTTCTTCCCAAACCGTCCGCCTCAAAACTGCTGCAGCCGTACCCGCTGCCCGGCATCTGCTCCCTATCGTTGATAAGAGGTACATTGTGTCCTAAGGAACGGCAGCACAGAAAATCATAACGTTTCTCTGAAAAATAGTCCCTGGTATATTCTCCGCACCCCAAATCTGCCAGCAGAAACTCCTTCCCGTTTAGATAAAAAAAGCTCCCCACATCATTGTGGTTATGGGGCTCGCCGTTGTGCCCGCCCTTAGCCGCCATGCCTGCGCCGTTTCTGCTCCTGCATATGCTCCATTGGGCATCCGGAAGGATAATTTGGGAAGCAGCTGCCTCTCTCGCAGGCTCCCTCACTGAAGATGCCGCTTTTGATGCTGCAGTTCCTGCAAAACTCCGTTCTCCAGATAATTTCTCCGACTTCACACTTCCTGCCGTATTTGGTTCTCCTGATGCCACCTTCAGGTTTACCATTCCTGCACATTCCCCACGCCGCAGAAAATCCGTGTAATCCTTCGTCCAAGCCAGATTGCGATACAGTCCCATCCATCGATAACAATTGTCGTCATTCAGCCCGGCCTCCCGCTCCATGGGCGGAATCCCGGCCTCCGGATACTTCTGCGCCAGATAGCAGGTAAGCCCGGGACGGAAAGTATCGTCCGTGAAACCGTCGGCAAAGCTTACGGTCTTCCCGGAAGGGAAATAACATTTCGCCTGAAACGCCGCTATTTTCGCCAGCTTTTCATTCTGGAACAGATCGCTTTTTCCCCCGGTAAATTCGTAGAGCTGCTGTGCAAATCCGGTAAAATAGGTCATGCCGTAGGTAAAATAGCCCAGCCCCTCCAGACAGGCGCCGTCCCCGGCGAAGCTTTTCAGATAGTAATGCTCCAGAGAATAACAAACCCTGTCCAAGATCCGACGGAGTGTTTCCGTTTCCTCTCCCGTCAGCTGCTCAGCCCTCTCTCCCAACAAATAAATCGCCGCGCTGCCTATACTGCCGCCGCATACGGCGCACCAGTTGCTCTCACCGTACTCCCAGTGACTGTATGGCGCCCGGGACTGCGCAAAAGGAACCAGTACCCGGCGCATCACCTCCCTGCGGGCCTCCTCCGAAACCTCCGCCGAAAGCCTGTCCTTCAGCAGATATGTAATCTCCGCAAGCGTCTGCGCGGTCTCCGACGCAAACAAATCTACATAAATACGCCAGTTTTCATCCGCCTTACGGTTCACATGAGCCGGCAACGCCCAACATTCCTCGCCGCAGATATCCCGAATAACCTCCTCCAGCTTCAAAATGTCCCGCTCTTCCCCATCCAGGATTCCCTTCAGCCCGAAGACGGCAAGATACTTTCTCCGCAGGAAATAGACTCCCTCATAGGTTAGACGGTTTCCCGTATTTTCATAGATTGCAAACAGTTCTTCTGTGACAGCCGGCACTTTCTCCCCCCGCAGGGCATCCGCTTCCCTTCGAATAGAACTGCAATAATCTGCATAAAACCGTTCCAGCTCCGCCAACATATATTCTCCCTCCCGGCCGCTCTTTTCCGGACAATCATGAATTTTGCTGCAATATCTTTTTATAGTTCCGATATACCACATAAATCCCTAAGGTACAGTTGAAGCCTATCATAACTATTCCGATTACAGGCAAAATAAAGCAGCCAAGACCTGCAGCCACAAACGCAGCCGCATATTTTCTATATAACGCAGCCATTTGTTTATTGTACTCCTCTACATTCCTCACCTTTGATTTAAGTGTTGTATCCCCGCTCCAAAAATTGATTGGCTCATCGCTGTTTCTGCCAAATGCGGCCAGAATGAAAAAGGGCAGGGAGCACATCAAACAACATATCATCCCGATAATATTTCCAACCAAATCAATACCTCCCCTCACTCATTGTCTCCAATTTCACAGGCCTTCCCTATATCTCGAAACGCCTCCGTCTCACGGACAAAGTTGAATTCTTCTCCTTCCATTTCCTTTCTCAGCCAGCTTACAGGGCCGCCCTCGTCGCTTCTGACGACTTTTCTCCCAAAATAGCTTCCCCTGTCTGCAAATAATGATGTATACCTGCCGTCACCCGACTCCTCCAGATGCTCTGCCGCAAACGCATGCTGCCCGGCTTTTTTCAACGCTTCTATCGTCTTCTCTTCTTCCCCCAGCTCCGCATACCCTTTTGCAATATTCGTCCAGAGCAGATGGAGCGCATTATGCTCACGGCCATAGTTCCATCATACAAGAACCGGCGCCTGTTCTGATATGATTGTATACCGCATCCTGGTTTCCGGGCAATAACTGCATTGTTTAGCATTTGTTGTATTTTTCAACTGTCCGTTTATTTGCTTCCGTCAGCCCGGGTTCGCATAGAAAAGGAATCATCCGCAAACACGTCCCCTATTCTTCCCCGCGAACTCCGCCCGACGACGGGCTTCTCCATGGCTTTCTCCCGGGCGGACTTCCCATCCAGGGAATCCATCTCTGTCAATTTCAGGGCGTCCGCTTTATCCGCAAAGCTGCGCAGCGAAGATACATTATTGCAGTGCTCCGCCCCTTGCCGAATCTCACGATCAATTTCCTTGGCAAACCTCTTTTTTAACAGCATCTTTTGTATCCCCTTCCTTGTACGCTCCCCGTTTCTGTTGTCCAAAAATGAGGGCGCCCTTTTAACGTACAAGCCGGAAAGCCCTATAATAATTATCATCTTTCATCTCATTAAACAGAATCAATTCCTGTTCATTGCAAGTTCCCGGAAAAAACATCACTACCGGGACTCGGGCAAACGACTGATGCAGATTATTGAGAGCCTTGTGTGAGCGCAGAATAGGGGTAACACTCTCCAATCCCAGTCAGGAAAACTACTGCATCCTCGGGCGTGTTCCCGAATATACTGAACAATCAGACTGTCCTGTTCCTGCCCTACTCCACCGTCACACTCTTAGCCAGATTCCGCGGCTTATCCACATCCAGTCCCTTTGCCACGCTCACATAATACCCCAGCAGCTGCAGCGGCACCACAGCCAGGCTTCCCACGAAATGCTCATCCACCTTCGGGACATATACGGTAAAGTCCGCCTGGTCTTCCGTCTCATATTTTCCGAAAGTGGTCACTCCCATCAAATAAGCTCCGCGGCTTTTGCACTCCATCATGTTGCTGATGGTTTTCTCATAAAGCCCGCTCTGGGTCAGGATGCCGATGACCAGTGTCCCGTTTTCAATCAGGCTGATGGTACCGTGCTTCAGCTCCCCGGCAGCGTAGGCCTCGCTGTGAACATAGGAGATTTCCTTCAGCTTCAGGCTGCCTTCCAGTCCAACCGCATAGTCGATGCCCCGCCCGATGAAAAACACGTCCCGGGCATTGGCATACTTTGCCGCAAACCACTGGATACGCCCCTTATCCTCCAGTATCCGCTCCATTTTACCCGGAATCGTCAGCAGTTCCGAAATATAGCCGTTGTACCGCTCCTCTGTAATCATTCCCCGGGCAAAGGCAAACTGTACCGCCAGGCAGTCGGCAGCCGCAAGCTGCGCGCTGTAGGCCTTTGTGGTAGCGACGGAAATTTCCGGTCCGGCCAGTGTATACAGCACATGATCGGCCTCTCTGGCAATGGAACTGCCCACTACATTGACTATGGCAAGGGTTTTGAGGCCTTTCTCCTTTGCCAGGCGAAGAGCAGCCAGGGTATCGGCTGTTTCCCCGGACTGGCTTATCACGATGACAAGGGCTTTCTGGCTGATGACCATCCCGCCGGGCGTCTCCGTGGATATCCTGTCGGCCTTCCCCTCAGGCACTCCCACGGCCATCCCATCGGGCTTCCCCTCAGCCACTCCTGCGGATATCGCCCTGGGCGCTCCCAACGGCATCTTCCTGTAACGGAATTCCGACGCCAGTTCCACCCGAACAGGGATTCCCGCCAGATCTTCTATCACATACTGCGCCTCCATGCCCACATGCCAGGCGGAACCGCAGGCCACAATGGTAATCTGCCCAATCTCCCGAATATCATCGTCGGTTATGCCCAGGACGCCCAGGTCAATGCGGCCGTCCTTCACCATGGAATTCAGCGTATCCGCCACGGCCTTGGGCTGTTCGTGGATTTCTTTCATCATAAAATGCTCGAAGCCGCCTTTTTCCGCCGCTTCCGCATCCCACTTGATCTCGGTGGTTTCCTTCTCGATCTTGTCCCCGTCCAGATTATAGAAATCAGCCTCTCCCGGAGCAAGCCTGGCAAACTCCAGGTTTCCGATATAATACACATTCCGGGTGTATTTCAAAATCGCCGGGACATCCGATGCCACATAGGTTTCCCCGTCCGTAATGCCGATAATCATGGGGCTGTCCTTGCGGGCCACCCAGATTTCACCCGGGAAATCCTGAAACATCAGCTCCAGGGCATAGGAACCCCGCATGCGCACCATGGTTTTCGCAATGGCGTCAACGGGGCCAAGCTTATATTTTTTGTAGTAGTAATCAACCAGTTTGACAGCCACTTCCGTGTCTGTCTGGCTGTAGAAAACATATCCGTGCCTCAGCAGCTTATCCCGCAGTTCCTGATAGTTTTCGATGATGCCGTTGTGCACGCCCACCACTTCCGACTCCACTTGCCCGGAGCCGGAGCGGCTGCAGTTCCCGGAGACGTGGGGGTGCGCATTGGAAACACTGGGTTCCCCATGGGTTGCCCACCTTGTATGGCCAATGCCGCAGGTGCCTGCCAGGGCATTTCCACCGTCGGTCTTTTCAATGAGATTTGTAAGACGGCCTTTTGCCTTCACAACCTCCGCCTTCCTTTCCCCGTCCCGGACAGCCAGGCCGGCGGAATCGTATCCCCGATATTCCAGTTTTGACAGACCGTCCAACAGAATCGGCGCGGCCTGCTGCCTTCCTGTAAAACCCACTATTCCACACATAACTTTTCCACTCCCTCCTCATCCTATTATATATATGCAGCTTCTATCGTTCGGGTTATTGTAACACAACCTGCACGTCCAGTCAATCAAGCCGCCAAACACCTTTCCTGCAGTGAGTGGTAGGGCTTCCATCTAAATACCCGAACCGGCATTCACCCCTATATAATATGTCATCCGCCCTTTTTCGGCATCCGTCCTCAACCATTACCAAAATCGCAAATCCATATGATATGCGGTATAAATTCCCGGCATCCAACGCACCAGATATGCCGGGAACGAGCTCCTGCCCTCCTTGTATGGTGCCGCTTTCGGCGCATTACACCGGACATGCGGGGGATGTTCTATGTAAATAACTCATACAAAAACGACCGGAATTTCGGAGTCCACCACTGAAGATACCCGGCCCGGGTAGGGTGTATTTTATCCTTCATGTATACGGCATAATCCTCTTCCGACACGGCATTCATCTCATCGTCATTCCACAAATCCAATATGCAGATGCCCCATTTTTCCTGCAGCAGGGGCAGGATGTCTACCATAGCCTGGTACTGCGCACTGTCATATCTTGTTCCGGTATAAACGACAAACGGGCAATTCCAGGTATCCTTCACATACACGATAATCGCTTCCATGGCCCCCGCTACAGTAGCCGTTTCAAAAGCGCCGAAATTCCTGCCGCCACTGACGGATCCCAGTGGAATCTTCTGCGTCGCATCGTTGGTAGAGAGCTGACATATCACCGCATCAAACCGCTGACCGGTACCCACCCTTTTCAGGCGGGAAAGGTAAGAAGACGAATCCCTGTCCGCAAGGGTGGTACCGCTGACTGCCTCCTTAACAACCTGGCAGCCGTCCAAAATGCGGATATCATCTGCCATGGACACACCTGCCGCAGCTGAGCCGTAGGTAACGGACGAGCCCAGAAACAGCAGCCTTTTGCTCTTCAGTGGAAAGTCTCCCGTAATTTGCCTCGCCTTCCGGCCACTGGCAGGTTCAGTAGATTCCATCTGTATTGACATTTGCATCTCCTTCCGGTTTCCAATCTTATTTTGTGACTTTATTTTTCAGTTTCACTTCTGCTGTCCGCCGGTTCCACACAGGAGGGCAGCATCTTCATGATTTATCTGAAGCGCTTTTTAAAGCTGTTTTCCCATTCATTGTAACACCCGTACCCTGCCGCTGTCAATCAATCCAGGCTGTCCATGTCTCTGCACCTGCTGCTCTGATATCTATATTATCCACCTATTTTATCCACCTCAAAAAAATTTCTTGCAAACCTTGTTATGATATGTTACCAGAAAGCCATAGAAGCGGCTCCACACTCAAATAATTGTAGCTCTCACCGCTATAAGCGGTCAGCCGTCACTATTTGCGGTAGTGGCGGCTATTTTTGTCCCGAAAAATTGCATAACACAAACTTATCAGGGCAACGACAAAGATACAGAATTGGAATAAGTCCGCATATGTAACATTCACTATTGATTCCACTAACTTCCGGTTTTCTTTCCTGTGCAATATCTTTGCCAGGTTGGTTGCTCCGTCCATCTCTTCGAACAGCACCGACAGCGCCTCTCTCTCCTGCCTCCCAAACCTCCATCCATACCTCTGCAAGGGTCTCTTCTTTGCCGCTCCTCTTTCAGCCGCCGTACCAGGTTTCGCGCTCTTCCAGATGCACTCACTGACCACAGATGCTGTATATCCATAATCTTTATTATTAAAAATGTTTAATTTGATTAGATATATACAAAATTAAATATTGACATTTGCATTTTATTTCTATATAATCATATTAACAATTTTTAATTTAAAGGAGGCAAAACCATGAACATGCAAAAATCGGAAGCATTCACCGCTTTTCTGGATCAGCGCGCCGCCGACATACAGAAGGCAGTTGTGCAGCTCAACGAAGACCACCGGACTGACGAAGCCAATTTCGAAAAAATCCGGGCTAATATCTTCCATCAGGTCATCAAAACAGTCTTTCTGGCCCTTCAGAGGACACCCCGAACCGAGCCGGAGCTGCGGGCGCTCATGGATGCCAGGCTGGTCATGTTTGAGGAAACCTGGAAGGGGTCTCTCGCCAAAGCCCGGGAACATAATAACGAGAGGCGTGTACTGCAGGAAGAAGTGAAACTGGAGGCCCTGAAGGAAATCCGGCAGAAATTCGAAGAATTATGGGAGGTGCCCGTATGACGGAAGCAAATGCCATCAAACTTTTCAAGTGCCTGGCAGACAAATCCAGGCTGCAGATTTTAAAGTCGCTGATGCAGGAAGACATGTATGTGGAACGCCTGGCGGAACGCCTGGGGCTCACCCCTGCCACCATCTCCTTCCATTTAAAGAAACTGGCTGAAATCGGCGCCGTCACGTCCGAGAAAACCCAATACTACACCATGTATTCCCTCTGCCGGGACACCTTTTCCATGACCATCCTGGACGTATTGAAAGAGCAGTCAGACGAGGCGGAGCTTCAGGCACAGCGGGAGCGCGCATACCGCCAGAAGGTGATCGACGCCTTTTTCGAGTATGGCAGGCTGAAATCCATTCCCGCCCAGAGAAAAAAGGAGCGCATCGTACTGGAGGAAATCACCAGGGCCTTTGAACCGGGCAGAATCTATTCGGAACGGGAAGTGAATATCATCATCGCCGATTACAACGACGATTTCTGCACCATCCGCCGCGATATGATCTCCGAGCGGCTGTTGGACAGGGACAGCCGGGGGTACTGGAGGATCTTTCCTGAGGGCAGGACATAAAAAAACTCCGCCGAATTGGTGCACACAGCGTACCCCGCCTTTCCCTGACAGCAGTGCTTAAACTCATAGGAGCGGCAAAGGGGATGGATGCGGGAGACGCCTTTCCCTGACAGCAGTGCTTAAACTTTGGAAGGCCGGGAACCTGTTTTTAGATTCCCGGCCTTTGTTTTATTTGTGCACTTTATTGTGCTTCCCTTTTTGCTTCTTCAGAAAAAAACCAACATATTCCGCAATCCATGATGAAATATTCCGATAATAAGTGCGCTTTTTATCAAAAATACAGCATTTTTAATCAATATAAATTCTTATGATGATTTCTTGAATTAGAAACAATTTTATCACTATTGAGCACCTCTTTGACCTTAACAGTAAAAATATTCCCACCTGCCGTATAGTACGTGGCCGTATTATCCTCATGAACATCAATGCGGTCAATACCATATTTGCCAACTTCTATAATTCCTTTATTGCTTTTGATTTTACGAACAAACATTCAAAAGTACCTCTCTTTTTTCTGCCATCTGATTTTAAAAATTTACAAAAAGTCTTTGTTCTCATTCTACTACAACGATTTTTACTTATCAATGAAAATACAGGAAACATAAAAATTTTAGAAACCTCCCACTTTTTTAATCAGTTCCTTCGTTGACATTACTCCCATATTATGTTAGTATACTTCAAAATTGAATTATCTAAATATGAACCAAATGGGCTATGTGCATATTTTTGCCCGATGTCAAAACCGAAGGAGAGAAACAGCGGCTATGATTGATAACCTTTGGACGGATTTGGGATGCCGACATATACCGGATAAGAACAAAATGCGGGCCATAATGCCCACGGTATGACTCCGGCACGCTCCAGTACCGCACGATACCGAATTACAGGCCGTGATGCCACAGACTCTGGCCGGACAGCGAGAACCACAATTAATACTGATGAACGAAAACAGTTGCCAATCTAAATTTATAACGAGTGAACGCTTCTATTGGTATAGTAAACGGCAATTAAATGCGTTCACTAGTATAAAACAGGAGGTACCAATGCCGCAGAAAATCAGCATCGAATTCGCCCACAATTTTTATCATGCCTACTGCATCCGCTGCAACCCCGTCTGCCGGGAACTGGGAATGCCCCAGACAGCTTTTGACATACTGATGTTTTTGGGCAACAATCCGGACTACAACACGGCCAAGGACATCGTGGAGCTGCGGGGCCTGAAGCCCAACCTGGTGTCCGTGAACGTGGAACGCCTGGTGCGGGACGGATATCTGGAACGGCAGGATTTTCCCGGAGACAGGCGTAAAACAGTCCTGCTCTGCACGGCGAAAGCACATCCCGTCATCGAACGGGGACAGGAGCTCCAGAAAAGCTTTTTCGAAGACATTTTCCGGGATGTGGACGAAGCCTCCCGTGAGAACTTCCACCGGGTGATGCAGACCATGGAGCACAACCTCAACACAATTATGAACGCCGGAAAATGACTATATTTATATTCACTGCCTGAAAACGTCGCTTCTATCTTCAAGAAGGAATGCGCCTGACACTTTAATCATAACGACTTTAAAATGCCGAAAAACACAGAAAAACTACCGCAAACTTATACCAGCTGTTTGCAGGTACCTCTCTATGAAAGGAGATAGACAAAAATGGAAATCTTATTGACTCTACTGGTCACCTTCTTTGCAGGCATGGGCGCGGGCCTGGGCACAGGCTTCGCGGGGATGAGCGCCGCGGCGGTCATCAGTCCCATGCTCATCACTTTTCTGGACATGGATCCCTACATGGCAGTGGGAATCGCCCTGTCCTCGGACGTACTGGCCAGTGCAGTATCCGCCTATACTTACGGGAAAAACAAGAACCTGGACATCAAAAACGGCCTGATTATGATGGCAAGCGTGCTCACCTTCACTGTGGTTGGCAGCTATGTGGCGAGCCTGGTGACACCTGCCGCCATGGGAACTTTTTCCGTGTTCATGACCTTCCTCCTGGGCATCAAATTTATTGTAAAGCCCGTTATGACCACCAAGGAATCCATGCAGGATACCTCCGGGTCAAAGCGCGCCCTCCAGTCCATCATCTGCGGCGTGGTAATCGGCTTTATCTGCGGTTTCATAGGCGCAGGCGGCGGCATGATGATGCTCTTAATCCTCACCACGGTCCTGGGATACGAACTGAAAACTGCCGTTGGCACAAGCGTGTTTATCATGACCTTTACCGCCCTCACCGGAGCCGTTTCCCATTTCACCATCGGCAGCCTGCCGGACTGGAAAGTGTGGGGGCTGTGCGTCCTGTTTACCTTCCTGTGGGCACGGATTGCGGCGGTTTTTGCAAACAAAGCCGCGCCGAAAACGCTGAATCAGGCCACGGGAATCATTTTAGTGGTATTGGGCATAGTAATTATGCTGTTTACGTTCCTGAAGTAAAATCCCAACAAAAGAAAGGAGCCCCCATGAAAGAAGTAAAATCCCCCCGAAAACCACTGCTCTACTATTACGGAATCGCCATGCTGATCATCTTCCTCTTCAACATGCTCGTATCCCCCCTGCTCATGAAAGGACAGATTATCGAGGTAGACTACGGCACCTTTATGAAGATGACGGCGGAAAAAAACATCGGCAGAGTCCAGATGGACAGTTCCGAAATCGTCTTTACGGACAAAGAAAACACCCAGATCTACACCACCGGCATTATGGATGACCCCAACCTGACCCAGCGCCTCTATGATGCCGGGGCCGTCTTTGCCAAAGACATCGAGCGTCCCACCTCGCCGCTTTTGAGCATCTTCCTCTCCGCGGTGCTGCCCATGCTGATTTTCATTCTCCTGGGCCAGTACCTGAGCAGGAAGCTGACGGAAAAGGCCGGCGGCCCCAACGCCATGATGTTCGGCATGGGCAAGAGCAATGCCAAGGTCTATGTCCAGTCCACGGAAGGCATCCATTTCGACGATGTGGCCGGGGAGGACGAGGCAAAGGAAAGCCTGGCGGAAATCGTGGACTACCTCCACAATCCCCAGAAATACACGGACGTGGGCGCCTCCATGCCAAAAGGACTGCTGCTTGTAGGCCCTCCCGGCACCGGAAAAACCATGCTTGCCAAAGCGGTGGCCGGGGAAGCAAATGTCCCCTTCTTCTCCATGTCCGGCTCGGAATTCGTGGAAATGTTCGTGGGCATGGGCGCTTCCAAGGTCCGTGACCTCTTCAAACAGGCCAAGGAAAAGGCTCCCTGTATCGTCTTCATCGACGAAATCGACGCCATCGGCAAGAAGCGGGACGGCCAGATCGGCGGCAACGACGAACGGGAACAGACCCTGAACCAGCTGCTCACCGAAATGGACGGCTTCGAAGGAAACAACGGCGTCATCATCCTGGCCGCCACCAACAGGCCGGAATCCCTTGACCCCGCCTTAACCAGGCCCGGGCGTTTCGACAGACGGGTACCCGTGGAGCTGCCTGACCTGGCAGGCCGGGAAGCCATCCTGAAAGTCCACGCCCGGAAAATCAAACTGGCCGACGATGTGGATTTCCACACCATCGCCCGCATGGCCTCCGGCACCTCCGGGGCGGAACTCGCCAACATTGTCAACGAAGCCGCCCTGCGGGCCGTGCGCAGCAACCGCACCGTGGTGTGCCAGGCAGACCTGGAGGAAAGCATAGAAGTCGTCATCGCAGGATACCAGAAAAAGAACGCCATCCTTTCCGACGGCGAGAAGAAAGTGGTGGCCTATCACGAAATCGGCCACGCCCTGGTAGCCGCCATGCAGAGCCACTCCGCCCCTGTGCAGAAGATTACCATCATCCCCCGCACCTCCGGCGCCCTGGGCTACACCATGCAGGTGGAGCAAAGCGATAAAGTGCTCATGACCAAACGGGAAATTGAAAACAAGATTGCCACCTTCACCGGAGGCCGGGCCGCGGAGGAAATCGTCTTCGGCGAAATCACCACCGGCGCCTCCAACGACATCGAACAGGCCACAAAGCTTGCCCGGGCAATGATCACCCGGTACGGTATGAGCGACGAATTCGACATGGTGGCCATGGAGACCGTGACCAACCAGTACCTGGGCGGAGATACCTCCCTGGCCTGCTCCGCGGACACCCAGAATGAGATTGACAGAAAGGTAGTGGAACTGGTGAAGGCGCAGCACGAAAAGGCCAGACGGATATTGTCGGAAAACCGTGTAAAACTGGATGAACTGGCCGCATTCCTCTATGAGCGGGAGACAATCACGGGAGAGGAATTTATGGGGATTCTGAACGGGAAAACAGCGGATGGCAAAAATCAAAATACGGAAACAGATCCAAAAGGCGGAGCCGCCAGAACAGCCGCTTCGGGAAAGGAAGGTGCACAGAAATGAAGAAATATTCCGGATTCGTATGGATGGAACTGACAGTAGGCATATTGTTAATCCTGCTCGGGGTGTTCACCTTCCTGCGCCCCGGCAGCCTGCTCACCGGAATCGTGGCCATTTACGGGCTGATTGCACTCATCACGGGCATCGATGATATCCTGACCTTTATCAGACTGGAAAAGTACACCGGCTTCGCCCCCGCAGTCTCCCTGATTTCCGGCATCCTCAGCGTGATGTGCGGCTGCATGCTCCTGCTCTACCCGGACGCGGGGAAATGGATACTGTCCCTGCTGTTCCCCATCTGGTTCATAGCCCACTGCATTTCCCGGCTGTCCCATACCTACATACTCCGTATGGCAGGGCAGAAGTTTTTCTACTATTTTTCGTTAATTGTAAATATCGCCGGACTGATTCTGGGGATCCTGATGGTATTCAACCCGGTGCTGACCTTCATGACCATGCGGTTCATGGGATATATCGTGGCGGTGTACCTGGTTCTGCTGGGGATTGACAGCATCGTTGCGGCACTTGGCAGACGATAAAAACAGGCTGCCGCAGTATGAACTGAACTGCGGCAGCCCAGTCTCCGCTACGGCGTCAGCCGGATCGGACTGCGGAACAGGAACATTGCCTCCTTGATCGTCAGGTTGAAAATCAGCATCGTCAGCCGGTCAATGCCAAGGCCGAACCCGCCATGGGGAGGACATCCATATTTGAAGAATTCAAGATAAAACTTAACATCCTCCGCAAGCCCCTTTTCCTCCGCCTGCTTCCGCAATACCTCATAGCGGTGTTCCCGCTGTGCGCCGGTGGTGATTTCAACCCCTTTCCAAATCAGGTCATATCCCTGGGGAATTCCCTGCTCGTTCCTCATATGGTAAAAAGCCCTCTTCTCCGCGCTGAAGCCGGTTACGAACAGGAATTCATGGTCATAATGCTTCTTAACCCATTCATAACTCAGCTTTTCAGCCTCCGTAGTCATATCCCCCTTCTCGGAATCATCCACCACATAGCCGAATTCTTTTTCAAGCTCTTCGTAAAGCCTTCTCAATTCGATGACCGGAAAATTCTTTGCAGGAACTACCACATCCACGCCAAAGAGCTCTTTTATCTGCTCACCGTACTTCTCCCTGACAGCGCCAAGACCGGCAATCAGGATATCCTCCTCCATATGCATCACATCCTCCATGCCGTCTATATAGCTGAATTCCAGATCGAAGCAGGAAAATTCGGTGGCATGTTTGCTTGTGAAAGATTTCTCGGCCCGGAATACAGGCCCCACCTCAAAAATTTTCTCAAATCCCGAAGCCATTGCCATCTGTTTGTAGAACTGCGGGCTCTGTGCAAGATAAGCGTTGGTATCAAAATATTTGACCTCAAACACGTCAGCGCCGCTTTCGCTTGCCGCACCGATCAATTTCGGCGTGTGAATTTCAATGAAATCATTTTCTATCAGGTAACTTCTGATTGCATTGACAAAGCAGGTCTGAACCCTGAACATCAGCTGATTTTCATCCGTTCTAAGGTCAATCCATCGATAGTCAATCCGCTGGTCAATGCCTGACCGCTCGACAGCCTTCTGCTTCTTTGTGCCGGGAATATAGCTGCGTGCAATAGGAAGGGGCGCCGCAATACTCTCGATCTCCAGTTTCTCGGGAAGAACCTCCACGCCCCCCATCTTAACATACTCATTCTCAACAGCCTTACCCATTACGGTAATAACGGAATCCGCTGTCAGCTTTTCAAATTCTTCAGCCAATTCCGGATGGACGCTTTTCTCAACCGTAATCTGGAGCCTGCCGGTAAGGTCTTTCATTACCACAAAAATCATCGTTTTGCTGATACGGATGTTTTCTACAAATCCCTGTACTTTTACAGCTTCACCGTTTCTTTTTTTAACGTCGCAAATCTTTATCCTCTCCATATCTTTATCCTCTCCATATCTTTCTCCTAATAAATTATAAAAAGCCCCATTTTATCCTTCGAACTCGCCGTGTTCTTCGTTTCTATTAACTATATTTATTTAAGCTTCATGCAAATATACGCCCGCTTTTGCTTCAATTACATCATTTATTATGGCCTGCTGATTTTCTGTTGCCAAAATGTTGCCACGCATTTATTATAGCAAATCCCGGCAATTTGGCAATCAATTTTTGAAATGTTATTCGGAAAAAATCCAATTGTAGTTCCACATGGCTTACACAACCATACTTTTAAGCGTTACTGCAACAAATATAAAATGTCTTACAGAATTTTATCTTTATGTAGTTTCAATATTTTACAAAAGTAATATCCACAATATGAAAACAGGCACATAATCAAAATATAATCAAATATAAAGTATATAACCGGTTCTTCAAAATCAAAAAATACAAACTTTGACTTGAACAGCATATAAACGCCTAACTGCCGTTTTATAAAAGCATATATTCCATAGAAGCATACGAGAAAAATAATGAGATTGAAACCTGCGCCGATCCGAAGGCGCAGGAGCCGGATCTGGTGGCGGCAGAAAAACATCTGCGCAAAAGAAAATATGCCGGCCAGCGGGAAAAACTGATAAAAGACATT
>CAJUCE010000005.1:0-89990 GCA_910584865.1 uncultured Acetatifactor sp.
CTCTGCAGCCATGCCTTCCAGAACAGTCTGCTAAAATACCCCATGCACACATACAACATCGCCATCAGATAAATGACAAATCTGGCCCCCGGCACCTCCTTCTGAGTGGTAAACAGATAGAATACCACAATCCCCTCCACCACACAGTCATGCCGCAGGGTCATGGTGAATTCCTGATAATAGCCCCGCTTGAGTACATCCCGAAAAGTATTCAATAAAAACATCACTGCCACGTCCGCAAGCAGAATCACGATTCCGATACTGCGGTACTCCCTGTCGGCATAGGGGCTGTCAGGACCCATACGCACCGTGTAGGCCAACATGAAGGCTGCCTGCAGGCACAGCAGATCCAATAATATGAAATCCAGGTGCTTCAGCCATCCCCCGGCCTTTTTCCTGTACATAACCGCAACACTCCCCTGTGTACAAATGTTCCCTTTCCCTGCCAACCTCGCCCAAACCCGGGAAATCCAGAGATTCCGCTCTTAAATCTCAAAAAGTATACTTTTTGAATCAAAACCTCCCTAGGCAAATTTTACTAAGAAAAAGCCATTTTTCTCTTGCCTTTTCCGCAAATTTGTATTAAAATAGACAAAGTTTTAGAAATTTATTTCTGTTCCAAAAAGTATACCTTTTGAGACGAAAATTCTCCTCTCCGATGCTCTGAAACCCCTGTTCCAGCCCCCTAGTATTCTTACACCCGCTGCCATTGTCATATTTTTGCACAAAAAAAGAAGTATCTCCATCTTTAACGGAAATACTTCCCTGTATGTGTTGAAAAATGTGCTGAAAAATGAGTTGGAAAAAGGAAGAACATCCCCCCTTATCCAAGATTGAGTTGCGATTTTAAAGCTTCTTGCAGTACCTGCAAGAAATTGATATTTCGTTCTAAAGCGGCGGCATTAAGCCATGCGGAAATAACTCAATATTCTCCCGTTTCCATATTATAAAAATTCAGAACCGCAATCACCATAAATACACCGGTAAAAAGAATCAGAAATACATCCATCAACAAAAACGCCCACAAAATCCCCCCTGAAACCATTCCCATGACAGCTCCCAAAACCGCGCTTGTGATGGCCAGGCCCTGGATCAGCATCTGCAGCAGCTGTTTTCCCACAGTGCCCAGCGTATTTCCCACAGCCGCCTCCGCCACCGCAAGGGCATACAGTTTATTCGCGGACAATACAATGTAACATACAATGCAAAGTGCCGTAATTCCGGGCGGCATCCCCATGGCGACGGCTCCCGGCAGGGTAATGAGGCAGCCGTTCACCACACTCTGGATATGCTGCATTGCCGTGGCATTGACTAATTTCCGGAAAGCCGTATCCGGTATCAGATAAGTATAGGGAGATGACAGTTCCTTTGCCCACTTTCCGTTCACTGCGTTAAAAACAAAAATCAAGTAAGAGGCAATCACCGGTATTACAAAGAATCGATAGGATTCCAATTCCCCAAATCCACCCTCACGAATATAAAGGTATGCTATAGCCGCTCCGCCCAGAATTACCATGAAGGTGCTGATGTCAAAGATAAAAAATCTGCTCTTCTTATACTCCAGCAGCTGCCGGTAGAACAGGGCCCTTGCGCCATACCCGTGCCAGGTAATATGGGCTTTCCCGAATTTCTGCACCTTTCCCAGCCGTCTGGCGGTATTGCCCTGCCTTCGGCTCACCAGTACGTCCTCATAATCCTCTGCGAATTTTGTAGCATCCTCATAGAAAGCGCCCGTGCATTTCATCCGCCAAGCCATTATTACCACGATAATCAACAGCAGGCCATAGCACACGGTTCCGGCCACATTCACCGCCGTAGTCTCCAGAAAAAGAAGATGCAGCACAGAAATATACCATCCCACCACTGGCACCATCTGCAGTAAATCACTCTGCAGGTATTCGGCCACCGTCCCCATACTTAACCCGCCTCTGAAATAGGCTGCTACCGCCAGAAGCACCAGCACGGCCATCAGTCCATAGGCTGCCTTCACCAGTAAAGCACGCTGCTTTTCTCCCATACGCTCGTCCCCATAGAGCAGAATCATAATCCCGCCCTCCAGAACATTTTCCACCACAACAGAGAAGAGAAAATAAACCGCCAGCCGCCATTTTTCCACAGCAAAAATCATACCGCCGCAAACCACGATAAAGGAATTCATCAAAATCTGTGCTGTCAGGGTTTTCAAATGGGCATAAAGCAGTACCTTTTTCGGCCGGACAGGCGCCGGAAACAGAAAGTGTACATCACAATTCCGATATACCAGCCCCTTGCGCTTCGTATACGCCGTCAGATTACCCGGAATGCTCCAGAATGCCAAAACAGTCAATATCATGACCATACCCTGAGGCGAGTCCCCTCCGAAATCCTCCACGATCATCCGAAGGGAGGCCGGAACTGCCGTAAAATAAAACAGCACCAATAACAGATAGACATAAGTCACCGGTTTGTGCATGGCTATTTTCACCCGATTTACAAATGTTTTCCGGTAGAGATACCCGATTGCTCCCATAGACTATTTCCCGTCCTCCCCTGCCCCGCTCTGACCGGTGACAGAAAAATAAAGTTCCTCCAGATCCTCGTTTCCAAGCATTTCTCTAGGATACGTTCCCAGAATATGTCCCTTATCCATCACGAAGGTCACATCCCACAATTCCTTCACCATCTCCAGCATATGCGTGCTGATTAAAATGGTACAGCCCCTCTCCCTCAGCTCCAGAAGTACTGCCTTCAGTTCCTTGATTGCCGCCGGGTCCAGCCCCACCATAGGTTCGTCCAACAAAATCACCTGAGGCTTTATCACCAGCGCACAGCAGATACTGACTTTCTGCATCATTCCTTTGGATAGCTCATTGCCCAGCTTATCCTGCTTATCCGCCAGTTCAAACCGGGCAAGCAGCCCTGAAATCTCAGACTCCGGAATCTCCACACCATATGCTCTGGTTATAAATTCTATGTGTTCCCTCACCGTCAGGGCATCATACATATAGGGCAGCTCCGGTACATAGGCAAAGTGCCTCTTGGCCTCCAATGTCCTGGAATCCTGCCCCTGAATGCGGATCAGCCCTTTATATCGCAGCAATCCCGCTATGCTTTTGATCACTGTTGACTTGCCTGCGCCGTTGGGTCCTAACAGGATGCCTACGTTTCCGTCCGGCACCGTGAAGCCAATCCCGTCGACAGCCAGTGTCTTTCCGTATTTTTTTGTAAAATCCGCTACTTCCAACATCTTTTCTATCCTCTATCAAAATCCTTTTCTCTATGCGCACTCTTTGCCCCGGCCTATAAAAGCACTGTGTCCAGTCCCAACAACAATAGCATCAAATACAGCAAAAACAGGTGCACCGGATAAAACGCATAGAACACATATTTCAGCTTCAGCCCCCGTCTGCCGTTGTACAGCGCGGCGGGAATCAATGCGAAAAACGCCGGAAGCTCGCTCAATGACATCAGCGTCAGCACCACACACCCCACCGCCATGGACGCCGCTCTGCTCTTTTGGAATAAATACATTGCCGTGATGGTCAATACGCCCATGGCGCCATAGTCGGTACGCAGCATTTCCGCCAGAACCATCATAATGATCAAAACCGTCATACTGGCACAGGCTGTCTGAACCCGCCGGAAACCTCTCTTCTTTCCATACACCGCAAGGGCTGCCGCCGTCAGTCCGCACACTACCGCCCCGGTCATTGCCAGATCCCTGATCTGTCTATTTCCGGAGGGAATCGCCATACACAGGATGACAAAAGCGGCCGGCGATAATACACCCGTCAGAGTTAATCCCATCCGCAGCGCTCCCGGCAGATCATTTCCATCCTCCCTCTTCTCGTATTTTACGAAAAATCCATATCCACACAAAGCCAAAAGCCCCAGAAGCAGCGTGAAATACACATTTTGATAGCCTGTATACCACCACCTGCCGGTCAGCGCCAGATCAAAGGGTATCTCCGAAATCAGCGCAAACAGGCCGAGCCGCAGGGCATATTTCCTGATATTTCTGCTCCTTCCGAATCCCTCCACCAGCAAAAAGCAAAATATGGGAAAGCCCAGTCTGCCAATGGCACGCATAACTGTATTTATCATAAACAGGCTTCCGTTTTCCGCCATCCAGCTCGTAAGGCTGCTTTGGCCACCCATAATTGCATCTGCATAACCCTCTGCCATAATCTGCCTGGTCAGAACCACCGCCGCGATATGATCAATGAGCATGGCAACTATTGCCACAATCTTAATGGTACTTCCGCTGATCCCCTTTTTCTCCCCGGCTTTCGCCGGACTTTCCATCTGTAGACTCATTCCTGCACCATCCATTTTCCCTTCTTCCTCCCATTTCGGTATCCCGTGAACATTATGCACTCTTTCTACATTACATGCACCCATTCCCTGTACCCTTTATGATATTTTTATTCCGCCTATCCTCCATCCTTTCGCCCGCTTCTTATCATAAAATACCTCATCCTGTTTGTCAACCGCTGCTTTCGGCGCCCATACAGGGCAAGCTCCGTGTTACCGGTTCACTCCGTTCACAGCAATCAATTCGGTTGCTTTGACCACAGGCCCAATTCATAACAATCGCGAACAATGGAGTCCGCACTCCGCAAGCCTTCGATTGCCATAAATCGCAAGCAGGACAGACTCCTCGCCTGCCCTGTCATCTGCCAAATCAATTCCGTTTCGGCCCTTCCCTCTATCGCACGGCTATCAGCCTCTCTCATCCAACCTTGTACCCGTTTCCCCAGACTACCTTCAGATAACGGGGCTCCTTGGGATTCTTCTCGATCTTCTCCCTGATATGGCGAATATGTACCGCGATGGTATTGTCGGCGCCGATTGCCTGCATATGCCAGATATTCTCATAAATCTGGCTGTTGGAAAATACCTTGCCCTTCTGCTGTACCAGGAGACGGAGAATCTTATATTCAATCGGCGTCAGCCGCACGTTTCTGCCTTCCACCGTCACCTTTCTCTGGGCATCGTCAATGATCAGATCATCTACCTTGTAAATCCGGTCAATATTGGCACACATATTCACCAGCTGCGTATATCTGCGCAGCTGAGACTTGATTCTGGCCAGCAGTTCCAGCGGATTGCAGTCTGCCGTAACATAATCGTCCGCTCCCGCCTCTAACGCCATGATCTTCGCCGTCTCCGCGGATTGGGCCGACACCACGATAAGCGGAATACTGCTTTTGCGTCTCAGATTTGCAATCATCTCTATCCCTTTGTCCCAGCCCTTATCATTCAGCTCCACATCTACCAGCATCAGATGCAGCTCCGTCGACTTCAGGATCTCGTACAGCCCTTCCACACTAGCCGCCACCAATACGGAAAGCCCTTCCCCCGTACACAACGGAATCATTTTCTCCGCAATTTTTGTCTGATTGTTATATACTAAGATATTACGCTTCATCGTGTCTTTCATTGTGTCGTCCATCCTTTCTTCTTATTTGAGAGGCAGGCTCTATCTGGTCTCCTCTTCTGCGAAATACACTGTCAAATCCAGCGTATATAATATTTTTTCGATAACGCTCTCTTCAAATCCCTGAAAAGTCAGAGTCAGATCTCTGCCGTTCACAGAAATCACCGCATGGACGGAATCGAGATTCCCCGCTTCATCCACCGTATCAAACATCACATAATTCAGACCCTGGCCGTTGGTAAAGTTTCGCTCGTTTCTGCTCTCCCCCATATAAGACGTGCCGGTGCTGTAACTCTCATAGCCCCTGTTGTCCATCTGATTCATAGAAAAGTACATATCCTCATCTGAAAGCAGTATAAAGATTTCGCTCCCGCCATCTACTACATGAATCCTCTCGTTTGCAAATTCTCTGCCCAGCAGAGCTTCATCGGGAACCGCAATCACTGCCTGGGACTGGGCCTGGAATGTCTCCATTGAATCATATTCCTCCACCTCCGGTTCATATTCCTCCAATATTGTATCCTCAGGGATATCGTCCTCTATGGAAAATACCCCCCCTTCCTTCAAAATAGAGGCCAGGCCAAGAATTCCGTCCTCCTGCACCTGGGGTTTGGGCTCACTGGTGATGATAAAACCGTTCTCGTGCACCTTGACGATGCTGTCTCTGAAGCTCCTGGCCGCTACCGTCCCCGCGCCGCACAGCAGGAATACGGTTGCCGCAGTACATCCCTTTATAATAAAATATTTTCTTCCCTGCTTCCGCATCTTATAATGATGCAGCTCATCCTGCGCCATGGCCGCATCCATGCGGAATTCCGGCAGTTCCTTCGCCGCCTGTTGATACGCATTCTGAAATTTATTCAAATTCATATTCCTCCTTTAGCGACTTCTTCAGCAGGTTTCTTCCCCTGGTAAGCTGAGAGGTCACCGTAGACTCCGCCCGCCCTGTAACAAGAGCGATCTCCTTCACAGAAAGTTCCTCATAATAGAAAAGGTGTACCACATCACGATATTTTACAGGCAGAGCCATTACTTTCCCCATCAGCCGGCGGCGCTCCTCCTTTTGGCACGCGCTCTCCTCCGGTCCGGGAACGACGGCCTGCGTCAAATGAGATCCGTCAGCCGCTTCCTGCTCCCAATCGCACTGATGCCGCTTCCATGCACTGCGCCATACCTTCCGGCATGCGTTCAAGGTAACCTTCAAAAGCCAGGCCTTCTCATGCTCCGGGCTTTCGAAGGAACCGCCCTTTTTCACATATTGATAAAAAGCCTCCTGCACCACATCCTCCGCATCCTGCACATTTTGGAGACGTATGAAGCTGAGCTTGAACAACATGTCGCCATACGCATCAATCTTCAATTGTAATTCGCGGTCATCCATACCTGCATTCATCATTATTTGCTTGCGTATTACCTCTTCTTCTATCTATTAATATCCCGGAGCCTATCACTTTACTGCAAATATTGTAAAATATCTTTGTATCAAAGTTGCATAACCTGTTATACAATATTGTAAAAAATATCATATGCAAAAAAGAGTATGCTTCAGCATACTCCTCTTCTTATAAAACGCTTTTCGGCGAATAAAGTTTCAACTTCCAAAAATTATTTTTCCGTTTTTATTTCCGGTTTTTCCTCCTCTTCCGCCATCTTTCGGATCTCTGATAAATCCTCCGTCTCCAGACGCCGGAAGTGGTTTATCCCGGCAATCAAAATCAATATGCTGTTCCTTGTCGTATCAAATGCCCCTTCCTCATACAATGTATAAACCAGCAAGCCGATAGGCACTGCGATGATCATTCCGATCACGCCGCTGATCTTATAACCGATATAGAGCAAAAACAATGTCGGCAGGGGCGGCACGCCGATGGAATCTCCCACAATTTTAGGCTGGATCAACTGTCTTGCCAGCTGCCCCACCGCCCAGATAATCAACAAGCCGATCGCCGTTTTATAGTTTGCCGTCAATATCCGTATGACCGCCCAGGGAATCAGCACTGTTCCCGTTCCCAAAAAGGGCAGAAAATCAAGAAACGCAATTACCAGCGCAATCAGGCCGAAGTAATTCACCCGCAGAATCCCAAGCCCCGCCAGGAGCAGCAAATACATCCAGACTTCAATCTTAAGCTGCGCCTTCAGATAGCCTCCCACCGACTTCACCAGACTCTCCTGAATCATATGGTAACGCCGCTGAACCACCCCCGGCATATGCCTGCGAAACCATTCGTTCACCTGCTGCCTCTCCGCTACGAAAAAATAAGAAGAGAGCAGCGCCATAATCGTGGCGATAAAGATAGACGGCAGCTGTTTTGCCAGATTTCCCGCCGCTTCTATGGTGGGCGAACCAAATCGCTCCAGGACCTCCCCCAGATAAGAATCAAGCTTTATCCCGTTTCCGTTCAGATTCAGGTGGATATTGCCCGGAAGTCTGGACAACAGCTGATTCAGATTATTCCCGATGCTGATGAAATCTTCTTCCATCTTCTGAAACATTTCCGGCAGGGAGGACGCCAGTCCCCGTACCTGTTCGAACAGCTGTGCACAGACAATATAAATCACCAATACCACCAGCGCAATCACGGCGATTATGACAAAGGCACCGCCTATTTTCCGCTTCAGCTTGATTTTTTCTTCAAAAAAACGCACCAGCGGTCCGGCAATCAGAGCAATGATCCAGCCTGCCACAAAGGGAGCCAAAAAGACCAACATCTTCGGCAGCAGCCACACGATGCCGATCAATATAAGAAATGCCACCGCCAGATTAACCAGTGCCTTACAATATTTTTTCATACATTTTCCTCCAGGATTGCGTCTATAATCCGGTAGATCTCCTCCCGCCCCTGTTTTGTCTGCGCCGAAAATGGAATGAACCTGATTCCCTCTTCCGCTCCCAGGCCCGTCCGGATCTGCTTTAACTGGCTCTGCACCTGGCTGCGCTTGATTTTATCCAGCTTGGTGGCTATGATGACAGGATCGTAGCCGTTTTCCAAAATCCAATGATACATGATACGGTCGTTTTCCGAAGGCGCATGCCGGATATCGATCAGCAGAAATACCAGCCTGAGCTGTCCGGATTTATGCAGGTAATTCTCCACCATCTTCCCCCACTGGGCCTTCACCTGTTCATTGGCCCTGGCATAGCCGTATCCAGGCAAATCCACAAAATAAAGGGCCTGATTGATATTATAATAGTTGATGGTCTGCGTCTTGCCCGGCTGGGCACTGGTGCGTGCGAGAGCCTTGCGGTTCATCAGCACATTGATGAGTGATGATTTTCCCACATTGCTTTTTCCCGCAAATGCCAGCTCCGGCAGCTGTGTGTCCGGCAGCTTACTGGTGACGCCGCATACGGTTTCCAGACTGACCTTTTTGATAACCATACTGTTACTTCCTTTCCGCTCCCCGGGAGAGTATTTCCTGCCCCGAAACAAAACGCCGTCACAAGAGGACGGCGTTTTTATCATATCGCTTTATTCAAACCTATCCTGCGCTCATTCCTGTGAATCGTCAGGGGCGCATTCCCTTCTTCCACCGTATCTTCCGTAATAATACATTCCTCTATGGTCTCATCGGAAGGTATCGCATACATGGTATCGATCAAAATATCTTCCATAATGGAGCGCAGACCTCTGGCCCCGATCTTCCTCTCAAAAGCCTTGGCTGCAATGGATTCCACTGCCCCGTCTTCAAAGGTGAGTTCCACCCCATCCATATCGAACAGCTTCTTATACTGCTTGATCAGCGCATTTTTCGGCTCCCGCAGAATCCGAACCAGCGCTTCCCTGTCCAGTCCCCGAAGCGCCACACAGATAGGCACTCTGCCCACGAATTCCGGAATCAGACCGAATTTCACCAGATCCTGAGGCGTAACCTCCTGCAGCAGCTCTCCGATTTCCTTGGTGGTTTTCTGCGTAATCTCCGTGTTAAAACCGATGGCCTTGCGGTCCAGTCTCGCCTCGATAATCTTCTCCAGCCCGTCAAAAGCGCCGCCGCAAATGAAGAGAATATTGGAAGTATCGATGGAAATCAGCTCCTGGTGAGGATGCTTTCTTCCTCCCTGAGGCGGTACATTTGCCACCGTGCCCTCCACGATCTTCAAGAGAGCCTGTTGGACTCCCTCTCCGGAAACATCCCGGGTAATGGATACATTTTCGCCTTTTTTGGTAATCTTATCGATCTCGTCTATATAGATCATTCCGTATTGAGCGCGTTCCACATCATAATCTGCCGCCTGGATCAACTTCAGGAGGATATTCTCCACATCTTCTCCCACATACCCGGCTTCCGTCAATGTGGTCGCATCCGCAATGGCAAAGGGTACGTTGATGATTTTTGCCAGGGTCTGCGCCAGATAGGTCTTGCCGGATCCGGTGGGTCCTACCATGATGATATTGCTCTTCTGCAGCTCCACGTCATCCAGATCTCTCGGCGCCATTACTCTCTTGTAATGATTATAGACGGCAACAGAGAGAACCTTCTTCGCTTCCTCCTGTCCCACAACATATTCGTCCAAAAAGTTCTTGATCTCAATAGGCTTCAAAAGGTTAATATCGGGACGGACACTTTCCTCTTCTTCTTCATCCTGCAGCTCATCCTCCAAAATATCCGCGCAAATCTCGATACAGTCGTCACAGATATAGACCCCTGCCGGACCGGCAATCAGCTTGCGGACCTGATTCTGGGTCTTATTGCAGAATGAGCACCTGATATCGCTTCCGATCATTTTTCCTGCCATTCCTTCACTCCTAAACAAATTTCATTTACTGATCGCTCTTAGCTTCATGGGATGTAAGCACCATGTCGATAATCCCATAATCCTTTGCCTCCTGGGCGCTCATCCAGTTATCACGCTCCGTATCTGCACATATAAGCTCGTAATCTCTTCCGGTATTCTCGGCCAAAATCCTGTTCAGCTTCTCTTTTGTCTTCAGGATATGCTTCGCCGCAATCTCGATCTCCGTGGCCTGGCCCTGGGTACCGCCTGCCGGCTGATGGATCATGATCTCCGCATTGGGCAGCGCAAATCTTTTTCCCTTCGCTCCCCCTGCCAATAGGAAGGAGCCCATGCTGGCCGCCATTCCGATACAGACAGTGGACACGTCGCATTTGATATAATGCATGGTATCGTAAATCGCCATTCCGGCAGTGATCACGCCGCCGGGGCTGTTAATATACAGATGGATATCTTTCTCCGGATCTTCCGCTTCCAAAAACAAAAGCTGCGCCACGACAATGCTGGCCGAGGTATCGTTCACTTCTTCTCCCAGTACAATGATTCTGTCTTTTAAAAGTCTGGAGTAAATGTCATATGACCGTTCGCCCCTGCTTGTCTGCTCAATCACATAAGGCACTAAACTCATGATTTAAATTTCCTCCTATTTATAGTTCCGCAGAAAAGTGTCCAGTGCCGGATACCACATAGAATTTCCGGCCGCAAGTGCATGCGTCCGTAAATCCTATGGGCACTGGACACTTACATGCTGTTTTTATAGTTCCGCAGAAAAGTGCTCAGGCCTCCACTGCGTTCTCCACTACGAATTCCGCCGCTTTTCTGACGCGGATGTCCTCTTCTACCTGCTTCCGGCCGTCCTTGCCCAGCATGTCTTCTACCTTGTCCGGCTCCATCTGGTAGGCTTCGCCCATCTTCTTCAATTCTTCCTCCAACTCCGCTTCCGTAACCTCTATATTCTCTGCCGCAGCCACAGCCTCCAGCACCAGTCTGGACTGAATCCTCCGCATCACCTGAGGCTTCACCTGCTCCATCAATGTCTGCGTGGTCATACCGGTAAACTGCATATACTGCTCCATGGAAATCCCCTGATACTGCATTCTCTGGGCATATTCCTGAATCATCTGCCTCTGCTGGGTCTCGATCATCGCCTCCGGAATCTCCATTCCCGCACTCTCAATGATGGCGTCCACTACAGCGTCTTCCTTTTCCTGCTTCGCAGTATCGGCCTTCCTTCCGGCAAGCTTGCTGCGGATCTCTTCCCTGTATTCCTCTACCGTATCGCTCTCCTCGGAAACCTCGCTCACAAAATCGTCATCCAAGTCGGGAAGCTGCTTCTCCTGCAGACGCTTTACCTTACATTTGAACACCGCATCCCTGCCTGCCAGGTCCTGGGCCTGATAATCCTCGGGGAAAGTCACATTGACCTCCTTCTCCCCGCCTGCTTCCACGCCGATGAGCTGCTCCTCAAACCCGGGAATAAAGGTATGGGAACCAATGGTAAGGGGATAATCGTTTCCCTTGCCGCCCTCAAAATCCTGGCCGTCTACATAGCCGTCAAAATCTATCGTAGCGATGTCACCCTCCTGTACGGGTCTTCCCTCCACTTCCACCGTCCTGGAATTCTTGTCCCTCTCCTTATCGATCTCAGCGGTGATTTCCTCTTCCGTCACTTCCGTGTCAAATTTTCCTACCTGTACCCCCTTGTACTGGCCCAAGGTCACTTCAGGCTTTACCGCCACGTCTGCCGTGAAAATAAAGGGCTTGCCTGCCTCCAGCTGCACAACATCGATCTTCGGACTGGACACGATCTCCTCGCCGCACTCGTCATATGCGCTCTCGTAAGCATCGGGAATCAATGCGTTGGCGGCATCCTCATAGAATAACTCCCTGCCGTATACCTGCTCCAGCATCTTCCTGGGCGCCTTGCCCTTCCTGAATCCGGGAACACTGATCTTGTTTTTGTTCTTCCGATAAGCGCCTTCAATAGCCTTCTCCAGTTCCTCGGCGGACACTTCAATCGTCAGTCTCGCCATATTATTCCCTAATTTCTCTACCTGTAAACTCATTCTAGCATTTCCTCCTTCAACCCTGTGTCCTCTCATCCTCTTTGGCCCGGCAAAACTGCAGACACAGCCACAATTATTAGGATTATAGCATACTGTATGTGAAAACACAAATGTTTTTTAAAAAAGTCTTTCGATCACATCCTGAACGGTTCTCACGCCGATAATTTCAATCTTTGCGCTCCCCCTGCACTCTGCTGCGCATACATAAGGCAGAATACAAGTGTCAAATCCCAGCCTCTGCGCTTCCGCCACACGCTGCTTCGCCATACTTACCGCCCTGACCTCCCCGCTTAGTCCAACCTCGCCGAAGGCAGTCATTTTGGGGTTCAGCACGGCGTTGCGGAAACTGGACAATACGGCGATCACAATCCCCAGATCGATGGCAGGCTCCATAATCCGGATCCCCCCCGTGATATTCACATAGGCGTCGCAGGCAGCAAGCTGGATACCGGAACGCTTCTCCAAAACGGCCATCAGCAGATTCACTCTGTTGAAATCCGTACCCGTGGTCTGTCTGCGGGGTATACCGAAATTGCTGTGGCATACCAGCGCCTGAATCTCCACCAGAAGCGGCCTGGTGCCTTCCATTGTACAGGCCACCACGGAACCGCTGGCATTCTCCGGTCTGCCGTTCAGCATATATTCCGAGGCATTGTGCACTTCCGCCAGCCCCTGTTCCCGCATTTCGAACACGCCGATCTCATTTGTGGAGCCAAAGCGGTTCTTCACCCCCCGCAGAATTCGGTAGGACGCATATCTGTCCCCCTCGAAATACAGCACTGCATCTACCATATGCTCCAATACTCTGGGGCCTGCCACAGTCCCTTCCTTGGTCACATGTCCCACGATGAAGACGGACACGCCCAGTCCCTTTGCCAGCTGCAGCAGGATACTGGTGGATTCCCTCACCTGAGACACACTGCCGGGAGCCGAGGACACCGCCTCATTATACATGGTCTGTATAGAATCGATGATCACTGTCTCTGGCTTCGCAGTGCGTATTACCTCCGCTATTTCTCCCAGATTGGTCTCGCACAGCAACAGCATCCGATCCGAAAATGCCCCGATTCTGTCGGCCCGCATCTTAATCTGCGCCAGGGACTCCTCTCCGGAAATATACAGCACGCTATGTCCCCCATTGGACAGATTGTGACAGACCTGCAGCAGCAAAGTGGATTTCCCGATCCCGGGATCTCCCCCCACCAATGTAAGGGATCCCTGTACAATGCCGCCTCCTAAAACTCTGTCCAGCTCCCCGATCCCTGTAGTGATCCTGTCTTCCTCTCTGATCTTCACCTCCGCCAGTTTCGTAGGGGTTACTCTGCCCCTTCTCTCCGTCACTGCCGCAATCCCTCCCCGGGACGGCGGCTTAACGACGGCTTCTTCCACAAATGTATTCCATTCTCTGCAGCCTGGACATTGTCCCATCCATTTCGAGGACTCATATCCGCAATTCTGACAAAAAAAAGCAGTCCCCTTCCCCTTTGCCATTTCTATCCTCCCTGCCTGCATAAAGAGTGCAAAGCACTCTTGAGTGCTTCGCACTCTTTCGAAATTTGCTTCGCAAACTCGTGATTCCATATCCGTCCGACTGCAGACTTTCCTTCCACTTATACTTACGAGCAGTCAAATCTGCCGCGGTTCATGGTGCTTTCCGCCCGTGCGCCGGGTGACCCGGTAAATTTCAGTGACCGCGGAAATAAATTATGCGGGGAAAATCCGACATTTCCCCTGCCGGCTCTCCCCGCCTGATCCTACCGCTTAGATCTGTACAATCTTCACAAAAACATCATCCGCCGCCTCCAGCTCCACGCCGAGAGACAATTTCCCGCCGAATTTCGTCTTGATGGCTCCGACGCTTTCCCCATCCACAAATACTTCATAAGCTTTGCCGTCTGCAAGACCTACCGTAATCTGGGCATCCTCGTCTCCTTCTACAGTAAACGCCACGCCGGTCTCCGTCTCGGCAAATCCCAAAACACTCGTTCCCGGAACGGACTCATAGAGAAACATTCCGTTTTTTTCCAGCTTGGTGATCTCACTGCAGGTTTTTACTTTCAGCAGATCCCCGCCATGCTGATAATCCTCCACCTTTGCCTTTTTTGCCAATTTATAATTGCCAAAACTGATCGCACCATCCGCCTCGCTACGGAGTAATTCCTCCACCACTGCCATTTGTACATCCTCCTGTCCTGCGGGAAATCTGTTTCCCTGCCAAATTTATGATTCCGGCTTTCTTCGCTCCGTCAGACACCTGCCTTCCGGGCAGACATCCTTCGTGCAATTCTCCCCCCGGTACTTACAGTATAATATAAATTGCCGTTATTTTCTACAAAATTTTTTATTAACTTTTTTGATTTGCATCATTTTCTTTTACGGTAAAAGTCACCTTCCCGTTTTTAAAGCCCACGGAGACAGAATCTCCCGGCTGCACCTTCTTCATCAGGATCTCTTCCGCCAGCGCATCCTCCACCACGGATTGAATGGCGCGCTTCAGCGGTCTGGCTCCCATCTTCACATCCGAATATTTTTCCACCAGATGCTCTTTCATGGCCCCTGTCATGGTCAGACGGATATCCATCTGATCCTCGCAGCGCCTGCACAAATTGGAAGCCAGGAGACTTACAATGGCTTTCATATTCTCCTTGTTCAGCTGATGGAATACAATGATGTCGTCAATCCTGTTGATGAATTCGGGCTTAAAGCTGCGTTTGACTTCCTCCATGACACCGGATTTCATCTTCTCATATTCCCGCTTCGCGTCGCTGACAGCAGCAAATCCCAGATTTTTGGGATCCACGATCCGCTGGGCGCCAGCGTTGGAGGTCATGATCAGCACTGTATTTTTAAAGCTGACCTTCCTGCCCTTGGAATCCGTGATATGCCCGTCGTCCAGAATCTGGAGCAGAATATTGAACACATCCGGATGGGCCTTCTCGATCTCATCAAACAACACCACGGAATAAGGATTCCTTCTCACCTTCTCGCTGAGCTGGCCGCCCTCGTCAAATCCCACATAACCGGGCGGCGAACCAATCATCTTGGACACCGAATGTCCTTCCATATATTCCGACATATCCACGCGAATAATGGCATCCTCGCTGCCGAACATGGCTTCCGCCAGCGCCTTGGAGAGCTCCGTTTTTCCCACACCCGTAGGACCCAGGAACAAAAAAGAACCGATGGGACGCCTGGGATCCTTGAGCCCCACTCTTCCTCTGCGCATGGCCCTTGCCACCGCCGTCACGGCCTCCTCCTGACCGATTACCCGCTTGTGCAGGATCCCTTCCAGTTTCAGCAGTCTCTCGCTCTCCTTCTGAGCCAGCTTCGCCACCGGGATCTTGGTCCACATGGCCACCACTTCCGCGATCTCATTCTCGCCGATGGTATACTTCCTGTCCGTCTCCTGATTCTCCGCACGCTTTTTCATACGCTGAAGCTTTTTCAACAGCTCATCCTGACAATGTTTGATCTCTACTGCCTGGGAAAAAGCCTCCATACGAATGGACCTTTCGATCTGCAGATCCATTTTCCTGATCTCCTCTAAGAGGGCTTTCTGCTTATCAGGCATGTCCACGGCCTTCATCCTTGCGCTGGCCGCCGCTTCGTCGATGAGGTCAATGGCCTTATCCGGCAGATTTCTGTCATTGATATAACGGCTTGACAGGCGCACGGCCGCATCCACAGCCTGGGATGTGACGGTGACCTTGTGATGTTCCTCATATTTCCCCTTGATGCCTTCCAGGATGCGGACTGCCTCCTCCTCCGAGGGTTCCTCCACATTTACCGGCTGGAACCGCCTCTCCAGGGCGGCGTCTCGCTCAATATATTTGCGGTACTCCACGATAGTCGTGGCGCCGATAAGCTGTAATTCCCCTCTGGCCAGGGAAGGCTTTAAGATATTGGAAGCATCTATGGCTCCCTCCGCCCCTCCGGCGCCGATCAGCGTATGCAGCTCATCCAGAAACAGAATTACATTTCCGTCATCGATCACTTCCCGAATGACTCTCTTGATCCGTTCCTCAAATTCGCCTCGGTATTTACTGCCGGCCACCATACCTGACAGATCCAGGGTCAGCACGCGTTTCTCCTTCACCGTAAAGGGAACCTTTCCCTCCACAATCCGCTGGGCCAGCCCCTCCACTACCGCGGTTTTGCCCACGCCGGGTTCCCCGATCAGACAGGGGTTGTTCTTGGTACGGCGGCTTAAGATCTGGATCAGGCGGCTGATCTCCTCCTCCCGCCCGATGACAGGATCCAGCTTCCCCTCGCCGGCCATGGCAGTCAGATCCTTGCTGTACTGGCTCAGGGCGGATTGTCTGCCCTTGCCGGAAGCCTTCCTGCCCAAATCTTCCTTATACAGATTGCTGTCCTGTCCGATGGCGGCAAGAATATCCGCATAGATTTTCTGCACGTTCACGCCGATGGTATTGAGAAGGCGTACGGCTACATTTTCACCCTCTCTGATAATAGCCATCAAAATATGCTCTGTCCCGGTCTCCTTCTGGCCAAATCTGGCCGCCTGTCTGTGCGCTTCCTCCAGAATCCTTTTCGCCCTGGGTGAATACCCTTCCTTCTCCTTCAGCCCTACGCCGCTCTCGAAGGCAATCAGTTCCTGAATCATCTCCAGTACCTGTGAAAGCTCCACGCCGTTATCCGCCAGTACTCTGTGTGCCACGCCCTCCGGCTCCTTCAACAGTCCTGCAAGAATATGTTCCGTTCCCACATATCCCTGTTTCAGACGGCCGGCAAATCTGGATGCATGGCTTAATGCCTCCTTTGCTTTATCCGTAAATTGTGACTGCATTTCTTTCCCTCTCAATCTTTTATTGATAATCCTCGTAGATATCTTCAATCAATTCATGAATTTCCTCTTTGGATATATTTTTGCAGCTGCTCTTGGCCAGAATGACGCGAAGCTCCTTTTTCAGCTCCAGTAAAGTCTGCATTCGATCCACATCCACGGCGATCACGGCCCCCCGCCTGCGGTCAACCTTTACATAGCCCTCCTGTTTCAGAACAGTATAGGCTTTATTCACCGTATGCATGTTGATGCCGATAGAATCCGCCAGCTGCCGCACACTTGGAAGCGCATCCCCCTCCTGGAAACGGGATGTAGCTATCCCCATGATAATCTGATTACATAATTGAAGATATAATGCCTCATCACTGTTAAAATCAACCTCAATAATCATAAATACTCCTCTTCCCCGAGGCTTTTTCGTCCCGGTGTGCAGTATAAATCATAAATCAGACACGGAATACTGTCAACCGGAGAAACAAAAATTTAGAACATTTTTAGAAATTGCATGAAAACAGGGAGTATCCCTGCGGAATATTCCCTGTCTTCAAACTACCATTCTTATTCGTCTTCGTAATTCATGAATTCATTTTCAAATTCATCATCATCTGCCAGGAAATTCTTCGGCTGTACTTTCTGGGCAGGCGCCTGTGCGGGTCTTGCCGATCTGGCTCCCTGCTGGCCGCCCTGTCGGCCCTGCGGATTTCCCATGGGCCTCTGACCGGCGGTGGCTCCTGCCGGACGCTGTGTGGTCACTGCTCCTGCAGGTCTCCCCTGGGGGCCGCCCATAGGACGCTGGCCCTGGCCGCCTGCAGGTCTCCCCTGAGGATTGCCTCCCGCTCTCTGTCCCGGCGTTGCGGACATGGGACGTTGGCCCTGAACGGGTATCCTCTGGCCGGCGGAAGCCCCTGCCGGACGCTGGCCCTGCGTTCCTGCGGGACGCTGACCCTGGGACGCCCCTGTGGGACGCTGGCCCTGAGCCCCCGTCTGCCTCGGCCTCTGGGATGCACTCTGGGGCCTGACCGGTGCCTTCTCCTCACCTACCGTGGGCATCGTTCTCTGACCGCCCCTGCCCGCCGTGCTTTTCTTCTTCAAGGTCTCCTTCTCCACCTCATTAAAATATGCGGAGTCCATCATATCCCGGATCTTGAAGACCAGGAAAGCAATGCCTGCCGCTGCCGCCACCAATGCAAACACCAATATAATAATGATAATTTTCTGACTTTTTACCGTTTTTTCGCTTTCTTCATACAATTCCCTGTTGTTCGTCACACCATCGAACAGCTCGTCGATGGGAAAACCTTTTGGCTCCGGAAGCGTATAATCTACCAAAAGCCATGTCCCATCCTGCATCAGGGTGTCATAGGGCTTGGACTCAGGTTCGGGTTCCGGTTCCGTGGGCTCTTCCGGCGCGGCAGGTTCCTCCGTCAGCGGCGTCAGTTCTTCCGACAGCGTAACATAGTCATAACGGATAAATCCTTCTATCTGAGATTCCCCGGAGGTAAAACTCACCTGATACCAGTCTCTTCCATCCGCGTCCGTAGCCTTGCCTGTAACGGTGAGAGCCGTCTCTATGGGTACTTCCTGGAGAATCTGCCCGTCCGAGGAAGCGCTGTCACGGATTTTTCCTGATTCCTGGGACACTGTGGCGCTGACAGGATTCACCGCCGTCACCGCAGGCGGAGGTGTTTGTTCTCCCCCCTCGCCGCCGGCCTCCCCGCCCTCTGAGGGGGCTGCTGTACCGCTGTCCGACACTTCCACCAGATCTTCCCGGATATATCCGGTCACATCGCCGCTCTTTACCTGATACCAGGTCTTCCCGTCGGAACCCTGCACCTGACTTAAGACAGGCAGTACGGTCCCGTTCTCGGCGCCCCCCACACGATCGCTGGAGGTGCTTGCCTCTTTCCTGAGATTGGCTCCTTTGGGCGATGTCACCTTGGCCTGGGTCTCGGCATGGCTCACCATACCGCTCATGACAAATCCACATCCGAATATCCCCAGCCCCAATATAAACGCCGCCATTCCCAGGAGGAATCTGTATCTCATCCCGTTTCGATTTTTCATAAGGTCTCCTCTCTTTAATTTTCTCTCGTAAATCTCTTCTGGCCTTCCTCAGATTTCTGTTCCAGACCGAATCCCTGCGTATTTTTATTCATCAGCTCTCTCTGCTTCGCCTCCAGATTGCGGTGCACCTTGATCTCGCACTCCGGGCAATACTGGCCGGAACGGAGCTGTTTTCCGCACAGCTCACAGCGCAGATACACCTTGGAACCCTCTGAAATCTCTATCCTGCCGTCTTTCAGCAGACGGCGTATGGTACGCTGCGGTACACCCACCGCTTCCTCGATCTGAGCTGCCGTGGCGCCCTTATGCTCTTCGATATAGCCTCTTACCTTTCCGTAGTCGTCATAGTCCACAGCCTGGCAGTCTTCACAATGGTACTCTCCCACACCCTTAAAGACCATCACTCCTCCGCATTTTTTACAAACACGGGGAATATTATACATATCCAACGCACCCAGCAAGTTCATAAGCACACCTCCGTTCTCCTGCCTCATTATTTCTATCCATCCCCAAAAGCGTGTATCTCCCTCTCACAGGGCCTCGTCAATCGCTTTTCCGATGTCGCGGCGCATATATTTGTTGGCAAAGAATACCCACTCTGTGGCCTCATAGGCATTTGCCCTGGCCTCCTGCAGAGTAGAACCGACGGCTGTCACTCCCAGGACACGGCCTCCGTTGGTCACGATATGTCCCGCCCCGTCCTTCTTACTCCCTGCATGGAAGCAGTAATAGGATTCTTTTCCCTCAAAATTCTCAAGTCCCGTAATCTCAAATCCTTTTTGATATGAAACAGGATACCCCTCTGAGGCAAGCACCACACAGACAGCCGCGTTATCTTCAAATTCCAGTTCTATCTCATCCAGCGTGCCGTCGATGCAGGCATCCACCACATCGCAGATATCATTTTTCATTCTGCACAAAACCACCTGAGCCTCCGGATCCCCGAATCTGGCATTGTACTCCAGTACCTTCGGTCCCTCCGCCGTCAGCATCAGCCCGAAGAAGATAACGCCCTTGAATTCCCTGCCCTCAGCCGCCATGGCATCCACGGTAGGCTGATAAATATATTTACGGCAGAACGCATCCACTTCCTCCGTATAAAAGGGACTGGGCGAAAAACAGCCCATACCGCCCGTATTGGGTCCCTCATCTCCGTCATGGGCCCGCTTGTGATCCTGGGCGGATGTCATGGACCTGACGGTCCTGCCGTCCACAAAGGCCAGCACGGATACTTCCCTGCCGGTGAGAAATTCCTCTACCACCAATACATCCCCGGCGCTGCCAAACTGCTTATCCTGCATGATCTCTCTCACGCCTGCCCTGGCTTCCTCCAGCGTATTGCAGATGAGAACCCCCTTCCCCAGGGCCAGTCCGTCCGCCTTCAGGACAATGGGCATTTTCGCATGTTCCAGATATTCAAGCGCCTTCTTTGGATCATCGAAAGTCTCGTATGCAGCCGTGGGAATCCCGTATTTTTTCATCAAATCCTTGGAAAAAGCCTTGCTTCCCTCCAGGATGGCAGCACGTTTCTGTGGCCCGAACACCCGGAAGCCTTCCGCCTTCAGCACATCCACCAAACCGGCCGCCAGCGGGTCATCCGGCGCCACAAATACCAGATCCACCGCCTTCTTTTTGGCGTATGCGACAATTTTGTCAAATTCCATCACGCCGATGGAAGGCTCGCACTCTGCGATCTGCGCAATCCCCGCATTGCCGGGGACGCAGTAAATCTTCTCCACCCGCCTGCTTTTCTTCATGCTCACCGCGATGGCGTGCTCCCGCCCGCCTCCGCCTATGATTAATACTTTCATGCTGTCACCTCGTTATTATGTAATCCGGGTCCTCACGCCCGCCCTTTTGTCCTGCAGCCCGCAGACAGCACTTACATCATCTGCGCTTTTCTCCGGCAAAATACCCGCCCTTCAAAGCGGTTCATGTGTCCCGGCACACTGTATCCAGCCGCACCACACGCTCTCCCTTTACTGCGATTCTGCCGTTGGCGATATCGTCGATAGCCGCCGGCAGCAGAATCCATTCCGCCTGCTCCATCACTCTTCGCTGCAAAGTCTCCGGGGTATCTCCCTCCCGGACCCTCACCGCCTTCTGTTCTATGATGGGACCTTCATCCATGCCTTCGTTGACAAAATGCACCGTGGCCCCCGTCACCTTAACACCTCTCTCCAACACCTTCTCATGCACTCTCAGCCCGTAATAGCCCACCCCGCAAAAAGACGGGATCAGCGCCGGATGAATATTCACGATCCGATTGGAAAATTCCGCCACCATCCGGGGAGGAATCCGCACCAGAAAACCTGCCAGAACGATCAGATCCGGCCCAAGCTCGCGCATCTTCGCCGTAAAGGCCTCGTTGAAGGCCTCCCTGTCCGGATACTTCTTCGGAGACATGACAATGCCCGGAATATGATGAGCTGCCGCGCGCTCCAGCGCTTTGGCGCCGGCATTGTTGCTGATGACCGCTATGATTTCCGCATTGGTGATCCTGCCGCTGCCCAGACTGTCTAAAATCGCCTGGAGATTGGTGCCGCCTCCGGATACGCACACTACCATTTTCAGCATATGTCAACTCCCTTTTCTCCCCTGCGGCAATGTCCCACCACATAAGGTATCTCTCCTGCCCCGCGGATTGCTTCTATTGTTATATCAACATCTTCGGGCGAAACGGCAAGTACCATCCCCAAACCCATGTTGTAGGTATTGTACATCACCTTCTCCTCAATATTCCCCTTCTTCTGCAGAAGCTTAAAGATCGCCGGCACTTCGTAGCTGTCCTTCTTCACCTCCGCCCGGATTCCCTCCGGCAGCATCCTGGGGATGTTTTCATAGAAGCCGCCGCCCGTGATATGGCTGGCGCCCTTCACGGTTACCCCCGCATCCTTGACGGCCTTCAACGCCTTTACATATATTTTCGTGGGAGTCAGCAAAGTATCTCCCAAAGTGGCTCCCAATTCTTCATAGTAAGTGTCAAGGCTTTCTCTGGTCATCTCGAAAACCTTGCGCACCAGCGAGAATCCGTTGGAATGAACGCCCGATGAGGCCATGCCGATGAGCACATCTCCCTCCCGGATTCCTGCGCCGGTAATCAAATCCTTCTCATCCGCCACTCCCACCGAAAATCCCGCCAGATCATATTCCTCCTCAGGCATCAGATCCGGATGCTCCGCGGTCTCGCCTCCTACCAGAGCGGCGCCGGCCATACTGCACCCCTGTGCTACCCCCTTGACGATGGCTGCGATTTTCTCCGGAATATTTCTGCCGCAGGCGATATAATCCAGGAAAAATAACGGCTCGCCGCCGGCACAGGCCACGTCGTTGACACACATGGCCACACAGTCGATTCCCACTGTGTCATGGCGGTCCATCAGAAAGGCCAGTTTCAGCTTGGTTCCCACGCCGTCTGTCCCGGACAATAACACCGGCTTCTCCATCCCCTTCAGCGCTTCCGCGGAAAATGCGCCTGAAAATCCGCCGATGCCTCCCAGCACCTCCCTGCGGGCTGTCCCCTTTACATATTCCTTCATCAGCTCCACTGACTTATATCCGGCTTCAATGTCTACTCCTGCTTTTTTATAATCCATTTTCCGTTCCTATCTGCACGCTGCGCCGTGCATTCTTCCGCAAAATTACGAAAGCAGCCGAATCCGCTTTTTTATCCGGCTGTCCCTGTCTTCTTATCCCTTTTTCTGACTCTCCAGATAGGCTTTATAACCGTCCCGCTGCAGTCTGGCATCCTTTTGCTCCACCTGCTCCTTTAATCCGGCACTGTACTCCTTCAAGCGTTTCAGCAGCTCCCCGTCCGAGGTTGCCAGAATCTTCGCCGCCAGCAGCGCCGCATTCGCGCCGCCGTTGATCGCTACCGTAGCCACGGGAATTCCGGATGGCATCTGTACAATCGAGTACAGGGAATCTCTTCCTCCCAGCGAAGCGGTATGCATGGGAATCCCGATTACGGGCATGGGGAAAATCGCCGCGCACATTCCCGGCAGATGGGCTGCCATGCCAGCTCCTGCAATGATCACCTTGAATCCCTTTTCCTCCGCCTTCCCGGCATATTCATAAAATACGTCCGGTTCCCTGTGGGCGCTGATAATCGCCATCTCATAGGGAACTCCCAGTTCCTCCAGAATATCGGCGGCTTTCGCCATCACCGGCATGTCCGAATCACTGCCCATCACAATGCCGACTTTAGGTACGCTCTGCTGCATTCTTGTCTCTTCCATCATTCTATTCTCCTGCTGTTTTACTCTGTCGCCCCTCTTTTTATCCGGCAAATGTCTTAGACCGTAAGTATAGTTTACCGGAAGAGGCGCCCGGATGCAACTATTTTTTTCCAAAAGATATCTCCTCAAAGGCCTTGTTCAGCTCTTCACAGCCCGGCAGGACAAAACGGCCGTCCTTTATGACGGCAATCTTCGTTCCGTCCTTCCTGACTGCGTTCAGCTCGCCCAGCTCATCGTAGGGAATGGTAATATCCGTATGACAATTATAATATGCCTCTAGGGGCTTCGTATCCCGCAGATCCGCCACGGCATTGGATCTTGCCACGATTTCCTTCCCGTCCGGATTATACACCTTCACATCCTCCGCATGGGAATAGCATGTATCGCCCACGGCGAAATGCGGCCCTGTCTTCTCCCCGATGAGAACCGGCAACTTGGCCTCCACGCCCAGCCTTTTTGCAACCACATAGGCCGTGGTGTTGGTGCCGATGGCAAATTCTCCCAGGGGAAGCGTATCGTGACGGGCCATGATATGTTCCCGGATAAAGGCTTTGTTCTCTTCCTCGGAGTCAAAATTGCTGCAGGAATAGGAAACCACCATACCGTTTTGAAAAGTGATGGCCAGATCTCGGAATTCCAGTCCCCGCAAAAAGGATCTGGTTACGTGGAGCAGCCCTTCCGTCCCCTCCAGCACAGGGGAAGTAAACACCTCCCCCACCGGAATATTCACATCCGCCACACAGTTCTCGAATATGGTCTCCTTCTCCGAATCCGCCAGCTTGTACAAGTTCACCTTCAGATCCGTCCTGTTGTCTCCCGCTCCCTTGATCTCACAGTAATCCGCCGTATCCAGCACATCGATCAGATTCTGCTGTACTCTGCGGTAAAGCATATAATCCAGGGTGTTGATCCGAATCGTCTCCCGGAATAATTCCGGAAACACGGGCCCGATCTCCGGCACGGGGAAGGCGATACAGGTAAAGCTGGTCTCCTCCTCCGGAATATATTCCTGCCGCAATGCGCCGGCCCTGGCCCGGTACTCCACCCAGATTTGTTCCTGCTCTCTGGAAAGCCTGAAGGCGTAAGGGTTGGGGACCGGCACAAAATCCGCTTCCCCGAAAATCTCCACCACCGCAGGTCCCGCGTAATCCAAAGCCTGTTTCTTCAGATCCTCAAACGCGGCACGGCTGGCCTCCAGCTTCCGGTTCACATAATTTTTATCCAAAAATACGGCTGTGTCATCCTTATGGTCATAGTCGAACTGTTTATTCGGAATGCCGCCGCAGAAACCGTTTCTGCCTGCCCCCTTGTTGTCCAGCGCACTTAATGGCGAACGGACCGCCACTGCCTTAAGACCTATTTTCTCAAAATTCTCCACGGCACGGCGCATCATCCGCTCAAAACCTGCCCGGTAGCGCAATGCCACGATTTTCTTCTTCGACAGATCCGTGCCTGTCACCTCAAACCCGATGCGGTACCCTTCCGTATAGGTATCAGCCATGGCTGCAATGGTTTCCTCCGGCAGTCCTGCCAGAAACGCCGCCGTCTCCAGCTCATTGCGGCTCACATACTCCCCATACCCATAGAGATAGCGCTGATCTGACAGATCACAATGCATCAGCATATGTACCACAAAGCTTTCCTCCGGGCACAGCAGCTCTCCTAGCGTCCTTCTGGCTGCCATATCCGCATAATCGCTGGCAAACCAGTACAGAATCTTGCGGATCTCCTCCCCTGAGGGCATCTCCTCTGCCCGTCCGTCCGCATGGGTAAATGCAGTATACACTTCCACGAACAATTCCATACGAATCAGTGTTTCCTCCAGTCTGTCCTCGTAGATAAACGTAATCAGACTGCGCAGCTCCGTATACAGAAAAGAAAGCAGGCCGCCGAATTCTTCTCCCAGCCGCTCCACTGCGTATGCAGGATTGCCGTAGCTTTCTTTGTAATGCCCGGGAAGGATGTCCGCATACATCTCCCGGTTCCTTCGGGCCAGCTCTTCCATGGAAGCCTTCTCCAGACCGCCCTGCTCCAGGAAGGAACGCGTCTCGTCCATCATCAGCAGAAAATCGGCGCAGGAAGTAAAATAGTCCTCCAAAGCAGCGTTTCCGAAATGCTCTTCCGCGATCTTTCGGATCCGCTCCGTCACCAACGCATACCGTTCTTCTAAAATCTCTCTCTCACTCACCAGAAATATCCTCCCATATACAATATCAGCCCCAGGCACCCCAGAGACACCATATTCAATAAAATCCCCGCCACCGGGACCCCTTTATAATAGTTTTTATTCACTGCCGTCACAATCCCCAGCAGCAATCCGATCAACGAATAGAGAAAAGCCAGCAATCCGGTAAATCCATAGCCTATTGCGACTTCCCCGCCGCTTCTATAGGAAGCAAACACCGCCGCGCCCATGGCCCCGATGCTGATCAGGCCCAGAATCACCGCCATCCAGGCACGGTTAGACCTTCTCTTGTCCGTAAAAATATATCCTTTTCTTCTTCCCATATTTAGTCTAAAGGGCACTCCCCTCAGGAAATGCCCGCCAGTCTCTCCTCATTAAAATAAAATCTTAGACTTGCCGGCAATCAGTTTTGCTCCGGCGATAATCAACAGAATCCCTGTAACCACTCCCACTACCAGCGTGATGACTCCCACGGCAATATTGGTTGCACCCGCTCCTTTCATCACCTTGTATATTCTCTCTTCCATAGATTCGCTCCCTTCCTGGTCCTTAAAGTCCTGTTTACCGGCCGCGCCTCAGAATACGCTTCCGCCCTCCACGCCATATATCTTATAGTATTCGTCCAATGAAGCTTTCAATTCATCATCGATGTAAATTTGTCCTTTATATGGTCTGTTGTACAGATATCCCACCACATCGGCCATGGTGATGATGGAATGCGCCTCAAAACCATAGGCAGAACGTATTTCCTCCAGCGCGCTTAAGCTTCCTCCCGGCCCCTTCTCCATACGGTTCAGCGATACGATCAATCCTTTGATCTCCACCTTCGCCTGGGCCATGATAATCGGAAAAGTCTCCTCGATGGACTTGCCCGAAGTGGTTACATCTTCGATGATGACCACCCTGTCGCCATCCTGCAGCTTGGCCCCCAATAATATTCCCGCATCGCCGTGGTCCTTGACTTCCTTGCGGTTAGAACAGTAGCGGACCTCTCTTTTATACAATTCGCTGTAGGCAATCGCCGCAGCCACTCCCAGCGGGATCCCTTTATAAGCAGGTCCGAACAATACGTCGAAATCATCCCCGTAATACGCATGAATGGCCCTTGCATAGTATTCTCCCAGCTTCTTTAACTGCCCGCCGGTCACATAGGCTCCCGCATTCATGAAGAAAGGAGATTTCCTGCCGCTCTTCAATGTAAATTCACCAAACTTCAATGCATTGCTGTCCACCATGAACTCAATAAATTCCTGCTTATACTGTTCCATCTGCGCCGTTTTCTCCTTTTTGTGCGTTGGGAATCGTCTCTTTAAGACTCTTCTCTCCTGTCCTCTGCCTGCAAAAATCAGGCAGGAAACTGTCTAAACATTCATCTGATTTTACCATATTTCCGATTTATATTCAACCATTTATAACCATTCCATCTAAAATTTTCAGGGAAATTTTGAGATTATTGCCGCGAAAGTTCAGACAGCCCTTCCCGCGAAGTCAAAATCGCGAACGTTATATTACCTCAGGAAATACCGGGAATCCCGTAAGGGAAATTCCCGGCACAAAAGAAATGAGCAGGACGATAAGCCGGGTTATGTCGTGAATAATCATCTATCTAGCACGGCTGTCGCCAGCCGCGTCCAGCGACCTACCTGAAAGCAGGCCGGGCAAGCCTGTCGCTCTCATTCTGGTCTTGCTTCGGATGGGGTTTACATGGCTCCGCCCGTTACCGGACGGACGGTAGTCTCTTACACTGCCTTTCCACCATTACAGGGCTCTACAGTCCCGCCCTGCTGTCTATTTCTGTTGCACTGGCCTTGGAGTCGCCTCCACCGGACGTTATCCGGCATCCTGCCCTGTGAAGCCCGGACTTTCCTCACCCGCATGCTGCCGGGGATGATCCCCTTTCACAGCGGCCGCGATTATTTATCCTACTCACTATCTCATTATAATAGCATTTCTGCCGAAAAACAAGAGGCAAATCACGGATTTACTTGCAATTTCCCCAAATTTGAGCTATAGTAAAATCAACCCCAAGGCAAGATTCAGGACTTTACAGGAAAGAGGAATCAAAGCGTATGAATTCATTCGACATCATCGGCCCCGTTATGGTAGGCCCCTCCAGCTCCCACACCGCCGGAGCTGCCAAAATCGGAAATATCTCACGTAAATTATTAGGTACCCCCGTACAAAATGCGGACATCTTTTTCCACGGCTCCTTTCTCGCCACAGGCAAGGGACACGGAACGGACAAGGCATTGATTGCAGGGCTTCTGGGTTTCGCCGTAGACGATCCCAGAATCGCGGACAGCTTTCGATACGCCGAAGAAACTGGTATGCAATACCGTATGTCCGGCATTGATCTGGGGGAAGTGCATCCCAATTCCGTGAAGCTTCTCCTGACCGGAACCGACGGACGCAAGATCGAAATCGTCGCGGCTTCCGTAGGAGGCGGCGCCATTCAAGTCACGGAGATCGACGGACTGCCTGCCAATTTCTCCGGAGATTATCCTACACTGGTGGTAAACAATGTGGACCAGCCCGGACATGTGACCGAGATCACTTCCATGCTGAGTCATAAATCCATTAATATCGCCACCATGCAGCTCTATCGTTCAGGCAAGGGCGGCAATGCCGTAATCGTGCTGGAATGCGATCAGGAGGTTCCCGATACCGCCATCCGCTGGCTGGCCCATCTGGAAGGTATCCTGAAGGTGACTTATCTGGGACTGAAGGACAATATTTAGAAAACGTCATGGAGGAATTCTATGTATCAATCATTTCAGGAAATTATCAATATAGAGAAGACATCCGGAAAAAGCTTCTGGGAAATCGTCCGGGACGATGACTGCAAGGAAATGGAGCTTACCGCTCAGGAAGCCTTTCAACGGATGAAGGAAATGTACGAGGCCATGCAAAATGCAGACGCCTCATATGATCCCGCGCTTTCCTCCGCCAGCGGCCTGGTGGGGCGGGACGGGGCGAAGATCGCCGCAGCAAGAGAAAAAGATACGCTGCTCTGCGGCCCCTTCCTGGGTCTGGTGATGGAGAAAGCCATTAAGATGGGAGAATCCAACGCCTGCATGAAACGCATTGTAGCCGCGCCTACCGCCGGTTCCTGCGGCGTCCTTCCCGCTGTCTTCCTCTCTCTGGAGGAGGCGAAGGGATATCCCGAGGAGGAAATGGTAAAAGCGCTCTACGTCAGTGCCGGCATCGGCGGTATCATTGCCCAGAGAGCTTCCGTATCAGGCGCAGCGGGGGGCTGCCAGGCAGAGATCGGAGCCGCTTCCGCCATGGCTGCCGGAGGCGTAGCCTATCTGCTGGGCGGAGACGGAGATACAATCGCCCATGCTGCGGCGCTGGCCATGAAAAATCTCCTGGGGCTGGCCTGCGATCCGGTTGCCGGACTGGTGGAAGTCCCCTGTGTCAAGCGCAATGTCATCGGCGCCGTCAATGCATTGACCTCCGCGGATCTGTCCAATGCGGGCATACGCAGCAAGATTCCTCCGGATGAAGTGTTCGATGCCATGCGCAGTGTGGGACGTATGCTACCGGAGGATCTGAAGGAAACCGGCAAGGGCGGCCTGGCTGCTACCCCCACGGGCATCGCCTTCCGGGACAATCTGAAAACCTTTTGATTTCACAGGTAATGACGTCTGAGATTTTACGGTTCTGGCGTATAAAACCGCTCAAAGAAGCTTATTTTAAGTCTCTTTGAGCGGTTCTCTTTTTTCTATTATTCTACTTCAGTTTCCTGCTGCCCCTCTTCCGTGATAAAATTCTGATACAAAGCAACCTGATCCGCAATACATCCCCAGCTGCTGGTGGAATTTGCAGTCACACACAGATACTCCCTGCCGTTGTTGCCTCTGGCCAGACTGGCTGCACAGCTGCCCGACTGATCTACAAAGCCTGTCTTGCCGCAGAGCACCTCCCCATGGGTATCTCTGTCCTCAATCCTGCGCAGGAACCAGTTAGAGATCAACATCCCCTCCGGGTGCTGCGCAGTGGATGTGGTGTTATAGGTATGAGCCGAAAGGATCTCCCTGCAGAAAGCATTGTCAGCCGCCGCTTTCAGGATCACTGCCATATCATAAGCCGTGGTGTAATGTGCCTCATCATACAGACCCACACAATTGGTAAAATGCGTAGTTTCCGCCAACCCCAGCTCGGCCACCTTCGCGTTCATCATCTCCACAAAAGCTTCCTGGGAACCGGCCACATAGTTCGCCAGCGCCAGAGAGGAATCGGCTCCCGAGGGCAGGATCGTACCGTAGAACAAATCTCTCACCGGCACTTCCTCATCTCTCTCATACCCTGTAATGCTGCATTCATTGACAAAACAGTAGTCCGTTATATCGATGGTAATGGGTACCGTGGCATCCAAGTCAGCTTCCGTGAGATGCTCCGCCGCCACCAGGACCGTGAGGATCTTGGTCATGGATGCCGGATTCATCCGTTCATGGGCCGCCCTCTGCGCCAATATCAGGCCGTCCTCCACATCGATCAGCACACCATACTCACTGATAATCGTCTCATCGAATTCTGCCGTCTCTTCACCGTCATGAGCCTCAAATAAAAGCGTATTTCCTGCCAGTGCCCCTGCCAGCGGCACATCCGTATCCTGCAGGCTGCCCATGGGCATATCCCCTGTTCCCTCCGGAAAATCCGCATTGCCCCTTATGCCGCTGCCCTTTCCCTGAAGCAGAGGACCTATGATCTCTCCGCTGCCGGCTCCTCCTGTCCCCGCGGCAAATTCTCCGGACTTCGGATGCTTCATTTTGCCTTCGCCCGGTCGGTCCGCCGTGCTGCCTTCCGTTCCCTGTTCTCCCGGATTGCTCTGTACGCCGTCCACGGATCCAGCGCCTTCCTCTCCCTCTCCGCTTCCGGATGCTATGCTCTCTTCCGCATCCTTAAGACTTAGGATCCGCACATCCCCGCTTTCCTCCGAATCCTCACGGCTGTCTCCCTGCTGAAGCATTGCCTTGCCAGAACCTAATCCGATTGCCAGAACCGCAACGCAGGCCGCCGCCAGTCCCCATTTACGTATCAGCTCCGTCCTTCTCTTCTCTCTCCTCATCTCTTCTATCCGCATTTTCCGGCGGATCCGACGTTCTTCTTCCGTCTCCATCTATATTATGACATTCCCTTCTATTCAAATGAATCTATTGCAAAAGCGCCCATCCTCTCCTCAAACTGCTCATAAAAATCAGTTTCCGGATCATACGGCTTCATATAAAAGCACTGTAGCAGTGCCAGATTCAGCTTCTTAGCTTCCTCACTGTCCTCCCTGCCTGTCACGGCCTCCTGTACAGTGTTCAAAAGCCCATGCCACCTGCACAGGAACTCATGATTCCTGCTTAAGTCCGGTGTGTCAATCCATTTGCTCACCTTCACCTTCGTCCGATTGGAGGCCGTACATTCCTTCACCTGGAGAAAATAGACAAAATCCCCCTTTTCATAATACCTTCCAAGGGGAAACAGCCTGCAGAGTCCCGGTCTGAATGCATGAATACTGCATCTGCCTTCTTTATTCAGAAAAAAGCACCGCTCGCCACCGCCTGTCATTTTCAGATTAGGTAAAATCACACCATCCTCCACATGCAGTTCTGCCGCCCCCTCTGCCAGCAATTCCGGCAGCCCTTTTCCCAGGCCCCTCTGCATCCGATACAGATCATAAGGATCCAGTATGACGGAATCTCCCATACCCGTACAGCATTTATTACACCCCTGGCAGCCGTGGCAATCTGCCTTCACCATATCATTTCTTTTATATAATCGTCCGTCTGAAATCTCCGCCAGCGAAACATTTCGCTTCATTTTATCCCCCGCAAATCCTTCCGGATTCCTTCATTTCTCCTCTTTTGCTTCCCGCTTTCCGTACTGCCCCGTCCGGAACCGTCATCCCATATTTTACCCGATCCTTTTGTAAATAGCAATAAATATAATGTATCAATTTTGTAAATATAAACTCCCATAAATCTCACAAAATATTTTGTTTCGATCTATGGGAGTGCCTTAATTCGATATGTCTATGGATGGAACCCTTCTTAATTCTTTGCAGCCATTTCCGCACGCAGCCTCTCTGTCAGCGCAGGCACAATCTTATTCAGATCTCCTACCAGACCGAAATCAGCTACATCAAAGATAGGCGCCGTATCATCCTTGTTGATGGCGATGATGATATCGGACTCTTCCATACCTGCCAGATGCTGAATCGCACCGGAGATACCAATAGCAAAATATACATTCGGGCGAACCGTCTTGCCTGTCTGCCCTACCTGCAGATCCTTGGGCTTCCAGCCTGCATCCACTACTGCACGGGAACAGCTTACGGTACCGCCGATCACATCCGCCAGTTCCTCCAGCATCTTGAAGTTCTCGGGGCCGCCCATTCCGCGGCCACCGGACACCAGAATCTTCGCATCCATGATATCCACCGTCTCGGACACTGCCTTAACGACTTCCAGAATCTCCACATAATTCTGGTTCGGTGTGAAGCCAGGATTGAACTCTACCACATTGGCCTTTACGCCGGCCTGTCTCTCTTTCTTCTGCATAACGCCGGGACGGACAGTGGCCATCTGAGGGCGGAAATCAGGGCAGGCGATGGTTGCAATAGTATTTCCGCCGAAAGCCGGACGGGTCATCAGCAGCTGATTGTGCTTCTGCTCCTTGCCCGGAATGGGATTCAGCGGGAAGTCGCCGATATCCAGCTGGGTACAGTCTGCTGTCAGGCCGGTGTGAATCCTGGCGGATACACGGGGACCTAAGTCACGTCCGATGGCTGTAGCGCCTACCAGGAAGATCTCCGGTTTAAATTCTCTGATTACGGATGCCAGCGCATGTGCATAAGGCTCGGTTCTGTACTCCTTCAGCTGCGGGTCATCTACCACGATTACCCTGTCCGCGCCGTACTCGGCCAGCTCATCTGCCAGACCTTTTACATCGCTGCCCACCAGAACAGCCGTTACCTCGGTACCAAGATCTGCAGCCAGATCCTTGCCCTTGCCGATCAATTCAAAAGCAATGCTGTTGACGATATTGTCCACCTGCTGAGCGAAGACATATACGCCTTTATATTCTTCTAAGTTCATGCTTATTCTTCCTCCTATTCCAGTTCCGCATCCGTCCTCCCACTACCAATTCCTGGCATAGAATTTCCGGCCGCTTAGTAATTGCGTCCTTAAATTCTATGGGTATTGTCCGGGCGGATGCTGGTTTATTCCAGTTCTGAGACTGTTTTCCAGTTCCGCCTTAAATTACATGCTTCACTTTCAGCTTGTCTACAATGTAATCAACTGCCTCTGCCGGGTCAAGGGTAACCTTCTCGCCGGCGCCCTTTCTCACTTTATCGGATGCCTTTGCAATCTGGGTGGGAGATCCCTTTAACCCCAGGTTTGAATCTTCCACATCCTTCAGATCAGCCCTGCCCCATACGGTAATCTCTGCCTTGCAGGCGTCAAAGATTCCGCCGGGTGTCATATATCTGGGCTCATTGAGTTCTGCCAGCGCGGTAACCAGGCAGGGCATCTTGGCTTTTAATACATGATATCTGTCGTCGTACTGACGTTCTACGATAACGCTGTCTCCCTCAATCTTCAGATTCTGTGCATAAGAGATAACAGGAATATTCAGATGCTCGGAAATCTGGGGGCCAACCTGTGCGGTATCGCCGTCGATGGCCTGCCGTCCTGTGATAATCAGGTCATACTCCATATTGCGCAGCGCGCCTGCCAATGTCTGGGATGTAGCCCATGTATCGGCGCCGCCCAGCACTCTGTCAGTCACCAAGACACCTTTGTCCGCGCCCATCGCCATAGCCTCACGCAGCACGTCCTCCGCTTTGGGAAGTCCCATGGTCAGGACCGTAACCTCTGCGCCGTACTGATCCTTTAATCTGAGCGCTGCCTCCACTCCTGCCTTGTCGTCAGGGTTCATAATGGTCATCATGGCAGCTCTGTCCAGTGTACCGTCGGGATTGAACTTTACGCCGCCCTTGGTATCGGGAACCTGCTTAATACAAACAACAACTTTCATTGTATTTTCACTCCTTATATTCTTTTTACTATATGTCTATGCTCCGCAATGCTTACTTCAAAAGCGCAGCGCTGATTACCATACGCTGAACCTCGCTGGTTCCTTCATAGATCTCCGTAATCTTGGCATCGCGCATCATACGCTCCACATCATACTCTCTGGTATAACCGTAACCGCCATGAAGCTGAACGGCCTTGGTGGTAACTTCCATCGCAACTTCTGCAGCATACAATTTTGCCTGCGCAGCCTCAAAACCATATTCTTTCTTGGTAGCCTTGGCCATGGCAGCCTTGTACACCAGGAGCTGTGCCGCCTCTACCTTGGTAGCCATGTCAGCCAGCTGGAACTGGGTATTCTGCAATGCGGAAATAGGCTTGCCGAACTGTTTCCTCTCCTTGGTATAAGCAATAGTTCTCTCCAGAGCGCCCTCTGCAATGCCCAGAGCCTGTGCGGCGATACCGATACGTCCGCCATCCAGCGTGTGCATGGCAATCTTGAAACCCTGTCCGGGCTTGCCCAGCATATTCTCCTTGGGAACGCGGCAATCCGTGAAAATCAACTCATATGTAGAGGATCCGCGGATACCCATCTTCTTCTCCTTGGTGCCGAAAGTAAAGCCGGGTGTGCCCTTCTCCACGATAAAGGACGTAATCTCCTTGATCTTCCTGCCCCGCTTTTCGATCGTACCGGTAACGGCAAAAATAACATATACATCCGCTTCCTTACCGTTGGTAATGAAAATCTTGGAGCCGTTGATAATATAATCGTCTCCGTCAGCCACAGCCTTGGTCTGCTGTCCCTGTGCGTCCGTACCTGCGCCGGGCTCGGTGAGACCGAATGCCCCCAGCTTCTCACCCTTTGCAAGAGGTACCAGATATTTCTGTTTCTGCTCTTCTGTTCCGAAGGTCATGATCGGATCGCAGCACAGGGATGTATGTGCGGATACGATTACGCCTGTAGTGCCGCAAACCTTGGAAAGCTCCTCCACACACATCACATAGGTCAGCGGATCACAGCCCTGTCCGCCGTACTCCTTGGGAACGGGAATCCCCAGGAATCCGTTTTTCGCCATCTTCTCCACGGTTCCTCTCGGGAATTCTTCGGTTTCATCCACCTCCTGGGCCAGAGGCTTTACCTCTTTTTCGGCAAACTCCCTGAACAGAGTGCGTGCCATTTCATGTTCTTTTCGCAATGTAAAATCCATGATTCTCATTCCTCCATCTATTTTCGTCTAACTCACGGCAGACCGCAGAATGCATTCTCTCTCGTCTGCCGCCCGGGTCATCTGTCGCCGTGCGTCCTTTCCTGAAATTGCCAAACCTTTACGCACAGCACACGGAATCACCACTCTGTCCGTCAGTGCAGTGATTCCGTATCCAATTTCATATCATTCAATACACAGCTTATTTCTTGCTGTAATCATAGAAGCCCACGCCGGTCTTCTTGCCCAGCTTGCCTGCACGTACCATCTTGCGAAGCAGCGGATGAGGACGATATTTGGAATCGCCCGTCTCATTCTGCAGCACTTCCATGATGGCAAGCACAATGTCCAGACCAACCAGATCTCCAAGAGCCAGCGGTCCCATGGGATGAGAAGCGCCCAGCTTCATAGCGGTGTCGATATCTTCCACGCTGGCAATGCCTTCCGCGTAGATGCCGATGGCTTCATTGATCATGGGGATCAGGATCCTGTTTACCACAAAGCCGGGAGCTTCCTTTACTTCCACAGGGGTCTTGCCAATCTCCGTAGAAATAGCCTTGATCTTCTCCACCAGCTCGGCAGGAGTATTGGCGCCTGCAATCACCTCTACCAGCTTCATCCTGTCTGCAGGATTGAAGAAATGCATACCGATCATGGGCCTGTCAAGTCCGGCGCCGATCTCAGTGATGGAGAGAGAGGAAGTATTGGTGGCAAAAATGCACTCGGGCTTCACAATCTCCTGAAGTTCCTTAAAGGTAGTCTTCTTTATCTGCATATTCTCAGGTGCAACCTCGATCACCAGGTCACAGTCGGTACAGATATCCTTCAGGCCGGTAACAATCTTCGCGGAAATGGCATCTGCCTTCTCCTGGGTAATCTTCTCCTTGCCTACCAGGAAATTCAGATTCTTCAGGATTCTCCCCTTGCCGCCGTCCGCAAATTCCTGGGTAATGTCGCATAAGCACACTTCATAGCCATCCGTCATGGCAAATGCCTGGGCAATTCCTGCTCCCATGGTGCCTGCACCGATAATACCTACTTTCATTGAAAGTCCCTCCTTGTTTTATTTTCTTATAGTTACGCGTTTTTGAACGGCTCTTTTACCTTCTCCTTATTCTTGTCAAGGAAAAAGGCCATGCCGTATTTCTGATCCTGTGTCTCGAAGCAGTCTCCGAAAAGCTTCTCTTCTATTACAATCGCCTCGTCCATACTCACATCCAGACCGTCATTGATAGCCTTCTTGCAATTGCGTACGGCAATCGGAGCGTTCTTGGCAATGCCTGCTGCCATCTTCTCCGCTGCAGGAAGCAGTTCCTCCTGGGAATAAACTGCATTCACCAAGCCAATCCTGTACGCTTCGTCCGCTTTGATATTGCGGGCAGTATAGATCATCTGCTTTGCCATGCCTGCTCCTACCAGCCTGGCCAGTCTCTGTGTTCCGCCGAATCCAGGCGTGATCCCCAAGCCTACCTCGGGCTGTCCGAACACCGCATTGTCGGAGCAAATCCGGATATCGCAGCTCATGGAGATCTCACAGCCTCCGCCCAACGCAAATCCGTTCACCGCCGCAATCACCGGAATCGGGAAGGTCTCCAGCCTGCGGAACACATCGTTTCCTTTCTTGCCGAAAGCTTCTCCCTCCGCCTTGGTCAGCGTACTCATCTCTCCGATATCCGCGCCGGCCACGAAAGATTTCTGTCCTGCGCCTGTGAGAATCAGGCAGCGCACGGTATTCAGGTCCACCCCGTCAAGCGTCGCGTTCAGCTCATCCAGCACAGCGGAATTGAGGGCATTCAATGCCTTTTCACGATTGATTGTGATGACGGCATAATTTCCCTTCTGCTCATATACTATAAATTCCATTTGTCTATTCTCCTGATTATTCGTTCCGCGCCGGCTCACAGGGCCGCCGCGCTTTTCCATGCCCCTATGCAGCAGCCCTGTCCGGAATCTCTCCCGATTCGGCTCTGCTACGCTTTTGGGTATCGGTCCCGCTCTCAGTCCTCGATCTTCACGATGGTAGAGCAGCCCATGCCGCCGCCGATACATAAGGTTGCAAGTCCGGTCTTGGCTCCTCTTGCCTGCATCTCATGAAGCAGCGTTACCAGAATACGGCACCCGGAAGCGCCTACGGGATGTCCCAGTGCAATGGCTCCGCCGTTGGGGTTCAGCTGCTTATCCACATCGATGCCCAGCTCCTTGCCTACCGCAACGGACTGCGCGGCGAATGCTTCGTTGGCCTCGATAATGTCGAAGTCCTCGATCTTCATGCCCGTCTTCGCCAGGACTTTCTTCGTCGACGCCACAGGTCCGATTCCCATCACCTCGGGACGTACGCCTGCCAGAGCGCCGGCCACGAAAGTTGCCATGGGCTTCACACCCAGCTCTTTGGCCTTCTCCTCGCTCATAACCACAATCGCTGCCGCACCGTCGTTGATACCGGATGCATTGCCTGCGGTCACGAATCCGTCTTTATTGATGGGACGCAGCTTGGCGAGACCCTCGATTGTGGAGCCTGCGCGGGGACCCTCATCTACCTTGAACTCAATGGTCTCTTTCTTTTTCTTCACTGTCACGGGTACGATCTCCGCGTCGAATGCGCCGGATTTCTGCGCTGCCTCTGCTTTCTGCTGGCTCTTAAGTGCAAACTCATCCAGCTCTTCCCTAGTCAGATTCCACTCACGGCAGATATTGTCCGCTGTCATGATCATATGATAATCATTGAAAGCGTCCCAGAGGGCATCCTTAATCATGGTATCCACCAGCGTACCGTTATTCATCCTGTAACCGTAACGTGCCTGGGGAATTGCGTAAGGAGCCATGGACATATTCTCCATACCGCCTGCTACCACTACATCGGCATCTCCCGCCATGATCATCTGAGCAGCCTGGTTCACACAGTTCAGACCGGAACCGCAGACCACATTCATGGTGACCGCAGGTACCTCGATGGGGAGTCCTGCCTTGATAGAAGACTGACGTGCCACATTCTGTCCCTGTCCTGCCTGGATGACACAGCCCATGTACACCTGGTCCACATCTTCCGGCTTCACCCCTGCCCTGTTCAGAGCCTCCTTGATAACGATCGCCCCCAGATCCGCTACAGGGGTAGTGCTCAGTGTGCCGCCCATGGTGCCGATGGCTGTACGGCATGCACCTGCTAAAACTACTTTCTTTGCCATATGTTTTTTCCTCCAAAAATATGATTTGTATTGATTGTTATTTTTTTATCATACAGGATATTTTCAGTTTAGCATAGTCCTTGTCCTTTTGCAATCACTTTCCGATTAAATTTTGATAAAGAACCGAAACAGGTTATCTCAGGTCAGTACTTTGTCCAATGTCTCGAACAGATGATTCACATCGATGGGCTTTGCTATATGGCCGTTCATGCCGCTGGCCAGCGCTGCCTTCTTATCCTCCTCGAAAGCATTGGCCGTCATGGCGATAATGGGCACGCCCGCCAGCTTCGGATCCTCCAGCTTCCGGATTGCCTTCGCCGCATCGTAGCCGTTCATCACAGGCATCTGCACATCCATAAGCACCAGCTGATAATATCCCGGCCGGGATTCGCGCAACATCTCTACAGCCTCCCTGCCGTTGCTCGCCACTTCCGTGGTAAACCCGGCATCCCCCAGAATCGCAACGGCAATCTCCTGGTTCAGTTCCACATCCTCCGCCAGCAGAATCCGTCCCGTATGCTGCCTGGCCGGCCGGCTTTCCTCCTGCCCGGCCTCCTGCTCCTCCGGATTGATCACGGACTGGAGACAGCGGCGCAGCTCCGAGAAAAACAGCGGCTTGGCGCAGATGGCAGTGACGCCGGCCTCCTTTGCCTCATCCTCGATGTCTGACCAGTCATAGGCCGTCAGCACGATCACCGGCACATCCTCCCCCATCTCCTTGCGGATTCTCCTGGTGACTTCGATACCGTTCATATCGGGCAGCAGCCAGTCGATAATGTACACGCTGTAACTGTCGCCCCGCATCTGTGCCTGATGGGTACGAAGCACAGCTTCCTTTCCGGAAAGGGTCCATTCCGCCCGCATTCCGATCTGCTGCAGCATATAGGACACGCTGTCGCAGGTATTGAAATCATCATCCACCACCAGCGCACGGCAATTCTTCAATTCCGCTATCGTATGCGGCTCCTTCTCCTCCTGATGCAGCTTGAAGGTAAAGGAGACTCGAAACTCCGTTCCCACCCCCTGTTCACTCTTCACTTCGATGGTACCGTTCATCATGTCCACGATATTTTTGGTGATCGCCATCCCCAGGCCGGTTCCCTGAACCCCGCTTAAGGTGGTATTCTCCTCCCGCTCAAAGGGCTCAAAAATATGCTCCACGAATTCCTCGCTCATCCCGATACCATTGTCTTTGATGCAGAAATCATAATGAGCATATCCGGCGGGCGCCCCGGCTTTCTCGGTAACCCGCATACTGACGATGCCTCCCGCCCCGGTATATTTCACGGAATTGCTCAGCAGATTCAAAAGCACCTGATTCAGCCTCAGCTTGTCGCAGTAGATCTCCTCGTCCCAGACATCCACCGCATCCATATACAGCTCCATCTGCTTGGCATTGACATCCGCCTGCAGAATATTGCGCAGGCCGTGCAGAATATCCGGCAGAGAGCAGGGCTTCTCTTCCAGGCGGATCTTGCCGCTTTCAATCCGGCTCATATCCAGCACATCATTGATCAGGCTCAGCAGGTGATTTCCGGAGGTCATGATCTTCTTCAGATATTCTTCCACCTGATCCCTGTGATCGATGTGGGTGATGGCGAGAGCAGTAAAGCCGACAATCGCATTCATGGGCGTCCGGATATCGTGGGACATATTGGAGAGGAACACACTCTTGGCCTTGCTGGCCCGGTTGGCCTGCATCAGCGCATCCTCCAGTAAACGCTTCTGCTCCATCTCATTGCGGATCTCATCATCTACACTGCGGAATCCCAGTACAATACCATGGTTTTCCTCCCATGCTCCGGCCCGCACGGCCTTCACCTGAAAATACCGGATCCCGTCCTTCCTGCATGCACGGTAATTCACATAATACTGCAGCTTTTCCTCCAGCTCCTGCCGGATCCTGGCCGGTGAAGAGGCCTCCCGTACCGTCTCCCGGTCTTCTTCATGCACGAAATTCCGTATATATTTTCCCATGCTTTCTACCAGCGAGATATCGCCCTCAAAGATCCCGTCAAACATATCCTCACTGCGATCATTTTGAAGCAGCCTGCCCATTCCCGAATCCAGATCAAAAAAGCAGACAATGTTGTAATCGGTACTCAGCGCTTTAACCAGCTCCATCTGGCGGCGCTCATTCTGCTTTTCCTGGAGCTTCTGTGCCGTACAATCCAGCAAAAAACGCTGATAAAACAGCTGTCCGTTCTCCCTGATCAGCTTTACGTTGCCCATGATATGCAGGATATCGCCGTTTTTATGCCGGATCCGATATTCCACGCTGACGCTGTCGCCTTCCTTTTTCAGATCTTCTATATTCTCCTGGAGCGCCTCCCTGTCCTCCTCCAGCACGGATGAGGCAATCAGATCAAATCCGTCCTGCAACAACTCTTCCTTCGTCTCATAACCCAGAATCTTCAATGCGGCCCTATTGATGCTGAGGATTCGGGAACCGTCCAGACTATGGCAGATCACGCCGCAGTCAATGGTGGTAAAAAGCGTTTCCAGGGTACGGTTCTTCTGCACGATCTCCTGTTCGTAGGCTCTCTCCTGGGTCACGTCGATGGCCACCCCCACAGTCCCCATCACACTTCCATCAATATCATATAACGGCGACTTGTACGTAGTCAGTGTCCGCATGCCCTCCCCGGTTTTGATCACTTCCTCGGAGACAAAGGTTCTGCGTTTGGTCATAACCTCCTGTTCCGACTCGATACAGGCAGGATCATCCTGCTCCACATCCCATATGTATGCATGGCCCCGTCCCTCTACCTGCGTTTTCGTCTTGCCGACGGTCCTGCAGAAGCTGTCATTGACCTTCTCGTGTATGCCGTTTTTATCCTTATACCAGATCAGATTCGGCACATTATTGATGGTGGCTTCGAAAAACTGGCTGGTCTGCCAGGCGTCTCTGCACTCCTTATATCGCTGCTGCCATTTGGAAAAACGGAAAAACATCATCTCCTCTCCCATGGGCAGCGTCCATATATCCGTCAGCCTTGCAGACACAGACGCCTCTTCTTTCTTTATATTTCCACGACCACCGGCGGAGCTAACCTCTTTCGAAAGTTCCTCCGCCAATTCTGTCATATTTCCGCCGTCCGCCAGCAATATTACTTCCGCATCCCTGCGCCCGGCAGAAATCAGCGTACCCAAAGTCTCCTTTACATCCATATCCCCCAGATGAACCCAGATCACGTCCGCCTCAGAGGCAAGCTGCGTCTGCGGCCGGTCACTTTCCGCGAACACATGAGAAAACCCTTCCAGGGGACTGCTCTTTCGTATAATCTCAAATGTCCTGCAGGAAGGGCCTACAAAATAAAAGTGGATCCGACAATGGTACATATCCGCTTCCTCCTGATGTGATGCAAACTCTTCTGCCCTCTATTCTAACAAGCCAATGAATTTATGTCAATATTATGATCGTTACTTTTCTCCTATTTGGCACGCCGAAGCTATGGTTTAAGCCGGACACTGGACCAGACCTGACACCCGGTCATAACCGGATGTCAGGTCCACTGTTCCTGTAAAATCTTCAAATTTGACAATCACATAATTACCGCCGGATTCCAGATTCAGCTCTGTCTCAAAATACCCGTCCTCATCCGGTTCCAATTCCACCACTTCCCAGTTTGTCCGGATCCTGATCACAGCCGTTCCCGAATAGGCCTGAATATATCCGCTCAGATACAGCTTCCGGGATTCCACGGACGCTCCCCCAAATACCACATCCCGTCCCGTGACTTTGTCGCAGTCCGCCAGATATCGTCCTGTGTATGCATCCCTCCCATAAAGCCGCTCGCCGATCAGATTCTCATCCCCGGTAATCTGAGATGCTCCGAAAAACCCTGCCACTTCCTCCAATGTATCGCTAAGCAGCTTCTCATTGCCAAAGGGAAATCCGCATGCCGTCAGCTGAAACACCATACATACAATCACGGCTTTGCTAATCACTCTCCTCATCCGGCTCCCTCCTTCTTCCTGATTTGAAAAAGCGGTACAAGACCACTGCCGCAATCCAGATCAATATAGTGCGCAACCATTTTCTTTTTCCTGTATTCTTTTCCATTTTTTCGTTTCCTTTCTATAATTTATACGCATGAACAAAAGCCCTTGCCAGACAACAAACCGCATAACAGACCGGCGCTTATCTGCTGACGATACGATAATAAGTTCCTGATGTCAGAGCGTATACCAGTATATACATGACGCCGAATACCAGGAAACAGACCAGGGTACAGACCGCATACAACCCCACATTATATAAATTCAGCAGCGCCAGCAGCCTGGATATCAGCGGAAACGCAGCCGCCACATGGATTCCCGCCACCACCAGGGGCAGGAAGAATACTGTCACGATCTGAGAATGGATCGCGGCTTTCACCTCGCTGTGGCTCATACCTACCTTCTGCATGATTTCAAAACGATTCCTGTCGTCATATCCCTCCGAAATCTGTTTATAGTAAATAATCAGAACCGTTGCCATGATAAACAGACTCCCCAGGAAGATTCCGATAAAGAACAAGCCTCCGTCGATTTCCAGAAACGCCTGCCGCCCGTCTATCCTGGACTCCAGCTTCATCCCCAGCTCCGAACCCCCCCTTGCCGCACTGTCGAATTCCCACTGCTTCTCCTCTCCCGCATCCGTGTCAAAGCCATAGACCCACCCGATTTCACTGGCCAGATCTGTCAAAATCTCCCGCTGGCTCTCACAAAGTGCCGTCAACGTCTCCATGTCCGGAACAACGATATACTGTGTGGCCGACATCATTGCCTCATATTCCCCGTTCCCGATAAAGTCCTCCAGCTTCTCCGCCACCCGATACTGCCTGTCGAAGAGCCGCATGGTTTCGTAAGGGTAATCCTGTCTGTTGGAATAGACAAAGATCTCTCCCTCCTGCAGCGTTTTCTCCGTTCCCATGATCCGGTTATAGTCTTCCTGTGTCACAAATAACAGGGAATTGGTGTCATCCTCTACCGACCGGGCCCGTTCCCGCAAGACCAGATAGCCGTCGCCGTCGCAGATTCCCTGGAATCCCAGGCAGGAATATTCCCACTCTCCCGTGACAGACACCCCGCTCTCCTGCTGCAGGCGCCGGATGGCTGCCATATCCTCATCCCGCCTCTTCACGTCATCTGCATAAAAGACATAATCCGCCGGATAACGGTTTCGGATGATCTCCTCCATCCCCACCATCATGGAAGTGGTAGTAGACACCATCACCAGCACCATGGTAGACAGAATGCAGATATTGGCCAGTCCCACCGCATTTTGCTTCATTCGGTAAATCATTCCGGATACGCTGACAAAATGCTTCGTGCGGTAATAATACCGCCTGTTCCTGCGCAGTGTCTTCAAAAGCGCTATACTGCCTGCCGTGAACAGCAGATAGGTCCCTGCGATCACCAGAAGCACCGCCACAAAAAACAACAGTACGGAGGCAATGGGATTCCGGGTGGTAATAGCAATATAATAACCGCCCCCCAGCGCCGCCAGTCCCCAGATCGTCAGAAGCCAGTTGGACTGCGGCTCCCGTTCCCCCACATTCCCGGCCCGCAGCAGCTCGATGGGATCTGCGCCGCGGATCTGCCTTACCGAATTGGCAAATATCAGCACAAACAGAATGGAAAAAAAGATAACCGTCCCGGCTACAGCCTCCGGCGCCAGGAAAAATCCAAGCGGCACATCTGCCCCCACGATCCTCACCACCGCCAGAAACATCACTTTGTCCAGCGCGATTCCGATGCCCAGCCCCAAAATAACGCTGATAATCATCACATAGAATGTCTCCCACCCGATGACTCTGGCCAGATGCCTGCGCTCCATTCCCAATATATGAAAGATACCGAACTCCTTCTTGCGATGCTTCACCAGGAAACTATTGGTATAAAACAGAAAGATAAAAGCGAAAACCGTCACCACCCAGCTCCCCAGGCCCATGGTGGTATTCAGGAAATTCCCTCCCACCATATGGCTAAGCCCCGGGTTTAAGGACAGTGACTTCACGATATAAAACATGGCCACTGTCACAATACAGGTCAAAATGTAGGGAATGTACGTTTTCCCGTTCTTTTTAATATTCCCTGCCGCCAGCTTCGCATAAAACCCATTTCTCATGAATGTGCACCTCCCGTTGCCAGCAACGTCAGCGTATCCGAAATCTTCTGATAAAGCTGCTCATTGGTGCTGTTTCCGCGGTAGATCTGATGGAATACCTCTCCGTCCTTGATGAACATCACCCTTCCTGCCCTGCTTGCCGCCCTGGTGGAATGGGTCACCATCAAAATGGTCTGCCCGTCCATATTGATATCGTTAAAGATGTTCAGCAATCCGTCCGCCGCTTTGGAATCCAGTGCCCCCGTGGGTTCATCCGCCAGCACCAGCTGAGGATTTGTAATCAGCGCTCTGGCCACTGCCGTGCGCTGCTTCTGGCCGCCCGAGACCTCGTAGGGAAACTTTTCCAGAATCTCCTGAATGCCCAGGCGTCCCGCAATGGGTTTCAGCCTCCGCTCCATCTCCCCATACTCCTTCCCACCCAGCACCAGCGGTAGGAAGATATTATCCTTCAGGGTAAAAGTGTCCAACAGATTGAAATCCTGGAAGACAAATCCCAGATTGTTGCGTCTGAATGCCGCCAGTTCCTTCTCCCGTACCCCGGACAGGCTCTTTCCGCCTAACAGGACCTGCCCGCTGGTAGGTTTGTCAAGGGCCGCCAGGATATTGAGCAAAGTAGTCTTGCCAGACCCCGACTCTCCCATGATCGCCACATATTCACCCTGCTCCACCGAAAAAGATACTTTGGACAGGGCCTGTACCTGATTGCCGCCGAAGCGGGTTGTGTAGACTTTTTTCAGGCTTTTCGCCTCTAATAATGCCATATACTTACCTCCGTTCTTTGCTTTGGATAAGGATATTATACAAAAGAGCGGAACGCACCGACATCGAATCGGGTGACATTTCCGCCTGTTTTTGTGACATTTTTGTAAGGTTGTCAAATGTGTGAAGGGGCACCGAAACAGGCTCAATCTGCCTTAAGCTCCTCTCTGTATAAATCCATGAAAAACGTGGTCCCTACACCCGGGACAGACTCGGCCCACAGCCGATTGGACAGCTTATCCGCCGTGAGACGGCTCAAATACAGCCCCAATCCCGTGGACTTTTTATCTGCTCTGCCATTGTATCCGGTGAATCCTTTCTCGAAGATCCTGGGAATATCCTCCGGCGCTATACCGATGCCGGTATCCTGAATCTGCAGAACCTTCTCCCGGGTCACCCTGATGGTAACCCGACCCTCCCGGGTATATTTTACCGCGTTGAACAATAGCTGCTCTATCACAAAGAGCAGCCATTTCTCATCCGTGAGCACTCTCACTTGCGTAGGCTCGTAGCAAACACTTATCCTGTTCCTGATAAACTGCCCCGCATATTTTCGGATGGCCTGTCTGATAATGCCGTCCAACTCATATTCCTGAAATATGAAATCCGTGCTGTCACTCCCCAGCCGCATCCAGTTTAACGCCATCTCCACATATTGCTCGATGCGGAACAGTTCCGCCAATAGCTCCCTGTTTTCCCTGGTGTCCTCTTCCTGCAGGATCATCCGCATGACGGAAATGGGCGTCTTGATCTGGTGCACCCATGTGGTGTAATAGTCCATACTCTCCCTGCGCTCATTCTGCCAGGCGGCAAGATTCCGGTCATATACGGCCTTTAACTGTCTGAGCAGCTCCTGATCGTCTTCCTCTGCAAGGGTCTTTGGCGGCGGCATCTCATCCAGCATGACCTCCACATCTCCCGCAATCCTTTTGCGCTGCCCATGGGCCCTGCTTCCCGCAGCCAGCCGGATGGGCAGGACCGCCAGAGTGAGCAGCGCACATAATCCGGCCGCATACAATACAGCTTCCGCTTCTATATTATATAGAAAGAAAATGCCTCCGAAAATAGCCGCATATAACAGGAAAGCCAGACCTGTATATCTGTTCTGCCATAAAAGCTTTGCCGAAACATAATACCACTTTTCCTCTTTCATTCTCTTCCGCTCCTTTTCCTATTCCCCGGCGCAATTTTATCTGCCCTGTCCCACATAACAAAGCTCCAAATCCCGAACGGCCGGCAGGAGCTATTCGATGATATAGCCGCTTCCCACCCTGGTGGCAATAAAATGAACAAGCCCGGCATTCTCCAGCTTCTTTCTGAGCCTGGTGACATTGACCGTCAGGGTATTCTCCTCCACATAAGAATCCATCTGCCACAGTCGGGTCATCAGCGTTTCCCGGCTCACTACCTTCCCTTTATTTTCCAGAAGCGTCTGCAGGATGCGAAATTCATTTTTGGTCAGCTCGATCTGTTCGCCGTCATAGGTAAGGGTAGTATTGTTCAGATTCAATATGGCGCCCCTGTGCTCCAGCAGAGGAATCCGGCCCGTCATATCGTAGGTCCGGCGCAGCAGTGCCTGGATTTTCGCCGTCATCACATCCAGATCCACCGGCTTGGGAATGAAATCGTCCCCGCCCATATTCATGGCCATAACAATATTCATATTCTCTGAGGCCGAGGAGATAAAGACCACCGGCACATTGGAGATCCTCCGAATCTCAGTGCACCAATGGTATCCGTTAAAAAAGGGCAACATGATATCCATCAACACCATATGGGGATCATATTCCACAAACGCCGGCAGTATGTTCTGAAAATCACTGACACACATAACCTGGTTTCCCCATGACTCAATCTGCTTTTTCATCACACCTGCCATGGCCAGATCATCTTCTACAATCATAATACGGTACATGACTTCTTCTCCTCATATTTAAAGTACTGTCTAAATATAACATTTTATCCGAAAGAAAACAACAAAAACAATTGACAGCATCCGCACATGAATATATCAAATTGCACTGATAAAAAAACATTAAGAATTCATAAAATCAGAAAAAACACCTTGTAAATCCATAAAAAGGTGCTATAATCTATTTGAACGTCAAACAGACGTCAATACATAAAAGGAAATAAAGGAGAGAAGTAACATGAAAAAGAGCGTATGGGCAAAGATGCTGAGTTTGGCATTGGTGTTTGTGTGTGTGATCGGGCTTGCTGCCTGCGGCGGCGGAGATTCCAGCGCAGCAGGATCTTACAAACTTCAGACTATCGAAATGTCCGGAATGTCCATGGATCTGGAGCAGCTGGCTGAGGCCTCCGGCGTATCTGCGGATGAGATGACGATCATCCTGGAGCTGAAGGAAGACGGCAATTTCTCACTGGATATGTCCGCACTTGAGTCTGCAGACATGTCTATGAGCGGAACTTGGGAAGGAAGCGGCAGCAGCGTGAAGCTGACAGTAGAAGGCGAAACCATCAACTGCACTCTGGAGGACGGAGTTCTTACCATGGCTGAAGAAGGCGTATCCATGACCTTCAAGAAATAATTCTAAAGAGAAGAAAAAAGCCATTTCGGGTGAATGCCCGGGATGGTCTTTTTTTATGCAATTTTTCGCTATGTTCTGTGGGATTTCTGAGAAGGTCTTCTGCCTCTCCGCTTCCGTCTTTTAGGCGGCATGCGCCCTACTGCCACATGCAATGCCATTGATAATTCAATAGACATTACATCCCTTGTGCGGTATTCAGTTAATTTATATAAGTGAACTACGGCCTGTTTCGAGTCATTTACGGTTTTCAGCGGCTTCCGCGAGTGCGTCAAGAGTTACACCGTAAGTATTTTCAATTTTCTGATTAATTTTGTATAGTTCCTTTTGTGTTTTTACCTGTTCTACTGCAAGCCCCTCCATTTTATTTTTCAATTCAGTTTGTCCAGTTTCCAGTTGATTGAGTTTTTTACCTATTTCATCAAATTTCTGATTTATATCTATTTTCAGCTCTTGCATTTCAGTCAAGAGTAAATCCAATTTTTCGCTATCACTCATATCTGCGCCCTCCATGTGATCATTGTACCATAATTTCATGCGCTCCAGCGCATATGGAATCAGAAGTTGACTTGATGCTCTTTCAAGTCAACTTTATGCCATATTCAGGATACAAAGTCGATTCAATTATCAATGTATTGTGACAACCACATGCATACGAAGCAGATGGGGTATACAAACATTACCTTCACAGAGAACCATTATCAACGGAATTGCGGAAATATCGATAAAAAGAACCAACCTACAGACAATATTCCAGAGTGTCAGAAAAATTAAAACCAACCAAAATAAATTTGATTGGTTTATAGTTAGATTTACTTTTATAAATTTGTAAAGCTGCTGACGGGAATCGGACCCGTGACCTCCGCACTACCAATGCGACGCTCTACCGACTGAGCCACAGCAGCCTGTGAAGTATCTCTCACAACCACGTTATATATTATAGCAGGCTATAAATCATTTGTCAACAAAATATTCGTTTTTATTTTACTTTTATTTTACTTTTTTGCCTTCGCTTTTTTTCACCGCTTTTTGCCCAATCCTATCTTCTTATCTGCTTAAGGAGAAACAATATTGATTCTATGTACTCTGGAATTCTTCCATCTCGTTTTTTGAAATGTACACCTGCTTGTCCTCAGCAATCTGGTGCTTCTCGTAATATAATCTATACGCCCCGTTACAACATCATGCAGCTTTTCCTCACTAAGTTTTTCCGCCTGCCAAACAATGGAAAGAACCGAAAACAACTTGACACTGAATAGCCAGGGTACCTTGATAATTGAATAAACAACAGACACGGGAGAGCATATACCCTCCCGCTGTCATTCATCACTCGATCACTTTTATTCTACCACCCTGTCAGAACCGTCCTTCGCCTATCTCCCGGTCCCTTTTAACATGCCGCCTGCTATTTGCGAACCAGCAGAGACTCTCCTGTCATCTCCGCAGGCTGCTGCATGCCCATAATCTGGATCAGCGTGGGAATAATATCTGCCAGGCAGCCGTTCTCCCTGAGCGTATAAGCTTCATCATAATTCACCAAAATGAAAGGCACCTGGTTAGTGGTATGAGCGGTAAAAGGCTCACCGGTCTCGTAGTCTACCAACATCTCCGCATTACCGTGGTCCGCGCAGATGAACATGGCGCCGTCCACCTCTTTGACGGCATCCACAGCCCTGCCCACACACTCGTCCACCGCTTCCACAGCCTTAACAGCCGCTTCCAGAACCCCCGTATGGCCCACCATATCCGGATTGGCAAAATTGATGATGATCACGTCGTATTTGCCGGAACGGATAGCCCCGCAAAGCTTGTCGCACACTTCATAAGCGCTCATCTGGGGTTTCAGATCATAAGTAGCCACATCCTTGGGGGAATTCACCAGCACTCTGTCCTCCCCTTCGTTGGGCTCCTCCACACCGCCGTTAAAGAAAAAGGTCACATGCGCATATTTCTCCGTCTCGGCGATCCGGGCCTGCTTCATACCGTTTGCAGCCAGCCACTCGCCGAAGGTATTGGTGACGGATACCTTGTGGAAGGCCACGTCCTTGTTGGGAATAGTAGGGTCATAGTCGGAGAAGCACACATAGGTCACATCCAGTCTCTGCCCTCTGTCAAAGCCCTTGAAATCATCGTCGCAGAATGCTCTGGTGATCTCTCTTGCCCTGTCAGGACGGAAGTTGAAGAAGATAATGGAATCTCCGCTCTGAATCGTAGCGACAGGCTTCCCATCCTCCACAGCCAAAGTAGGCTTCACGAATTCATCCGTCTCTCCTCTGTCGTAGGACTCCTGGATACCGCAGATACCGCACTGTGCCGTCAGGCCCTCTCCCTTTGTCATGGCGTCATAGGCCAGTTTCACACGGTCATAATTATTATCTCTGTCCATAACGTAATAGCGCCCCATAACAGACGCGATTTTGCCTACGCCGATCTTCTCCATCTCCTTTGTCAGCTCTACGACATATTCCTTGCCGCTGGCCGGCGGTGTATCGCGTCCGTCCAGGAAGCAGTGTACATACACCTTCTCCAGGCCGCTGCGCTTTGCCAGCTCCAGCAGACCGTACAGATGGGTATTGTGGCTATGCACGCCGCCGTCGGATAAAAGCCCCATGAGATGAAGGGCGCTGTCATTTTTCCTGCAATTCTCCACTGCCTTCAGCAGAGCGGGATTCTCGAAAAAGGTGCCGTCCTGGATCTCCTTGGTAATCCTGGTCAGTTCCTGGTATACGATGCGGCCTGCGCCCATGTTCAGATGGCCCACTTCGGAATTCCCCATCTGTCCGTCGGGAAGCCCTACTGCCATGCCGCTGGCATTGCCCCTCACGAAAGGATACTCCTTCATCAGCCTGTCCATCACAGGCGTCTGTGCCAATGCCACCGCATTCCCTTCCGTCTTCTCATTGAGTCCATATCCGTCCAGAATCATTAATACTACAGGTTTCTTGCTCATTTCTTCTCTCCTTATACCGCAGTTACTTTCCTGTATCTGTTTTCTGTAAGAATTATACACTGAAAAATGGCGCCGCGCAATACCTCTTATCCCTTTTTCTGGTGAAATTCCCTAAGTTTCTCATTCATGCGCTTTGCGTCCCCGGCATCCTTTCTCCAGGAAAGCACGGATACCAGGCCAAAGATCACCGCTATTGTAACCAGCATAACAGAGATGCTGCCCAAATGATCCGCCCTGTACCATCCAAACCGGAAACCCGCCGTCAGCACGATCCCATTGATCAGAATATAATGGCCGACGATCTGAAAGCCCATTTTCTTCTTTCCAAGGGGCCTGTCTCAGGGATAGATGAGACTGCTCAGTGAATACAGCCAGCTTTTCTCTTCCTGATTTCAAAGCATAGATCAGCCGCCAGCGTCAGCAGGCACATGCCCGTTCCCACCACCCATGCCGCGAGAATATACCCCAGCGACAGTTTCACTCTGCTCACCGGCTTTACATAAAATGCCATCAGCCTCTTTTCCGTCTCATCCTGTACCATGGCGCCGGTAACCGTCAGAGTCACGGTCACGGCGTTTACCACCAGGATTCCCGCCAGCATCCAAAGTTGTATCAGATATGCGGCATTTTTTCATCCAGGACCCGGTCACGCTCCCCTCCGAATTCCGAAAGCAGATTTACCAGGCTCTGATTGTTCATCCTCCCCAGGAATATCACCATCAATGTCGGCACAACCATCCCCTGTCTTCCTCATTGCGGCTTCCTTTTCGTTTCAGAATATCCCCAAGCTCCTCCCCTCTGCCTTGTATGGGAATCAGCCTTAATTTATCCTTTGCAAAACATTCCTTTAATTCAAAAGGGGTTCCTGTTTCCCTGATCCTTCCGCTGTCTATCACGACAATATGATACTATATTGAGCCCTAAGATGCATTCAGTCCCCCTGCTTCCCTTTTATCCCAATGCGGAAAAATGCGGAAAAAAGTGAAAACCCAGCAAATCGCCCTTGCTTTTTGTCCGCTCCATTGTTATACTGAAAAGAATTATCAAAACAGTTTTAAAAAGGAATCTGATTATGGTTACTCTACTTGCAAAAATTTTTATCAAAAGTCAAAATGACATGAAAAGTCCTGCTGTACGGCAGGCCTATGGGATCCTGTGCGGTGCGGTGGGAATCTTTTTGAATCTTTGCCTTTTTACCGGCAAATTCATCGCAGGCTCCTTAAGCAATTCTATCGCCATCACCGCCGACGCCTTCAACAACCTGTCCGACGCAGGCTCTTCCATCATCACGCTGATCGGCTTTAAAATGGCAGGACAGAAACCGGACCCAACCCATCCTTTCGGACATGGGCGCATTGAATATATCGCCGGTCTGCTTGTATCTCTCGTAATCCTGCTGATGGGCGCGGAGCTTTTGAAAAGCTCTGTGACAAAGATTTTCCATCCGGAGGAACTGGCTTTCTCCCCCATAGCAATAGGAATTCTGGCCGTCTCCATTCTGGTGAAATGTTATATGTTTTTATACAACAGGAGTCTGGGAAAAAAGCTGGACTCCGCCGCCATGACCGCCACCGCTACAGACTCTCTGAGCGATACCGTTGCCACATCCGCCGTTCTGGCCGCTACGCTCATCGCCCACTTCACAGGCGTGAAGATCGACGGCTGGTGCGGTGTGCTGGTCGGCCTGTTTATCTGTTATGCGGGCTACAGTGCCGCCAGGGACACCATCAGTCCTCTCCTGGGTCAGGCACCTGATAAGGAATTCGTCATGCAGATCAACAACATTGTCATGTCTCACGAAGGGATCCTGGGCATCCACGATCTGATCGTACATAATTATGGGCCGGGCCGAATACTGATCTCTCTCCACGCGGAGGTGCCTGCCGACGGGGACATCCTCACCCTCCATGACAAGATCGATACCATCGAACATGAATTGGGAGATATTCTGAACTGCCACGCCGTGATCCACATGGATCCGATCTGTACGAAAGACGAGGAAACCTCCCGCCTGAGAGTCCTGGTGAAAGGATACCTGAAGGAAATCAGCGAAACCCTCAGCATGCATGACTTCCGGATCGTAGCCGGCCCTACCCACACCAACCTGATTTTCGATGTGGTGACACCCTATGATTTTCCCATCGCCGACAATGATCTGGCAAAGCAGATACAGGAGCGAATCCGCCGGGATAATCCCAATTATTTCGCCGTGATTGAGGTTGATAAACAGATGGTCTGACCGCGAAAAACGCACTTCTACGGAAAAGACGGACTTACATAGAAAAGATTGACTTCTATAAGAAATGGACAGCAAATCGAAACTACTGGTCGGATATATACAGGAAAGGAAAAAATGGCACCTACAGCATCATTTGCCGACGGAGGCCGTCGGGCGCAGTCAGACTTATCCCATAAACAAGGAAGCAGAAACCGGGAAAAATATCTCCTCACGAGCTCCAACAGACCGCTCTCTCTGACGGAGGCCGAAACCAGGCGCCTGGAAACTCTGGAAAAACGCTATCGCAATGCTGCCAGAGCGCAGTTTGAGAGCCGTACCGCCTATTATCACCGGATCACAGGCGGAAACTACACTACGATCACCGTGCGGGATCAGAAGACACGATGGGGAAGCTGTTCCTCCCGTGGAACCCTTTCTTTTAACTACAGGCTTATCTTCGCCCCTCCCGCAGTATTGGACTATGTGGTAGTCCATGAACTGTGCCACTTAACCCACATGAATCATTCCAAGGATTTCTGGAATATGGTTGCCTCGGTAATGCCGGAGTATAAGATATACCGGAAATGGCTCCGTGACCACGGACAGGAACTGACCCTGGAAGCCCACATGGGCAGGCTGGGGATTCCCGTCCGTTTATCCTGACACCTTCCTAATTCCCGTCTGTTTCGCCCCTCTTTACACAACAAAATGCCTATTCCGCGTAGAGTTTTCCGCCTGATATCACATCCCCTGGATTCCCGAAGTGTTTAGCCTCATGCGGTCAAATGCCTGAGAGAACAGGACTTTGCCTTCACCTCCGAACCTCTGCAAAAAGCCCCGCCTCACGACACAGAGTTACCGGTCCGCACAGTGCTGCATCGCACACGCGCAGACCAGGACATCTTCGGCCGCAAGACGGAGCCTTTTCTATAACCGGTTCCTTTCAGGCATGCTGGGCACCTTTCGCACATGCCTGAAGGAAGCCTCTCATTTATCACCGCTTTTCATTTACATATATCTGCGCCCTGCTCTGGATGACCTTTGCTACCTCCTGGGCACTCTTCTGTCCGGCAAAATAGGACGGAATCTCCTCATTGATAATATTGGCTACATCCGCATTGCCGTAATAGCATTTATTGATAGAGAAGATATAGTTTACCACCTCATCCACCTGTTCCTGTGTCAGCGGATCCAGCTTAATCTCCTCACCATTCATATAGTAGTAATCGTCATATTCCTGCTTCTCACCGTTTTCGTCCGTATAGTAAGGTCTCTCTGTCGCCTTCTGGGCCGCCTCCATAAAGAATTTCTTCTGGGTAGGCATCATCCACTCTAATTCGGACTGGTACTCATCTGTCAGATAGTACCGCAGGAATTGCCAGGCACCGTCAATATTGGCAGACCGGGCAGATATCGCATAGGATTCACCCGCCTGCACATAGGCTCCCATTCCGCTCTCCGTGGGGAAGCCGATATAGGAAACCTCCTCCCCAAAGCGCCCGTTTACATTGTAGTTGAGATTGCTGATATTATTAAGGTACAAATTGCTTAAAACGGTTCTGTTTTCCCTGTACTGGGATTCATAGCTCTGCCAGTAGTCCTCGCCGAAAGTATCCTCGCTGAGTTCCTCGGGAAGGGTTTTGGCATATTCCATCATATCAATAAAATTCTGGGAATCAAAATTACATTTTCCGCTGGACACATCGACGAAATCCGCCCCACAGTAATCCATCATGGTATACATGAAAGAATCTCTGGTCATCTCTCCGAACATGGTAGTTCCCTCAGGCAGAGTCTCCATCAGCTGCTTCATGTCTGCCATGGTCCAGGAAGTACGGTCTCCCACTATGGATTTCTTTCCGATGACAGTGCTGACCCGGAAAGAAGGGATTACATAATACAGCTTTCCGTCCATGGAATACGCATCCAGTACATTCTGCACAAACTCCACATTGGACAGCTCCTCATCCTCTTCTATCAGCTTGCCGATATCCGCCAGCAATCCCTTGGCTATATAATTCTCCGCCGGAAGCCCGTTTGTAAGCAGGATATCCGGCATATTCCCGGTAGTTATATCATTGTTCAGCTGGGTAACGCCGGCTTCGTAATCCTCATAGCTGTTATAGGAATCATACTCCTTCACAGTGATACGATATTCGTCGCTGCTGCGGTTAAATTCCACCACACGCTGCTTCATATCGCTGGCTACGTAATTGCCCGCCAACACCAGAACCGCCTTGTCCGGAATATCTTTCGGATCCACATAATTGAAGATCCCGGCCTTTACCTCATCTCCGTAATTTTCATAGAATATACCAATAAAGGAAGTTTCACTCAGCTCGATCAGGGAGCTGAAACCGCTGATGTTCAAGTCGGAATTGATAAAGTTCATCTTCTCCACACTGTCCTCAGCGCCCACGCTATAGGTATATACACCCCTGTCATTGCTGAACACCAGATCCGACGACTTTCCGGCAGCCATGGTATTATAACCGTTCCATGACATAGACGACGGCATAAGGCTGGCCTCGCCAAACTGATCCGTTGCAGGATCATAAGTGACAAGATACTGCTTCTGGTAATCATTTTCATCATAATATATGATCAGGAAGGTACCGTCTTCTTTTGTCATCATACTATTGAAATTGCTGAATACCTTGTTCACTTCCTCAGGCAGAGCTTTCCGCTCCGAGGCATTTCCTTGGGCATCCACAATCACCTTATAACCATTCTCTCCGGACAGTATCAGGTACAGCGTACCGTCGTCGGTTACAGACATTCCGGCCACATAGGCGTATTCTTCTTCGGAGGTAAGCCCTTCCAGTTCCTTCTCCCAGGCAAAGCTTCCGTCCATATTCCAGCAGCTGATATAGCTTTTCTGTACGGAGGAATACTCTTCGCTGGAATAGTCTTCGTAGTAATAGTTCCTCATGGCGTAAATGAAACCGTTTCCGGCAAAATGAAAGTCTCCATAGTACGAATTTTCATAGATATCGCCGCCTACCAGCATATCGTCTTCGATCATATCTTCGGCGCCGGTGTCCGCAGCGCCTTCTTCCGGCTCTGATTCACCTTCGGATTCCGCTCCCTCTTCCGGCTCAGTGCCTTCCGATTCTGTTCCTTCCTCCGGTTCGGCAGCGCCTTCGTCTTCTGTTCCTTCCTCCGGTTCACCTGCGCCTTCGGACTCCGCTCCTTCCTCCGGCTCCGCCCTATCTCCCGGTTCTGTCCTGGGCATCGGCACTCCGCCCCCACCCGTCCCGCTGTTGCCGGTCTGGGTTCTCCATTCGGGAATCTCCATATTCACAACCTGTACGTCAGTCCCGTCTTCATTCATGGTCAGCATCTTCATGTCCAGCTCGTCTCCGCCCTCGGACCAATGATAGACCTGCGCCATCACATAAATCTTGCCGTCCCTGTGAACGGAAGCCCGGATTCCGTAGTCGTCTCCGCCCAAATCCGGCATCTCAAATTCCTGGAACTGATACACATGCTCCTTCGCCAGCGCGGCATTCTCCATCTTGTTGCCGCCCTTGCCGCAGGCCGACAGGCCCAGAACCATCGCTGCCGCCAGCCCCATGGCCACAGTTCTCTTTCTCCATACCTTTTTCATAATCATACCCCCATGTGCTTTAACACATTTGCCAGGCAAACTTCCTGAAAAAAATCTACCACTGCCTTTTCCGGCAGATCTTCAATCTTCCTCTTCTCCTGCCTCATTTTGCTCCTGCGCAAGTCTCTGCCCGCGCTTTTCCTGTTTGCGCTCCTGTTTCTCCTGCTTTTTCAGAGCTCCCTGCGCCTGTTTTTCCTGCCTGCGGGCCTGCTTCTCCTGCTTCTGCGCAAGCTTCGCCTCCTGTTTCTCCTGTTTCCGGGCAAGCTTTTCTTCCTGCTTTTCACGCTTTCTTTCAAGCCCATCTTCCTGCTTCCGCTCCCGCCTGTTCTCCCGCTTCTCACGGGACGGCTTTTCTTTCTTTATCCTGCGGATTCCTTTAAGGCTTCCCAACGCCGATTCTTCCCCAAAATCACTGTCCTCAAATCCGTCCTCTGCCGCTTTGTCCCTCTTCCGGCTTCTGCGCTTCTCGCGTCTCTTCTCTACCCAACGCTCCGCCTTATCCATCAGCTTCAGCCGCACATCCCGCAGGGTCCAGCCCTTATGCTTCCACCAGATGCAGAACAATACCAGCGCCAATCCCACCGGATAAGCCAGAAACAGAATCCCGAAAAACGTCATCAGCGCCAGAATATCCTCGTATCCTCTGGCAATGTTCTCCCAGTAAGGGTAGATAATTGCCTTGCCATTCATGGAACGGACTCCAAACTGCGTCAAAAGCTTCAGCCTGGAGAGAAGGGAATAGCGGGTGGTATTCTCCACCACTTCTGTTTCCTTCTCCTCATTCCCCAGCTGCTCCCTGATATAGTTCACCGCAAACCCGGTCACCGGATTGGGCATTACGATCTCATAGTGGTTGATTCCATGACTGATGCCCAATTCGCTGAGCGTCTGATAGGACACATACACCAATGTGGAATCCAGCCCGGCAGCTTCCGCCAGTCGTCCCTTCGGCCGCTCCACAACGCCGGTGACAATGTGAGGCACGCCCCCTATAGAAACCATCATTCCGGCCACGTCATTGGAACCGAACAGCTGCCAAGCCGCATCCTCATCTATCACACAGTAATCTTTCATCAGGTCATTGCCCGAGAAATAAGCGCCATATAGCAGCTGCACCGGATGAAACAGGAAAAAATCTCCTCCTATACCGATAGCATCCGCCGTAATGCTGGCCTTGTCCGTAGATATATTCACGGTACCGTCGGCACTGTAGGCATCCGCCCACAGCCTGGCGCCGGGATTCTCCGATTCCTGAACCACAGAAGCGTCCACCAGCGCATTGTCCACCGTATGCTCGAAGTCAATGATTGCATCCTCGGTAATACCTGACCCTACTGAAAAAAAGCAACTGACCTGGGAAGCGTTTTTCTTGCTGCTCCATCTTGCGGCCGCCGTCTGCGAAAGCTGGCTCTGGCCCAGATAGTTCGTAGTGAAAAGCAGGATCAGGAAAATCAGAAAGGAAATCCCTCCGCTTATACCCAATACTATTTTCTTCATCACTTACCTCATTTCTATCCGGTCTATCCGTTATTTTCACTCAGCCTGACCTGCTTTCCTGCTTCCACCGGCTTCGTGGAAGTCGTAATTACAAATTCGTAGCCATAGAGTGCCGCACTGACGGCAGACTGGGTATCATCGCTTGCCAGCACCTCCACATCCACACGGCTGGCAATATAACGTGTGCTCAAAGGTCCCGGCTTGGACTCCACGATCAGGATGAACTTGCCGTTATTGTCCTCCCGGATGGCACTGTTGGGCACAATATAGTCATAATTAGAGCTCTTCTGGCCCACAGACACATTCAAGGTCTGGCCGGCCGTCACGTTTCCGGAAACGTCAAAAGTCAACAGTTTTTTCTGGCCGGGATCATTGGGATCCGGCTTAATATTGGCCAGAGTCACCGTCAGATCATCATACCGCCAGGCATTTACCAGATCTGCCACATCTCCTACAGACAATCTCTTGGCCTGCTCGTTTGTCACAGAAAAACTCATATTATAGCCTTTCCCCTCCGGCTGCATGACCGCCACGGGAGTGCTGGCATCGGTATTCTTCCCTGCAGTCGCGTTCAGGGCCGTAATGGTACCTGCAATGGGAGCCGTGATAGTGGCGTTGACGGATTTTTCGGTCAGCTCATCCACCTTTTCCTGCGCTCTGTCCACAGCCTCCTGGGCAGTCTCCAAACCGGATACCTTGCCGATCCTGGCAGCCAGCTCCGTGAGATCCTTCTCTCTGTCTGCAAGCGCAGTCTCTTTATCCGTCAGGTTAGCCTGTTTTTCGGCAAGTACCTTCCTGGCCTCGGACAACTGTCCGTTTACAGCATTCTGCTGATTCTTCAGATTATTGATAATGCCTTCCGTGGTTCCGCTGTTTTTCTTGTCTTCCAATGCCTGCTCCGCACGGTTGTAGACCTCTTCCCTTCTGGTCGCTTCCAGACTGGCGTTATTGTATACTGCCTGGGCGTTAATTTCCGCTTCCTTTGCGGCAATCAGCTGTTCTTCCAGCTTATCTTTCTCTTCTTCCAGCTTATCCACTTCGGCCTGAACCGCAGCGCCTATATCCTCGCTTACCTCATTCAAGCTACCTGCGCTTTCCTCCGGCTGCTCTGTTTCAGAGGCCGGAGCCGATTCGCCTGGCTGCTCCGCCTGGGGAGCCGGGGTAGGGTCATTTTGTTCTGGCACAGAAGGAGTCTGTGTCCCTTCATCCGGTTCCGATACAGATGAAGCAGCAGCTCTGTTATCCATGTCCTCTGCAGAAGAATCCCCCCCATTGTCCGCTTCCGAAGTATCCGGAGTTTCGGATGAAGCCTGATTGTCCCCATCTCCTGAGGCATCTCCTGAAGGCTTTTCACTCGTAGGAGGCGTCGTCGGCTGCGGAAGCAATCTTTCAATCTGCTCTTCCAGCAGCTTAATCTGATCCTGTAAATTGGACACCACGTTCTGTTTCGCCGTGAGATCGTTTTTCGCATCCGATTCCACACGCTTCGCCTCATCCCACGCAGCCTTCGCCTCGTCCCGCGCCTTTGTCTCCGCCGATACATCCGCATTGTTTTCCGGTGTCAGGGAGATTTGATTGCCGATTGCCTCATACTGGCTCTGCAGTTCATCCACATTCTTCTGGGCTGCCGTCACCTCATTCTTCGCCGCCGTGACCGCATTCTCCGCTCCGGTCACCGCATTCTGGGCCGCCGTGATCTGCTGACGGTAAGAATCCGTGGAAATGCCCGTATCCGCCGCCTGAATATCGGCAGAAGTAATCTCCGTGGAAAGCAGGGTGGTACGGAATTCGGCCTGAGCTTTCTCCAATTCCTCTCTGGCCGCCTTCAGTTCTTCACTCTCCTCATCCTCCAGGTAAATCAACACTGCGTCCTTCTCTACCGTATCTCCCACTTTCACGGCCACGCTGGCTATCTTCCGGGACTCCTTCACTTCCACATTATAAGGATCTCCGCTTTCCACAAGACCTGACCCGCGAATCTTGGCCGTGATGGTGCCCGACTGTACATACTGCGTCGCCACCTCCGGCAGGGAATAGTTCATGATTGTGTTGGAGAAAAAGGTGAGTACCAGCATCACGGACAGAAATATGATCGCTGCCGTCTTCACCCATTCCCTTTTCTTCTTTCCGTTCTCGTTCATCGCTATACCTCTCCTCAATCTATATTCGTTCGTGCGTATTAGCTGCAAAACTTCGTATTTCGAAGGAATACCGCCCATGCGTTCTTCCGGATAAGAAAGGTTCGCCTGCGAACCGTAGAATTTCTTAGCGGGTGTCTTTTAGCCGCTTAGAAATTCTTCTTATCCTTTGATACCGCCCTGGTAGGTAATACCGTCCACCAGGTATTCTTCCCCATACAGGAATATCAGCAGGCTGGGTACCATGTAGATGGTTGCCACTGCAAAAGCCAGTCCGATCTCTCCCGCGTTGATCTTGCTCAGGAATACCGATAAAGGATGGGTCTCCGCATCGGTAAGCAGGATCAACGGCTGCTCCACCATATTCCAATAGTCTATAAATACCAGAATGGCCGCGGAACAGATTGCCCCTTTACACAGAGGCAGACAAATTCTCCTGTAAATCTGCCATTCTCCCGCTCCGTCTATCTGTGCAGCCTCCATCACGGATTCCGGAATCCTGCGCATGAATTTGGTCAGCAGGAACACTGCAAAGGGCGACATGATACCCGGCAGCCAGATGGCCCAATTGGTATCCAACAGGTTAAACCAGTCGCTGACCAGATAGTTTGGCACCAAAGTCACCTGATAGGGCATCAGCATCAATATAATATACATGAAAAAGATAATCTCCCGAATCCTTCCCCGGTATCTGGCAAACCCGTAGGATGCCAGAGAGGCGATAATCAGCTGGAATATCACGATGGGCGCTACCAAAATCACGGAATTCCAGAATTTCAGCAGATACTCCGGACTCTTGAACAGCACCGTATTATACTGGCTGAAAGAAACCATATCAGGAATAAATTTCAGGTTCACTCTCTCTGCTATGTACACCTTCCCGCCGTTGGCATCGGTGGCAAAAACGGAACCGTAGTTTGCCGATATTTCGGATGCCGCCATAAAGGAATTGGTTATCGTCAGCACAATGGGCATCAAAAACAGGATGGCAAAAAATGCCGCCACCAAAGTGGCCAGCCCGATCTTGGCTGTCTGCACCCGCTTCCTCCTCTTTGCGGCTTCGCGGTCTCTGGCCGCCAGATCCTCCCACTGTGCCGGCTGTTCCCTCTTCTTCATCCCTCCACATCCTTTCCGAAATGATTCTCCGCAATGAACAGAATTCCGATGATCACGATCATTACCAGGGACATCAATATCGCCGCCGCCGACAGGGTCTGATAATCCAGTGACCTGAATTTATTGTTCATGAAATGTTGCAGCGTATAAATGGAATCATATGGATAGTCCCCTGTCAGCAGATATACTTCCCTGAATATCTTGAAGGAGCTGATCAGGGACATAATCGTCACAAAGAGCAGGGATGACGACAGATATCTTATCTTAATATGGAAGAAAGTCTGCAGAGGCGTAGCGCTCTCCAGCCTGGCCACTTCCAATATATCCTTGGGAATACTGGCCAGCGCCGCCATAAACAGTATCATATTATAGCCCAGATTCTTCCAGAGAAACAGAATCACCACAACGATCAAAGCAAGATCCGATTTCATCCAGTCAATCTTGTTCCCGCCCAGCTTCACAAGCACTTCATTGATTGCGCCGTTGTAGTGGAACAGCACCTGCCAGATCAGCACGACGGAGGCCACAGGCACCATCATGGGGCTCAGGAAAAAGGTCCTGAACTGACTCCGGAAAGGCAGCTTCGCCTCCAGCACAATGGCCAGAAGCAGGGAGAGAACTACCGCGAGAGGTACTGCCACCGCAGCGAAGGTGAAGGTATTGCGCACTGCCGTGCGGAAAGAAGTATTTCCGATTATACTGCTGAAATTATCCAAAAATACAAAATTCGCGCTGATGGGATTGTCTATCAGCGAATAATAGATAACCACCATAAAAGGAAGTATAAAAAACAACATCACCCCCAGAAAGCTGGGAGCGATAAACGCTCCCGAGCTGATCTTCAATCTGCGGGTTCTCCGGGTAGTTTTGATGTAATTCTCCGGTACAGGCGCTTTCCCGCGCCTTTCTTTTCGCTTTTTACCCATTTTCATCCTCATTCCAGATGTATTTTTTGAAGCCCGAACAGCTTACTTGGTCTCACCCACATAGATCTTCACACGGTTCTGGATGATGCCCGCCACTTCGTCCACGGACTTCTGGCCCTTGAAGTAGCCTTCCGCCTCCTCATTGATGATCTTGGATACCTCGTCGTTCATATTGTAGGATACGGGCCTGGCATTGTTCATCAGTTCCATCACCCTGTCTACTTCCTCCTGAGTGGTCAGACGGTAGGTGTAGCTCCAGCCGTCCTCATATCCGATAGAAGATCCCCCCTGGGTGGTAATAGGCTCTCCGTTTTCATCCTTCATGATCTCCCCGTTCTCATCGGTGACATACTCCGGCTCCGTAGCCTTTTTCGCCATATCCTCCAGCCGGGATTTCATCGTAGGGAAACCGCTCCAGTAGCGTCCGTTGTCCTCTTCCGTAAGGATACTCTCCAGAAATTCCCATGCGCCCTCCTTATGTTCAGACTTGGTGGCAATGCCATAGGCTTCTCCCGTGGTCAGAGCATGACCGCCCGTGCCGTCCACCGTGGGGAATCCGATACAGGTATAGTCGCCTTTGAAAATCTCGTCATACATTTGAAGCTGGTCAAAATCGTAAATATAGGCCTGGGTCAAGAGAACCTCTCCGTTCTGAATCCTGGTAGGTTCGGAATCCATCCCCTCTTCCCACTCCACTTCGTCCGGGAACTTATTCACAAATTCCAATATATTCTTAAACGCGTCAGAATCAAAGCTGCACTCTCCCGTATTCCAGTCGATAAACGAATCCTCATTAAACATCATGGCCGCCTGCAGAATAGCCTGTTTGGAAACCCTGTCAAAAAGCTCTGCGCCGGGATGCTCATTGGAAAAAGCGATCAATTCCGCCAGAGTCCAGCCGCTCTCGCTGCCCACCATGGATGTGGCGCCGATTACGGTCTGCATGTTAAAGTAAGCGGGAATGCTCACCAGCACGCCGTCATATGTATAGGCGTTCAGGATATTTTCCACGAAATCCTCCCTGTTGAGCTTGCCGCTCTTCTCCAGATAGGGATTCAGGTCTTCTAAAACGCCCTTGGCCACCAGCTGGCTGACCTTCAGGCTGGACAGATCGATCATATCCGGACAGTTTGCAGAAGTGATGTCATTGTTCAGATTGTTCAGCGCATCCGGCCAGGTGTTCTCATCATAATTGTCATAGTTCACATATTCCTTGATGGAAATATGGTACTTGGTATTGGCCTTGTTAAACTTGACCGCCTTGGACTGCAGATCGTAGGAGCCTCCCAAAGTAGCGATGAGAATGGTCTCCTTCTGGGGCACCTCCTCCGCCTTCTTCTTTGTCAGCAGGGCGACGCCGTTGTCATTGTTCTCCCAGTCCTCTACTACCGCGATAACCTTGCCGTCCTCCATCTGGCCGAATTTCCGCACGGAGTTTCCGTTGATATCGCTGTCCAGCCAGTCGAACATATACTCCTTTTCCTTCTGGCCCAGATTATACCCGTACAGGGAATTGCCGTCGTTAATCAGGAAATCGTAATCCACGCCTGCTGTCATGGAATTGCTTCTGGGAACATCCTCATAAGATTTACCTGTCTTTTTGCCGTCGAAATCCACCTCACACAGAGTATAACGGCTTGCGTTGCCGTCATAGGAGCTGTAGCTCAGGTATACCTTGCCGTCCTTGCCGCATATAAGGGCATCGATCCAGGTATTTCCGCCGTTATCCACAGACACGGAACCTTTATTATTCCCCTCCGCATCGAACAGCCATACCTTGCCGTCTCCGGCGATATAAATCCTTCCCTCTCCGTCCACCATCATGGTATCCAGATAGGAATCTGCGGCCAGATCTGTGATATCCTGCGAAAAGATCTGCTTCCCTTCCGCGTCGAATTTGGACAGGAACTGGGTGGATTCGCTGTAATCCTCGCTATAACAATACACAACGGCATACATACTGCCGTCTTCCAGAAAATAGTATCTGTTAATATTCTGGTCTCCGACAATTTCCGCCCATTCAATCGGGACGGAGGTCATCTTCCGATCCGCCAGAGAATACTTACAGATGCTCTGAGAACTCTCCCCTGTCTCTTCATCCCAATCATAGGACAGATAGTACAGATTCTCGCCTACGATCTGCATTTCATAATAGTTCGTATTTTCCTCATCCATCGTGATAAATTCCGGCACATAGGCCCATTCCTTCGCCTGCCGGGCATCGCCGGAATTCCCGGAGCTCCCGCAGGCGGCCAGTGAAAATACCATCACGGCCGCAAGCATCAGGGCCATCCCCCGGCGCCATGTAAATCTCTTAAACTTCATCTTAATTTCTCTTTGCATTTTATACCACAATCCTTCCTAGATTTCATTCCATGCCGCCTGGAAATGCGGCATGGAAATATACTCAATATGCAGCTTGGGAATGCCACATATTGAGTATATCACACTCTTGCCAAAATGCACCTTAAGATTTTATGAATTACAGAAAAATAAAGCCTTAAATTGCAATAATTCTGTAACATGCCCCGCTATTTTACACGAATATAATACTTGCGCAGCTCCTGGATACGTTTCCTGTGGCGCGCCATGCTGGCCACGCGGTTGTAAAACCAGAAACCGTCCACCAGCAAATTATTCGCCTTGCCGATCTTCTGCTTTGTGGTCTTCTCATAATATTCCCCGCCGCAGACACAGGCCTTCGTTCCCTTCTCTTTTATCAGCCGGATCAAGTCCGATTCACAAGTAATATTTTCACGGAATTCCGTATATGCCAGACCGATGCAGTCTTCCTTGTGGGCATCGCTTCCTCCGAAGGCGGGTTTTCCGTACATTTCCGCAATGGCCATTGCCCCTGCGTTGCTCTCCGGCGACTCGCAGGCGTTAAAGCCTTCCAGAAAGTCAAATTTATCCATCACCGCCAGCTGATTGCGATGCTTTCTGGTATTGGTGATGCTTAAATATTTCTCCCCGCAGGGATGGGCGGGCCCCAGTATCCCGCCGTTTTTATGGACGATATCGATGAGGAACTGCACCGGCAGCCCCCGTAATTCCAAAATCTTCAGCTTCACTCCCTCCGGCATAATCACCAGAATATGACCCGCATCGATGGTATCATATTCCACGCCCTTCAGCACCAGAAAGCCCTTGTCGCGGCCCTCCTCCCGCACCTTTTTCCAGACCCGGTATCCCTTATAGGAATCATGATCGCTTACAAGCATTCCGTCAAATCCCTTTTCCCTTAAAGCGGCGGCAAATTCCTCAATGGGCACCTTCCCGTCCAGTGAGCCTTCCTTTGTATGGCAATGCATATCAAATCTCATCTTTCTTGTTATCCTTTCGCTAATCTACGCTCTTCAGGGATTCCGTCATGCTGATCCCCTCAAGCTTACCGCTCATGGCTATATTCACACACCAGCCGAAACCCAGCGTCAAAAGCCCGCTGTATAAATAGCTCACCGGTTTCACATAAATGTCAAAGGAGATCAAATCTACTTTGATTTCATTCATGACAAACCAGTGCAAAAGACATCCCAATCCCATACCCACAGCCATGCCGAACACGGTAAGGATGATATTCTCCCGAAATACATAAGCAGACGTCTCCCGCCTATAAAATCCCAGGACCTTGATGGTTGCGATCTCCCGGATCCGCTCCGTAATATTGATGTTGGTCAGGTTGTAAAGAACGATAAACGCCAGTCCCGCCGCACAGAAGATCACCACCACCACGATGATATCCAGGCTGGCCAGCATATTGCCGATTCTGTCCATAAAATCCTGGTTCAACGTCACATTTGCCACCATATCCAGCTTCATCAACTCCGCGGAAAGCGCATAAAGCAAATCTCTCTGAACCGACTCATCCTCCCCTTCGCTCAGGTTCAGGTACACAGTCTTCCGCTCAGGTTCCTCCCCGGTCATTTCTCTCCAGGTGTCCTCGGACACATGCACGTAATGATCGATATAATTTACATAGATACCGGATACTACAGCCGTCACCGTGCTCAGGTTTTCGTCCCGCAATGTTATCATATCACCGATTTCCACATGATAATCCTCCGCCAGACGATTGGAAATAACTGCCTCTCCCGTCTCCGGATAAGGAATCTCCTCACCTCCGGAAGTGCGGAAATTCCAAAAAGGCGCCGTTCCCTCCCGGGTGCCCGCCACCAGACACACGGATTTGACTCCTTTGTCTGCCACCAAATCCATATTTTTCTCCATGACAAAGGTATATTCGCCAGCCCCCAATGCCCCCAGCTCTCCCAGGGCAGATTCCAGCTCCTCGTCTGCCGACTCTTTCAGCCCGATAGAGATATCCACGGTCTGAATCTCCTGAAACTGCTTTGAGGCCACATCGGCGATGGAATCCTTGATACCGAAACCGGTCACCAGCAGCGCGCTGCAGCCGCTGATCCCCACTACCATCATAAACAGCCGCTTCTTATACCGGAAAATATTCCGGATAGAAACCTTGCGCAGAAAGCCAAGCCTCTTCCACAAGAAGGGAATCCGCTCCAAAAATACCCGCTTTCCGGCCTTGGGCGCCTTGGGCCGCATCAGAGCCGCCGCCACCTGTCTCAGCTCCGCTCTGCAGGACATCCAGGTAGTCCCGATGGAGCAAATCAGCGATACTGCCGCAGAAATTGCCGCCATACTGCCGTCAAATACATAAGAAATCGGATCCGCACGATACATGATACCATAGCAGAACCAGATAATCTCCGGAAAAGCCCATGTCCCCAGGAAAAAACCGAACACGCAGCCGCTCACCGCCGCCAGACCGGAATAGATCATGAACTTTGACATAATGGTGCCTTCCCCATATCCCAATGCCTTCAATACGCCGATCTGAGTCCGCTGCTCCTCCACCATCCGATTCATGGTAGTGATACACACCAGCGCTGCCACCAGGAAGAAGAACACCGGGAAAATATTGGCAATTCCTTCTATAATATTAGAATCATTTTCAAAACAGACATAACCGATATTGGTATCCCTGCCCAGCACATAGACCTGCGGTTCCTCCAGGGCCGCAAGTTCCTCCCGGGCCTCGGCGAGCTCTTCCTGTGCCTGGGCAATCTGTGTATTGAATTCCTTCAGGGCATCCTCGTATTCCTGCCTGCCGGTCTCGTATTCCTCTTTCCCTGACAGGAATTCCGCTTCCTTTTCCCCCAGGGTGTTCCTGCCTTCCTCCAGCTCCCTTTTTCCCTCCGCGATGGCCAGCTCGCCCTCCGAAAGCTCTTCTTTGGCCTCGGCGATGGCCCTGCGGCCTTCCGTGATCTCCTGCCTGGCCTGGGTCATGGCCATCTGTCCCTCCGACAGCTGCTGTTTGGCCTCGGCGATGGCCAGCCAGCCGTCGTTAAGCTGCCGCTCGGATTCCGCAATCTGCTGCCATGCCGCCGCCAGCTCCTCCTCTCCCTGGGCCAGCTGTGCTTCCCGCTCTGCCAGCATGATCCGGTATCCCGCAAGTGTCTCCTCGCCCCGTTCAATCACTGCCGCTGCCAGATCATAGGCTTCGCCGGAAATCTCCCCGCTCTCCGCCTTTGCCTGCAGCTCTGCCTTCTGTGCGGCCAGCTCTCCGGACTGGATTTCCAACTGAGCCTGTCCTTCGGAAATCAGCATCCTCATGGTTTCCACAGATTCATTCTTGCTGCGCCACTGGGCCTTTCCGTCCGCCAGCTGCCTCTCCCCGCTTCGCAGCTCTACCTCATTGCTGTCGATAAGCCGCTTCGCCTCCGCCAGCTCCGTCTCCTTTGCAGCCAAAGTCAGCTCTCCCGCGTCCAGCTCATCCTCCTTCCCTGCAATGGCAGCCTTGGCGTCGGCAATCTGGGCTTCCTGCTCCGCCAGGGTCTCTTCTCCCTCTTCCAGCTCCGCCCTGGCTTCCGTCAGCTGTCTCTCCCCCTCCGCTATCTCCTCTGCGGCCTGTTCCAGCTCCTCCTCTGCCTCTGCCAGCTGCTTCTCCCCCTGAGACTTCTCCTCTTCCAGCCGGTTTTGCCCTTCTGCGATCTGAACGCGGCCCTCCTCCGCAATCCGCTCATACCGCTCCAGCGCCTCACGCTCTGTCAGATTTTCCCAGATGCCCTTTTTCTCCTCTATAAAGGAATCATATTCCGGACTGTATAATTCGTAATCACGGTCAAATCTGACATAAACTTCCGTAAAATATTCCGTGTGAAAGCCCTCCGGCAAAAGGCAGATAAAGCCGTCCAGCCTCCCTGTCCCCAGAGAAGTATTTCCCCTCTCATACTGCAGGTAAAGGGGCGACTGTACCAGCCCCACAATGGTATATTCCCGGCAGGCAAAGTTCTCAAACGTATCCTCGTCATTATCCTCCGACAGATAAATCACAGAACCGATGTCGGATTCTCCGAACACCTGACTGTCCGCCACGCATTCGTTCTCCTCCTGCGGCATCCTGCCCTGAACCAGCTTCAGCGTATTCAGCTCCCGGGTCACACTGAAGGTCTTCACGACTCCCTGGTTTCCGTCTCCCCTGCTGTAGAGCACGTCAAAAGACACCGCACCTTCCGCTGCCTGCACATCCTTAGCCGATGCCAGCGCCTCCACATTCTCCTGATCAAAGCCCAGCGTGGAAACCAGCCGGAAATCCTGGAAACCATATTGATTCAGATAATTTCTGACGGTGGTCATCATGGCTTCTTTCGTCACCTTCAGACCTGCAAAAAAGCCCACTCCCAGCGCTATGATGGCAAAAATCGCCATAAAACGCCCGAAGCTGGCTTTAATCTCTCTGAATGTGGTTTTCCCGATTCCTCCCATCCCTTTACTTCTCATCCGACTCACCCGCCACTGTGATGTTTACAGCGCCCATGCGCCGCCTTCTACCATTCGATCTCTTCCACATCCACGATCTGCTCATTCTCCGCCATGTCCGCGACAGTACCGCTCTTCACCGTGATAATCCGGTCAGCCATGGCGGTCAGCGCCTGATTGTGGGTGATGACGACGACAGTCTTGCCCATCTCCCGGCAGGTATTCTGCAGCAGCTTGAGCACCGCCTTGCCCGTATTGTAATCCAGGGCTCCTGTTGGCTCATCGCAAAGCAGCAGCTTGGGATTCTTCGCCAGCGCTCTGGCAATGGCCACCCGCTGCTGCTCTCCTCCGGAAAGCTGGGCCGGAAAATTATTCGCCCTGGCATGCAGTCCTACCTGGCCCAGCACCTGCGCCGCATCCAGCGGATTTTTACAGATCTGCGCCGCCAGCTCCACATTTTCCAGGGCTGTCAGATTCTGTACCAGATTATAAAACTGGAAGACAAATCCTACGTCATAGCGTCTGTATGTGGTGAGCTGCTTTTTGTTAAACGAAGATATCTCCTCTCCGTCCAGGAATACCTTCCCGCTGCTGAGCGTATCCATACCGCCCAGAATATTCAGAATCGTGGTTTTGCCTGCCCCGGAGGCTCCCACAATCACACAGAATTCTCCCTTTTCGATTTCAAAATTCACATGCTGCAAAGCCTGTATCTCCACTTCGCCCGTCTTATAAATCTTATTTACGTCCTGAAAGCTCACAAATGCACTCATTTTCATCCGTCCTGAAAGATTAGAATCAAAAGTCAGAATAAAAAGCCGCCACGCCCCTGAGTTAACATTATAACATAAAACCTTTTCATCTTCCAAGCTTTTTGCTATAATATAAATTGTGAAATATTAGAAAATTTTCTTTCGCACCCACAGGAGGTAACCTATGCTGTTCATCCACCTTTTTGCCCTTCTGGGTATCCTGCTTTTCGCATTGAGTTATATGGGAGGACGTCTCAATCTGCGCATTTCCAAAAGCGGCCTCTTTATTCTGGTTCTGGCGGCATTTTCCCTGCGCCTGCTGGCTGCCGCTCTCTCCAACGGCTTCGGTACCGACACCGCCTGCTTTACGGCGTGGGCCGACAGAATCTATCAGGTACGGCCGACCGGCTTTTATTCTCCGGATATTTTCACGGATTATCCCCCCGGCTATATGTATGTGCTCTGGCTGCTGGGCGCTGTCCGGCAATTGTTTCATCTGGAACATGACTCGATCCCTTATCTGATCCTGCTCAAGCTCCCCTCCATCCTCTGCGATATAGCCTGCGGTCTGCTCATTTACCGCCAAGCTGTGAAAAACCAGACGGAAAACAGTGCGTTTTTCATGTGCCTGGCCTATCTGTTCAATCCTGCCGTCATACTGAACTCTTCCGTCTGGGGACAGGTAGACTCTATCCTTGCGTTACTTGCGGCCCTCATGTGCCTCTATCTGGTACAGGGCAGAATGTACGCGGCTTACATTGCCTTCGGCATCGGTATCCTGGTCAAACCCCATATCCTGCTCCTTGCCCCCATCCTCCTGGCCGGCTTCCTGGACCATGTGGTGTTTAAGGACACTGCCGAAGAAGCGGTAAAAAACGGAGCCGGCACCGCAGTCCTGCGCATGCGCCGGATCGCCCACAGCTGTCTCCAGGGATTGACCGTCCTGTGCGGCGTTGTCATATTATGCCTTCCCTTCGGCCTGGAAAATGTCTGGAACCAGTATTTCAGCACCGTTTCCTCCTATCCCTATGCGGCGGTGAATGCCTGCAATTTCTGGGGGCTCCTGGGTTTAAACTGGGTCAGCCAGGATGAAACATTTCTGGGGATTCCCTTCCGGCTGATGGGATGGGCGGCCATATTCGCCGCTGTGGCCTTTGTGCTGTACTTAAGCCTGCGCAACCGGAAACGGCGGGAGAAATATCCCTTCCTGGCCGCTTGTATGATCTGTTTTGTCTTTCTGTTCTCCGTGCGGATGCATGAGCGCTACCTGTACCCGGCCCTGTTGCTTCTGCTGCTGGCCTGTGTACTTCTTCCCTCCCGGCTGCCGGCGCTTTGTTATGCCCTTTTCTCCATCCTGCACTTTTATAACACGGCGGATGTGCTGTTTTTCTATGATCCCTCCGATTATGACAGACATTCTCCCTTGATTTTGTCCGTATCGGCAGGCATGGTACTGGGCGGGGTTATGCTGTTTTACACGGCAAAGCTTTTGTATGGAAAAAACGCCGTCTCTCCTTCCCGGATACCGCCGTTGTTTTGGGATTCGGGCGGCAATGCGAAAAACGAAAAATGGGCTCCCTTGCCCTCCGCACCGAAAAGCCCCCTGAAGAGAAGGGATGTACTGTGCATATGTACAATTACGCTGCTCTACGCCTGCGTGGCCCTGTATCATCTAGGAGACCATCGCTCTCCTGTCACGTCTTTTGACATGACTGAGGGACAATCCCTGGAATTTGATTTTGCCGGGGAAGCGCCTGTGTCCCTGTCCTACTTTATCGCTCCCTGGCATGGCAGGAATTTTACCCTGGAAGGGAAGCAAAACGACAATGATCAGTGGACCTCCTTCGGGAAGATCACTTTTGACGACGTATTCACATGGCAGACAGTAAGTGTAGACACTAAAATGTCTCATCTGCGGCTGACTCTGCAGGAGGAACAGGCTTCCATACTGGAGCTGGTCTTCCTGGACGGGGAGGGGCATCCCATGGCTCCGGCCTTTTCCTCCTTTTACGGAAACCTCTTCGACGAGGCGGCGCTGTACCCGGAGGCATCCACCTGTCGAAACAGCATGTACTTTGACGAGATCTATCATGCCCGCACTGCCTACGAATTCCTTCACGGTCTCACTTCCTATGAGAATACCCATCCGCCCATGGGTAAGATTTTCATCGCTGCGGGAGTGGCTTTGTTCGGCATGAATCCTTTCGGCTGGCGCATCGCAGGGACCTTTTTCGGAATTCTCATGGTCCCCGCCGTATACCTGTTCGCCAGACGGCTTACGAAGGACAGCCTGTCCGCCGCCCTGGCCTGCGTATTGTTTGCCTTTGATTTCATGCACTTTACCCAGACCAGGATCGCCACCATCGACGTGTACATCACCTTTTTCGTAATTGCGATGTACTATTTCATGTATCGGTACAGCAAAATGAGCTTCTATGACACGGATCTGAAGAAAACGCTGCTGCCTCTTGGCGCCTGCGGTCTCTGCATGGGCCTGGGAATCGCCTGCAAATGGACCGGGGTATATGCCGGCTTGGGGCTGGCTGTCATTTTCTTCTCTGTATTGTATAGAAGATATCGGGAATACGACCATGCCAGGAAGACACCCTCCGGCTCCACCAACGGCATTTCCCACAGGCAGATCACGGAGAATTTCCTGCCCTATACCAGAACCACCATTCTGTTCTGCCTGGTATTCTTCGTATTGCTGCCCGTCCTCATCTATGTGCTCTCCTACCTGCCCTTCAGAGATTATTCCGACAGGGGGCTGATCGGGCGGCTGCTCTACAATCAGAATACCATGTTCAGCTATCACAGCAATCTGGAAGACACCCATGCCTTCTCCTCCCCCTGGTATGAATGGCCCATCCTGAAAAAGCCCATCTGGTACTATTCCCGGATCATTGACGGGGTAGCGGGCGGCGGCGGACTGCGGGAGGGAATCAGCGCTTTCGGCAATCCGGCGGTATGGTGGATGGGCATTCCCGCCGCCCTCTACATGGTCTGGCTGTGGATCAGAAAAAGGGACAAAACTGCCGCCTTCCTGATTGTGGGATACCTGGCTCAATATCTGCCCTGGTTTTTTGTGACCCGCATCACCTTTATTTACCACTATTTTCCCAGTGTGGTCTTTGTGGTTCTGATGATCGTCTACAGCTTCTGCCAGTGGAAAGATCGGCTATCCCGGCGCACGCTGCTGACTATGGTTGTTGTATATGCCGGGACGGCAGTGGGCCTGTTTGTTCTCTTTTATCCTGTACTCTCCGGCGAGCCGGTGGAAGCGGCGTTCGTGGACAAATATCTGCGCTGGTTTAAGACATGGGTTCTGACGGCAAAGTGAAAATAATAATCTGCAAATACATTCATGCAAAAAGACGCCCCCGGAGGGACGTCTTTTTGTCTCACTGTCTTTACCTTATTTCGCCAGCAGCATCATAATCTCGTTGCTTCTTGCGATAAACTTTGTCATGGCTTCCGGCGACAGGGGAGCCTGCTGGATCTTCGCCAGGTCGTAGAGCTGTTCGCAGATGGTATCCACGTTCTCCCCTTCCTGATTATCTGTCACATATTTTACCAGCGGATGGTTCGCATTGAGGATCAGCGTCTCGCCTTCCCCGCCGAAGCCGCCCATGTCCATTCCCGGCATGGAATACATCTTCATCATATCCTGCATCCGCCTGGTTTCCTCGGACAAGGTCAGCACGGAGGAAATCTTCTCATCCTTCAGCTTCTCCACCTTCACGGTGAGCTTGTCATTGTTCAGGACTTTCTTCATGATCTCGCCCAGAGCCTTGGCCTGCTCTTCCAGCTCCTTCTCCGCTTCTTCGTCAGTCTCCGCCTTCAGCGCCCCGGTTACATCCGCATCGATTCTCTGGAATTTCACACCCTCATTCTTGGACTCCAGCTGCTGGATGAAGGGCTGATCGATATTGTGGGTCAGGATGACGGCATCCATTCCGTTGTCCTTAAACATCTTGATATACTGGCCCTGCTGCTGTTCGTCGGTAACGTAGTAGATGACCTTCTCCTTCTTCTCCTCCGCAGCGTCCTTTTCTTCCTCCGTGTCGGTCACCACTTCGGCCTCTACCTTCTCGCCGTTCTCGTCCACGGCACTGGCGCTTTCCTCCTTTTCCACGTCGGCACTGTCAAGAGGCTTGACCTCCAGGCACTCGGGCAGCGTCATATACTTGCCATCCAGATTCTTGAACAGGATATAATCATTCATCCTCTCGCAGAATTTGTCGTCCTTCAGGCAGCCGAACTTGATGAAAGGACTGATGTCATCCCAGTATTTATCATACTCTTCCTTCTCCGTCTTGCACATGCCGGAAAGCTTGTCCGCTACCTTCTTGGAGATATATTCGGAAATCTTCTTCACAAAGCCGTCATTCTGCAGGGCGCTTCTGGACACATTCAGAGGCAGATCCGGACAGTCAATCACACCTTTCAGCAGCATCAAAAACTCCGGAATGACCTCCTTGATGTTATCTGCAATGAAGACTTGATTGTTGTACAGCTTGATAGTTCCCTCAATGGATTCGTACTCCATATTGATTTTCGGGAAGTACAGAATTCCCTTCAGGTTAAAAGGATAATCCATGTTCAGATGAATCCAGAACAAAGGCTCCTTGTAGTCATGGAATACCTTGCGGTAAAATTCCAGGTATTCCTCCTTGGTGCAGTCGTTGGTATGCTTCGTCCACAGAGGGGTGGTCTCGTTGAGAAGCTCAGGGCGCTTTTTGATCTTGAGCTTCACAGGTTCCGGCTCTTTCTCTTCCTTTTCTTCCCCTTCGCCTTCTTCCTCTGCGGCATCTTTCTTCTCTTCTTCCGCGGAGGCCTCTTTTTTCTCCGGCTGGATAACTTCGATTACCTCGTCATCCTCCAGCTTCTCATCCTCCTTGATGATCTGTGTCTCCTTTGTATCCGCCTTGGAGAGATAGATTTCCGTGGGCATGAAGGAGCAGTACTTTTTCACCACCTCGCGGGCCTTGTATTCATTGCAGAATTCCAGACAGTCCTCATTGAGGAACAGGGTGATGGTGGTTCCTACCTCGCTACGGTCACCTTCCGCCATGGAATATTCCGTACCGCCGTCGCACTCCCAATGAACGGGCTTTGCACCCTCCTTATAGGAAAGGGTATCGATATGCACTTCGTCTGCCACCATGAAAGCGGAATAGAATCCCAGACCGAAATGGCCGATGATCTGATCCGCATTGCTCTTGTCCTTATATTTCTCAATAAAATCAGCGGCACCGGAGAACGCGATCTGGTTGATATACTCCTCTACCTCGTCCGCAGTCATTCCCAGTCCGTTATCGCTGAAGGTCAGCGTCTTCTTCTCCGGATTCACTACAACGTCGATACGTGCCTTAAAGCCTTCCGGCAAGGTATACTCGCCTATCATATCCAGCTTCTTCAGCTTCGTCACGGCGTCACAGCCGTTGGAGATCAGCTCCCTGTAGAAAATATCGTGGTCAGAATACAGCCACTTCTTGATAATCGGAAAAATGTTTTCACTGTTAATCGATAAGTTACCACTTTTTGCTGCCATCTTACTTTCATTCCTTTCTATATTTATGATAGATCATGAACACCTTGAAACATAGTTTATGACGCCCTTTCACAAAAGTCAAGAAGAAATTAGCACTCATTTTAGATGAGTGCTAATAATTATAAGAAAAAGCCCGCAAAATGGGGCTTTTCCAGATTTCTAAAATTTTTCTAAACCGTTTTATCCGGGAAATATTTCGCATAAATATCAAAAAAGTCTGCCGTGGTCACTTCCTCGTCATGAAGCAGCTTGATACTGTCCCACAACTCTGTATTCAGCTGGCGCGCCAGGGTCACCACAAAAGCGTCATACTCCTGTCCGAATACCTCTCTGCGCCGCTCCTCCACAATGGTCAGCTTATTCATGTCCGTCTGTTCCCGGTCAAAGGTGCTGATACATTTAATGATATGATAGCCGGCTTTTGTCTCGATCACCTGACTGACCTCATCCGTCTCCAGAGAAAAAGCCGCCTCCTCGAAGACGGGATCCATCTCCCCCTTGCCGAAGGAATAGGTAATCACAGAATCCTCACTGTAGCGGGAAGCCAGATCCAGGAAATCTTCCCCGTCTTCCACTGCCATCCGGCGTATTTCAAGCGCCTTCTCATACGCCGCACGCTTCTGCTCCTCCGACTCCGCCTGTCCGTCCTCAGCAGGGATTCGGAGGAGAATATGCTGCACCGTGATGGTCCTTGCCTCGTCGTCACTGATCTCCGGATTCACATCCTGAATGATATAATGGTATACTTTATCCGCCAGAGCGTACTCTTTGTAAAGCTGTTCTATAGTTGAGAGTTTTACTCCCATCAGCTCTTTTTCCCGCTCTGTAAGGGAATCAAAATATTCTTCCGCGGCCTGCTTCACACGTTTATTTTCTCCGTCCTCCAGGGCTACGCCCCGATCCTGGGCCAGCAGATACATGGTCTTGATCTGGGCCATCTTGGCCAGAACGGTATCTTTTACATTTTCCTCCAGCGTGACTCCGTCCCTGGAGACATTCCACACTTCGGAACCATAGACATTCTCGTACTGGTTCTGCGTATTGGTCAGATATACCACCATCTCCGGCTCCGTACAGATGCTTCCGCCGATACGGAACACCTCGTCCTTACCCAGCCCTGTGGTAAAAATCACTTTGGCACCGCCGTCCTCATCTCCGCAGGCCGTAAGCACTGATAAAAGGAAAAAAACACAGCCCAACAGCAGCTCCGGACAGGAAAACCTCCCCTTTTTCCGGGGCCTCCCGATCTTTTCTCTTCTCTCCATTGTTCGGTCTTTACTCTATTACATGAATCCAGCCTTCCGGAGCCTGGATCCTGCCCATCTGAATTCCTGTAAGCGTATCATAAAGCTTCTTCGTAACAGGTCCCATCTCGGTCATGCCGCTGGGAAGGCAGATTTCCTTTCCATGATCTACGATTTTCCCCACGGGGGAGATCACCGCCGCCGTACCGCAGAGACCACACTCGGCAAAATCCTTCACTTCTTCCAGGTAGACTTCCCGCTCCTCCACTTCCAGCCCCAGATACTCCTTCGCCACATGGACCAGGGAACGGCGGGTAATGGACGGAAGAATGCTGTCCGACTTTGGGGTAACCACCTTGCCGTCCCTCGTCACAAAGAGAAAATTGGCTCCGCCGGTTTCCTCCACCTTGGTACGTGTGCCGGGATCAAGATACATATTCTCATCAAACCCGTTGGCATGGGCCGTCACGATGGCATGCAGGCTCATGGCATAGTTCAGACCTGCCTTGATATTGCCGGTTCCGCGAGGCGCCGCACGGTCAAAATCGCTGACACAGATGGTCAAAGGCTTTACACCGCCTTTGAAATAAGGTCCCACGGGAGTACAGAAGATACGGAACTGATACACATCCGCAGGCTTTACGCCGATGACGGAATTCATGCCGAACATATAAGGGCGGATATACAGCGTCGCCCCGCTTCCATAGGGAGGCACATACGCCGCATTGGCGGCCACAGCCTTCGTCACTGCATCCACGAAATGCTCTTTCGGGAACACAGGCATCTCAAGGCGTCTGGCGGAATCCTCCATCCGCTCCCCGTTCAAATCGGGACGGAATGCCACGATATGCCCGTCCTCGGTAGTATACGCCTTCAGTCCCTCAAAGATCGTCTGGGCATACTGCAGCACGCCCGCACACTCATTCAATACAATATTGGCATCTTCGATAAGGGTTCCCTCGTCCCAACTGCCGTCTTTAAAATAGGAGACATATCTTTTCTCCGTCTGAATATATCCAAAATTAAGATTGCTCCAATCAATGTTTTTCTTTTCCACTGCCGCTACCTTCTTTCCGTGTATGCTTTTTTCTTAACAATTATTATCCTTTTTACCGCAAAAGTCAATAGAAATTGTCCAAAACTCTCTCATATTTACAGAAGGTATAGGCAATGTCGAAATAGGTCTGCTCATCGCTGTCCGCCGTCATGCACCAGGCCGGATCCCGGTCCAGGTCCGGCAAGTATGCGTCTGCCTCATACTGCCTGTCGATCCGGGTGATATGAGCCGTATCGCACCAGGGCAGCAGCTGGCGGTAAACGCTCTCCCCGCCGATGCAGTAGACATCCTGAGAGGGATAAGGTTCCAGGGTTTGTTTTAATTCCTCCAGAGAATGCACCACCCGGGCATCTTTCACATGAAAGGCGGGATCTCGCGAAAGAATGATGTTGATCCTGCCTTTCAGAGGCATACCCTGGGGAAAGGTCTGCAAGGTTTTCCGCCCGCAGACCACTACCTTTCCGGTGGTCTCCTCCCGGAAAAATTTATGGTCATTGGGAATGGTGACCAGCAGTCTTCCCTTCCGGCCAATCGCCCAGTTCCTGTCTACTGCCGCAATGATGTTCATATTGATTGTCTCCTTTTCCTATTCCCACTTATCGCAGAGGGAATTGATCTGATCAGCGAATTTACTCATATCCTTGTTCGGCATACCGTCGATTCCCTTGACCAGGTTAAGCAGCCTCTGTGCAGCAGCCAACAGCTTCGCATAGATATTGGAAGCCACTGTTTTGGCTTTCTTCTTGACGGGAGCTGGGATCGCTTCGTATTCCAGCATGCCGGAAATGAGATCGAACACGGTTCCGCTGTAAGGCGCATATGTACGCTGTCCGTATTCCAGCTTGAGGCACTCAGCGAAACCGGTGCAAACCGTATCCTCGCCATGCACCAGAAATACCTTCTTCGGCTTCTCCTCAAAGCCGCAGATCCACTCGATCAGGCCGTTCTTGTCCGCATGTCCGCTCATTCCCACCAGCTTTTTGATCTCGGCCCTGACCTGAATGGACTCCCCAAACAGCTTCACCTCGTCGATACCCTCTACCAGGAGACGTCCCAATGTCCCTACCGCCTGGTATCCCACAAAGAGAATGCTGCACTCCGGCCTCCAGAGATTGTGCTTTAAATGATGCCTGATACGCCCGGCCTCGCACATACCCGACGCGGAAATGATCACCTTGGGCGTTTCATTAAAGTTGATCTCCCTGGACTCATCGCTGGTGATGGCAAGCTTCAGTCCCGGGAAGGAAAGGGGATTGATACCCTCCTGTACCATGTCCAGAGCCTCTCCCGCAAAACATTCCATACGGTTTTCCTGGAAAATCTCCGTGGCCTCCACCGCCAGCGGGCTGTCCACATACACAGGAAAGTCTTCATGTCCCTTCACCAGATTGCCCACCTTGATCTTGCGCAGGAAATAGAGCAGCTCCTGGGTACGTCCTACCGCAAAGGAGGGGATCACCACATTTCCGCCCCTGTCAAAGGTTTCCTTCAAAATCGCCGCCAACTCATGAACGTAGTCGGGCCGCTCTACCGCATGGAGACGGTCTCCGTAGGTAGACTCCATAATCACATAATCCGCCGTCTTGGTGAACGCAGGATTGCGCAGCAGAGGATCGTTTTTATTGCCGATATCGCCTGAGAAGACCAGCTTCTTCGAATGACCGTCCTCCCGCAGCCACACTTCAATGCTGGCAGAGCCCAAAAGATGGCCGATATCGGTAAACCGGATGGTCATTTCGTCGCAGATCTCTATCTTCTGGTTATAATGAACCGCCACGATCCGCTTGATCACCCCCTCCGCATCCTCCATTGTATAAAGAGGTTCCATGGGTGCCACGCTTTCGCTTCTCTTCGCCTTCCGGTTCTTCCACTCTGCCTCCATCATCTGGATGTGGGCGCAGTCACGGAGCATGATGCTGCACAAATCCGCCGTGGCATCCGTTGCAAACACCTGTCCCCTGAAGCCCCTGGCATATAAGAGCGGCAACAGACCGGTATGATCGATATGGGCATGGGTCAGCAGCACATAGTCGATCATCGACTCATCCACCGGCAGAGGAACATTCTCAAATACATTCACGCCCTGTTCCATACCGTAATCCACCAGAATGTGTTTCCCGCCAACCTCAATGTAATGACAGCTTCCTGTCACCTCATGGGCAGCACCTACGAAAATCAGTTTCATATCTCTCCCTCCTGTTCCAGTTCCGTCTCTTAACGTCCCATGCCCCTTAGGGGGAGTCAATTTCCGCTGCAAAGGGCGCATCTGAAATTTCTCCCGGGCATGGGGCGCTCAGAGACTGTTTTCCAGTTCCGTCTCTTAACGTCCCATGCCAAAATTATCTCTATCTTTATTTTATTATGTAATTGTATTTACTGCAAGAGAAAAATTGTCTGAAAACAAAAAAGGTTGCGGAAAGAAGGTTGCAGAAATGGCAGAATCTGTGTTACACTGAAATTCTGAGAGGACTATAGGTGAAACAGGGCACATCCACTGTCGCAGAGACACCGTGCCCAGAGAAACGGAGAAAATTCATGGCAGAAAACCGGACAGATTTTCATCAGATGCATTTCGACAGTATACAGGCACTGCGGGGGATTACAGCCCTGTTCATTGTACTGGAACATATCCGCTTCTTAAACTGCGGTGCCTTCGGCGTGGATATTTTCTTCTGCATCAGCGGTTTTATGATTATGTTTTCCACTCACAGAGATACCGCTTATTTTCTGCGCAAACGGCTGATCCGCATACTGCCTCTGTACTACCTCATGACAACCGGCACTTTCCTGCTTCTGGTTCTGTTTCCGGGCATGTTCGAACAGACCAGGGCAAATCCTGTCTTTCTTCTAAAAAGCCTCCTGTTCATCCCTTTTGACATCGGCGGCGGTGTGCTCCAGCCCCTGATGCGTATCGGATGGACTGTTAACTGCGAGATTTTCTTCTATCTCCTGTTCCTCGCCGCCATGCGTATCAGCCACAGGTATCGGGGCCTGCTCTGCGGCCTGTTTCTGTCCGGAATCGTGACGGCTGCTACCCTGCTGCCCTCTCCTCCCGCAGTTCTTGCCTTTTATGGAAATCCTGTGATGCTGGAATTTCTCTTCGGCATGGCCGCTTATTATATGGCATGGGGAATCTACCGGCTGTACCAGGCGGGCAGGCTTCCCGGAATCGGACTTCTGCCATGCTGCGCCGTAATCCTTCTGTGCTTTGCCGGTCTCCTGATCACAAAACCCACAGTGAATATCCTCGGGTTTCGCAGGCCCTTCCTATGGGGACTCCCGGCTTTGTCCATTGTGATCTGCAGTTTCCTTCTGGGCCTGTATGTGAAAAAGATCCCTTCGCCATTGGTCCGACTAGGCGATATCAGCTTTTCCCTCTATCTGATACATTACTATCCGGTAATGCTGTTGGATCGGGCCGTTTTTGATTTTTCTGTCTTTACCCCATATACACTGTTTGGGACGGCTGCGGCGATTGCGCTGAGCGTATCCCTGGCGATTATCATTTGGGCAATTATTGAAAAACGCTTCTCCGGATGGCTGCGCCGCTGCCTGCTGAGGAAACCGCAGAGTTCTTGAATACAGGCCCTGCCGGTTCTGCACTTTCCTGTTTGGGGGCCTTTGGATTTATCGGATTTATGAAAAAAACTGTTGACAACCAGACCATCCTATAGTAAAATAAATCTTGTCCTTGAGAGAAAAGGATTTAAGCGATAGTGGCTCAGTTGGTAGAGCGCCACCTTGCCAAGGTGGAAACCGCGGGTTCGAGTCCCGTCTATCGCTCTTTTTAGTTTGCAGCGGGATCCCATAAAATGTGGGGTTCCGCTGTTTTTGTGTACATACGTTCTGGTTACACTTGATTACACTTTAGTCCGTGAAAGCGTATGTTCGATATTTTCGTGTGTCCGCGCATCCGTCTCACGGTTGTAACAGTAATTGTGGAAAGTCGTCCGCTCGTCTTCATGCCCCACCAGTTCATGGATTTTCTCTTCCGAGCTTTTGGCGATTAGCCACCTCCCTTGTATATCTTGGGATGACGAAAGCCTGTATAGAAAAGGGAAATACCAGCCATTTGGGCCGACTGCATGCATAGTTGAGAAAGTACCTGAATGTGTGGAGGGAGGAGTCTGCCCGATATCCATGAGCTCCTGGAGGATGTCCTTGAAGCCATCCCTGAGGAGGGTGTAGACATCTGCCACACTGTTTAAGTTGTTGTCCGCAGTAATTGTCGGATCTGCTCCTTTACTACTGGCATAAAAATACTCCTTTTCGATAAGAATTTTCATATCTTGATTCTTACCAAAAAGGAGCCATTTTTTACCAAAGACACAAACTTTTTTACACTACCTAATGATACTCTCCGGCCGCTTTTGCTCCCTACACATTTGTATCTACTTTCGCGCCCTTGATATCCTCTTCCACCAGGCTCATCTTGCTGACCAGGTTCTGGATCTCCTGCTGAATCTCTGTCTGCACATTCTTCAAATCGGACATCTCCTGCAAAGGCATATCCTCTGTGAGCTCTTCCAGTACGTCCTCACGGTCCTTGCGCTTCTCAAGAATCTCCTCCTGCTCTTCCTTCTTCTCCTTGACGGCTTCGGCTTCTTCTTCCTTCTCTTCCTGTTCCTCGTCCAGATGATCCTTTGCCTCTTCCACGATCATGCCAATGGCTTCCTTACGGGCACTTTCCATCACATTTTCCGCCTGCTGCTGTGCCTTCACCATGGGATCCTTTTTGAGACGCTCCAGACGGATACCCCGGATGACGGCGTTCTCCTTCTCGATGGCACGCCCGGAAGTATAAACGGTATCTTTGTATGTCCAGATATCCTCATTCAGCTCCAGCTGGATTTTCTGATATTCGGTCAACTCCTTTTGGTTGATCTCATTCAGCCTGGCGTTCTCCTCCGGGGTCAGCTCAATGCCTGCCCAACGATGCTTCTCTGCCTGGGCCTTCTTCAAAAGCTCCAGATCCTGCTGCTCCTCACTGTCCGGATCCACTTCATAATATTCTGTCCATTCTTCGCTCTTTGCTTCCAGCGCCTTAATGCCGTCCCGGGCATCCTTATATGTAGCACGGAGTTCTCTGAGGCGATCTCTGCTCTCCTGAAGCTGCTGATCGATTTTCCTGTCTCCGTCCCAAGTATCGCCCACAATCTTCATGGCACGCTCCTGGGCCTGAGCACGTCTTTTCTGTATTCTGTCCTGCAAGGGGAACTCCGTCAACAGATTGCCGGCGTAGATAGTCTTATTCTTCCCCTGGGTAGTACGGGCCGACTGTCCGGCTCCTGTCTTCCCCGCCTGCGCAGGATTCTGGGTATCCCCTGTAAAAATTGTAATGTTATTATGCAGCTTCATGTACTGTCCCCCTGCTTTCAATTTCCGCTATGCATTCAAATCCACCTGAGCGCCTTTGATATCCTCTTCCAGAAGATTCACATTGTTTAAAACCTTCTGAATCTGCTGCTTCACATCCTCCACAGCCTGGTTCAAATTCGTCATCTCCTCCACAGGCATATCCTCGACCAGATTTTCCAGCTCTTCTTCCCGCTCTTCACGTTTCTCCAGGATCTCCTCCTGCTCCTGTCTCTTCTCCTCGATAGCCTCGGCCTGCTCCTCTCGCTTCTCCTGTTCCTCGTCCAGATGCTCTTTAGCCTCCTCCGCCACCATACCGATAACCTCGTCCCGGGCAGCCTGCAGCACATCCTCCGCCTGGGCCTGGGCGTCCGTCATGGGATGATACTTGTTCCGCTCTGCCCGGATCCCCTTGATGACATCCTTTTCTTCCGCTGCCGCTCTGTTGTTGTCTGCAACAATCCTCCGATAATAGGAAGCCGTTTTATCCAATTCCAGAGCACGGGTCTGATAATCCGTCAAGCCCCGCTCTCTGATCGCCGCCAGACGCTCCTTTTCTTCCTCCGTTGGCTTGAATCCCATCTCTTTGCTGCGTTTCAAAAGCTCCAGATCCTGCTGTTCCCGGCTGTCGGACGTCACACCATAGCCCTCACGCAGAGTATCCTCCATCTCACGGAATTCTTTCAGATTCTCCAGGGCATCCTTATTATCCTCCTGCAGCTCCCGGATATGGTCACGGCGCTGCCTGATCTCATCGTCTATCTGACGGTCCGCATCCCATGCATCGCCCACAATCTTCATGGCACGCTCCTGTGCCTGAGCCTTTCTCTGGGCGATCCTGTCCTGCAGAGGGAATTCCGTCAGGAAATTACCGGCATAAAAAGTCTTATTCTTCCCCTGCTCCCGAGACCCTGCCGCCTTCTGTCCGGCCTGCTGCACCTGTGCGTTATTTTGTGTATCTCCGGTAAAAACGGTTATGTTATTCTGTAATCTCATCATGCCCCTCTCATTCCCGAATTTCTTCGCTGTATTTGGTAAAATGTCTCCGATACACCGAACTTGCGTCCGCTGTTTTGGCCCTCCTATTCCTGTCGAACCATATTTATAATATATATCATATATCGGTTCCTTCCCGCATGTTCTTAAGTGCGGTACTGACCGTTTGCGCATGTTTTTCTCCCGTTCATGACATTACACAGAAAGCAACGTGCAGAAACTTTATTCTTTCTGTCCAAATCTGCAATCGAGCAGAGGAATGTCTTTCTCCACTACTCGCGTGCCGGGCACCCGTCAGCCCTTGCTGACATATTTCCTTTGGATGCCGTCATACAAAAAAAGCTGCCGGAGCTCCGAAACAATCCGACAGCTTTCATGAAGCTGGTGCAGGTCTGCAAGAATCCCCCTCCTGCCCGCCTGGGAAATCTTCATTCCGCTCACACTCAACCCTCAAACTGCGAATGATAAAGCGTAGAATAAAATCCCTTCTTCGCAAGCAGTGTCTCATGGTTCCCCTGCTCGATAATATTGCCGTCCTTCATCACCAGAATAATGTCCGCCTCCTGGATGGTGGAAAGCCTGTGGGCCACGATGAAGCTGGTCCTGCCCTCCATCATTTTCGCGAAGGCATTCTGGATGCGCATCTCCGTGCGTGTGTCGATAGAGGAAGTCGCCTCGTCCAGAATCAGCATGGGCGGCAGGCAGAGCATCACCCTGGCAATACACAGAAGCTGCTTCTGGCCCTGGGACAGGCTGCCGCCGTCCTCCGTAATGACAGTGTCATAGCCCTGCGGCAGGCGCTTGATGAAGCTGTGGGCATGGGCCGCCCTGGCCGCCTGCAGTACCTCTTCCTCCGTGGCATCCGGTTTCCCCATGCGAATATTGTCCCGGATGGTGCCACTTCGCAGCCAGGTCTCCTGGAGCACCATGCCGTAACTGGTGCGCAGGCTCCCCCTGGTCATTTTACGGATATCCGTACCGTCCACAGCGATCGCTCCGCTGTCCACGTCGTAGAACCGCATCAGCAGGTTGATCACCGTGGTCTTGCCGCAGCCGGTGGGGCCTACGATGGCCACTCTCTGGCCCGGCTTCACCTTCAGGTTGAAATTCTCAATGAGCTTTTTATCCGGCACATAGCTGAAATACACATTTTCCAAAGCCACATTGCCCTGTGCGTCCGTTAGTACCTTCGCGTCCTCTGCGTCCGGTACCTGGGGCTCCTCGTCAATGAGCTGGAAAATTCTGGCGGCACAGGCCAGGGCGTTCTGCAGCTCCGTCACCACCCCGGAGATCTCGTTGAAGGGTTTGGTGTACTGGTTTGCATAGCTTAGGAAACAGGACAGCCGTCCCACGCTGATGCCGCCGCGAATCGCCACAAAGGCACCGAAGATCCCCACCCCCGCATACACCAGGCTGTTGACGAACCGGGTGGCCGGATTTGTGATGGAGGAAAAGAAGATGGCCTGCAGGGAGCATCCCTGGAGCCTGCCGTTAATCTCCGCGAACTGGCCTTTCACCGCTTCCTCCCTGGAGAAAGTCTTCACAATCTTCTGGTTCCCGATGGCCTCCTCGATCAGGGATGTCTGTTCTCCCCGGATCTCCGACTGCAGCTTGAACATGGAGTATGTTCTCGTGGCGATGAACCTGGCCACCAGGAAGGACACCGGCGTGATGCACACCACCACCAGGGCGATGGGCACATTGGTGACCATCATAAAGACCAGGGTGCCCAGAATGGTCAACACCCCGGTAAACAACTGAGTAAAGCCCATGAGCAGGCCGTCCGCAAAAGTGTCCACGTCCGCCACCACCCGGCTCACGATGTCGCCGTAGGCGTGGGCATCCAGGTACTTTAGGGGAAGCTCTTCCAGTTTTTCAAAGGCATCCTCCCTGATATCCTTCACCACATGGTAAGTGATGTGGTTGTTGCAGGTATTCATCACCCACTGGGACAGGGCCGTCACCGCCACCGCGATTCCGATCTTCTTCATAATGGAAAAAACCGCCGGGAAAGCCACTGCCCCCTGTCCCAGAAGCAGGTCCACCGCATCCCCCGTCAGAATGGGCACATACAGGGTCAGCACGACGGTCACTGCTGCCAGTGCCAGGGAAAAACCTACCATCAGCCAGTATCTTCTGATATAATTCAACACCTGTCCCAATGCCGCCATCTGGCCGGAGCGTCCCTTCTTGTTTACCTGTTTTTTATCTGAAGCCATAATCTCCGCCTCCTTTCCCTGTCATGTCTCTTTCCGTACATCCCTCTGCCCTGTTTCTGCCCGGCTCAGGATGGGTTCCTCCTGTCGCTCCCGCAGCTTTCAGCCGTTCCTCGGGATATTGGGAGAAGTAGATTTCCCTGTATACATCACAATTCTGTAAAAGCTCTTCATGGGTTCCGATGCCCGCCATCTCGCCGTCATCCAGTACTACAATTTTGTCCGCATAGCGGATGGAAGAGGCCCGCTGGGACACAATGAACGTGGTAATCCCTCCCTCAAGATTTCGAAGGGCGGTGCGCAGTTTTGCGTCAGTAGCGTAGTCAAGTGCGGAAGCGCTGTCGTCCAGAATCAATATCCGGGGCCTGCGCACCAGTGCCCTGGCGATGGTCAGACGCTGCCTCTGGCCGCCGGAGAGATTCTTGCCGTTCTGGGCGACGGCGGCATCCAGGCCGTCCTTCTTTCCGGGAGCGCTCTCCTTCCCTTCCACAACCTCCCTGGCCTGGGCGGTGTCGATGGCCTGCCACATCTCCTCCTCCGTGGCGTCCGGTTTGCCCCACTGGAGATTGCTGCGGATGGTTCCCTTGAACAATACCGCCTTCTGGGGCACCATGCCCACCATCCCCCGAAGCTCGTCCTCGGGAATCTGACAAATATCCCGGCCCTCCAGACGAAGCGAGCCGCCGGTCACCGGGTAAAAGCCGGGGATCAGGTTCACCAGGGAGGATTTTCCGGAACCGGTGCCGCCGATGATGCCGACAGTCTCGCCCTTATTTACGGAAAAATGAATGTCATGAAGTGTCTCCGCGCCTGCCCCGGCATAGGTCAGGGACACATGGTCAAACTGCAGGAAAGGCGCCTCCTGCGCCGGCTCTCCGGCGGCGGCCTCAAAACCGGGCGCTGCTTTCTCGCCCGGCAGACTGCTTCCTTCAGAGCCGGACACTGCTTTCTCGCCCGCCCCGGACAGCTGTGCCCCCTCAGCGGAGCCGCCCACCGTCTGTCCTGCTGCAGCCTGATCTGCATTCTGAATTTCAAACACACCCGCCACACGGTCCGCGCAGGCCAGAGCCTTGGTAACCGTAATGATCAGGTTGGCCAGCTTCACCAGCTCCACCAGGATCTGGGACATGTAATTGATAATGGCCACCACTTCGCCCTGGGTCAGGTTCCCAACGTTCACCTGGATGGCCCCGATATAAATCAGCATGATAATAGCACCGTTGACAATCACATAGGTGACAGGATTCATAACCGCGCTGATTTTCCCCACGAAGATCTGGCTGTCCGCCAGAGCCTTGGTGAACCCCCGGAAACGGCCTACCTCCACCTCTTCCTGGTGAAACGCCCGGATGACCCTGACGCCTGTCAGGTTCTCCCTGGTAATCCCCAGAACCTTGTCCAGGTTGGCCTGCACCTTCTTATATAAAGGCATGGTCCACACCATGATGCCGAACACCACAATAGCCAACAGCGGGATGGCCACCACGAACACCAGCGCGCTTTTTACGTCGATGGTAAATGCCATGATCATGGCTCCGAATACAATGATGGGAGAACGCAGGAACAGGCGCAGCACCAGGTTCACACCGGACTGGATCTGGTTCACGTCGCTGGTCATACGGGTGATCATTGTGGATGTACCTGCCTTGTCGATATTAGTGAAATTCAGCTCCTGGATATGGTCAAACAGGGCCTGCCGCAGCTTCGCGGAAAACCCCACCGCTGCCTTGGCTGCAAAAAACTGGGCCGTGATGGAGGAAACCAGCCCCACTGCCGCTAATATCAGCAGACATAACCCCATCCTCCAGATATGGCCCGTGTCCGGCCCCCCGGCGCCGTTCGCATTGATACCCCGGTCAATGATGCTTGCCATCACAAGAGGAACCATCAGCTCAAAAAAGGCTTCCAGCAACTTAAAAAGCGGCGCCAGAATAGATTCCTTCCTGTAATCGCCAAGATACTTCATCAGTTTCTTCATGTACATACCCTCCTGCCCGTTTTCAGGCTTTTTATAGGCAGAGAGGAGACATCCCCCGTCCGGGCGCTGTCCCTTCCTGCTGCCTGGAAATATTTTAGCATGGAGAGGTAGGGCTGTAAAGGGCATGTACAAAAAATCGCAGAGATTTAATTGCTATTGTCAAAGCAGCCGAAACAATTGACCGGGATTGTTCGCACAGAAAATACATGAAAATACTCCGCGGAGCCGCGCCAGATGTCTCTGACGATATCCGGCACGGGCATAAACCTAAAAGGCATTACAACAGATGCCGGATAGGCCGGATCAGAACACGCAGTATCCCGTAAAATATTTCTTTCTCCCGGTCAAACGGGATGTTCCTGTAGAGGCTCCCTTCCGTCTCCTGTCCACCGGGCAGCACCTTCTTGCTTTTTTCCATATACAATGATTCCATTTTCCGGATATGGCTGTTCAGCTCCGGGCTGTCGATCACCAACATCAGCTCCGTGTCCAGATAAGTGCTGCGGATGTCCAGGTTGTAGGAGCCCACGACAGACAGATTATCATCAATGAGCACCGTTTTGGTATGTACCGCGTGTTCGTTCATCAGCTCGAAAACCTGCACACCGGTGTCCAGGATCCTGTCTTTCTGGTTCAGGTAATCCGTACAGCCCCAGGGATTGGATCCCCTCTCCACCGCATTGAGGATGATCTGAACCTGTGCCCTGTCCGCAGTGTCCTTTAATACGTCATACATGTAGTCATCGCAGATCGCATAAGGCGTCTGAATGAGAATATCGTTCCCCTCCCCCATCAGGTATGCAATGGCCTGCAGCATCAGGGGGCTCCTCTTTTGGGCAGGAGTTCCATTGGTGAGCAGCGTGATCTTGTCCGCAGGGTAAACCGCCTCCTGCCAGCCGTCGTAAGTTTCCATGTCCCCGTATTTTTCCTTCAGGGCCGCATAGCGGGACTCCAGAATTTCGTACTGATCCGTGTAAAAATCCTCCCCATGAGTGATCTTTTTCCCCTTCACGCAGTCCTCTTCCCAGATTTCCTGAAAATAATCTTCCAGGGCGGCCAGGGATTCCCCCTTTTCGCCCGAAACGCTGCGGACCAGGATGTCCCGGTCAATGTTGATCCCCTGTTTTTTGTCCCCCAGAAAAATGTCATTGGTATTCCTGCCGCCCAACAGGTACATCTCCCCGTCTATGATAAGGTATTTGTCATGCATCCGGTAATTCAGCCGGAAAATGTTCTCCAGACTCACAGGATTGTAGATCCGGACTTCCACGTTCCCATGGGAGACAAGCGCCTGAAACAGTTCGCTTCCGTCCAGGTAGAACAGCTGATAGATGCCGTCGATGAGAATCCGGACTTGCACGCCCCGCTGTGCCGCATGATACAGCGCCGCGATCACATCCGTCCCGCTGTCGTCCGGCCGCAGGTCAAAGGTGGACAGAACCACCGAACGCTCCGCGCTGGCGATCATCCGAAGCCGCCAGAGAAGAGCCTCTTCGTTGTCGTCAATGCACAGGATGCTCTCCCCGCCAGAACCTTCCGCCTCGAACTCCATGCGGGCGATTTCTTCCGCGTAATCCGGATCCGGCCCCTTCCGGAAAAGGGGTTCCAGGATATTCACAGCCACGACAAACAGCAGTACAATCAGCAGAGTCCGTAATATTTTCAGCAACTTTTTTGTCATGATTTCATACCTTCCGGGAAATTCGGGGGCATTTCCGCCCCCTTCTTTCCTTCCTCTCTCATATTCCCCATTCTATCACGGCAAAGGGAAGAAGGCAAGCTCCGGAACGCCCACCCGAAAGTCCCCATGGGCCTCATCATTTTTTCAAAAAATACTGCATAGTCTCCCACGGCAGAAAGGGACAGAGCCCACTGATATCGCCCCCGCGCTCCAACCTTTTTTCCGCTGCCCGTTTCAGCGTCTCCTGGCTCAAAAAGGGTGCCAAAGATATGATCCCCTTCATATCTTCTTCCGGGTTTGCTTTCATGGCCAGACGGTTCAGCTTCTCCTGACCCAGGAACGGCGCAAGGCCTGTTATTTTTATCAGACTTTCCCGAAATCCTCCGGCATCTCCGTCTCCTCCCAATACTTTTTCCGTCACCAAATCCAGCGTCTCATGGCTCAAAAAGGGCGCAAGCGACACGATCCCCTTCATGTCTTCTTCCGGATCCGCGTTCATTGCCAGACGGTTCAGCTTCTCCTGATCCAGGAACGGCGCAAGGCCTGTTATTTTTATCAGACTTTCCCGAAATCCTCCGGC